>JASJAZ010000125.1 GCA_030066785.1 Desulfobacterales bacterium | reverse complement strand
CAGGGCTGATTGGACTAATCCCACCGATTGGGCTACTTTCCCGATCTGATACTGACATAATATGTCGATGGTATGATAACGCGCATGTAATTTCTCAATAGCCGGAAATGTAAGTACCACATCACCAATGGCGCCCTGATGAATAATCAATAGATGGCCACTTTTGGGCGTCGACGCGTTGCAGTTTGAAGACAGGGAACGGTTTTCAGAAAGCATTTTATTGGGTCAGCCAATGATGGCGGTAGCGCATCGGCAATTTTGTTTTGATAGATATACGGCTGTCGGGCCACATTAAAAGCAGTTTATTGGATGTTATCAAGAGCGGTTGTCACCAAACAATCAGGCAGGGCGACAAGAAGATTTTGTCGCCCTGAATATATTTGAACCGATGTCGCAGTGCTTATTTTTCGGATGAGAAAAGACTGGCTTTGATAAATCCGCGATTCAGGCGGGCAATATTGGTGATGGAAATTTCCTTAGGGCATTCAGCTTCGCACTCGCGTTCATTGGTACAATTGCCAAATCCCAGTGTATCCATTTTACGCACCATGCCCAGCGTTCGTTTGTCAGCCTCTGACTTTCCCTGGGGCAGCAGATTAAGGTGTGAAACTTTGGCGCCGATAAACAGCATGGCCGATGCATTGGGGCACGCCGCAATACAGGCCCCACAACCGATGCAAGCGGCGGCGTCAAATGCCATTTCAGCGGTTTCCTTACTGATGGGCAGCGCATTGGCATCCGGCGCGGCGCCGGTATTGGCGGAAATATAACCGCCCGCCTGAATGAGTTGATCCAGCGGGCTGCGGTCCACCGCCAGGTCCTTGACGACTTTAAAAGCCCGTGCGCGAAACGGTTCGATTACCAGTTCATCCCCATCCGCAAAGTGGCGCATGTGCAGCTGGCATAATGTAGTGCCTTTTTCGGGACCGTGGGGACGACCGTTGATCACACTGCCGCACTGCCCGCAGATACCTTCACGGCAGTCATGATCAAAGGCAATCGGTTCCTTGCCTTCCAAGGTGAGCTTTTCATTGATGATATCTAACATTTCCAAGAAAGACATGTCGGTAGAGATATCTTTAGCCTCAAGGCGTTCAAAATTGCCCGCCGCACTGGAGTTCTTTTGGCGCCAGACTTTCAAGGTTAAATTGATATTCTTTGTCACTTGTAACTCCTTTGGGCTAATTTGACGTTTTCAAATTCCAGCGGTTCTTTATGTAAAACCGGTTCGGCATCAATGCCCTGGTATTCCCAGGCGGAGACATAACTGCAGTTGTCATCATCACGCAAGGCTTCATTTTCTTGGGTTTGGAAGGCTTCATTAAAATGCCCGCCGCACGATTCGCGGCGCTCCAGCGCATCGATGATCATCAATTCGGCAAATTCGAGAAAATCCGCCACCCGGCCGGCGCGTTCCAAACTCTGGTTGAAATCGCTGCCTTGTCCGGGCACCAGCACGTTTTCCCAGAATTCTCCGCGCAGTTCCTGTATTTTTTGGCGGGCTTTGTTAAGCCCTTCGTCATTGCGCGACATGCCGCAATAATCCCACATAATCAGTCCCAAGGTGCGGTGAAAATCGTCAACGGTGCGTTTGCCTTGAATAGATAGCAGTTTATCGACTTGTGCGGTGATTAACTGCTCAGACGCTTCAAAGGCAGCATGACTGGTTGAAACGGGTTGTAAATCGGTGCCGGTCAGGTAACCGCCAATGGTATAGGGCAGCACAAAGTAACCATCGGCCAAGCCTTGCATCAGTGCACTGGCGCCCAGGCGGTTGGCCCCGTGATCGGAAAAATTGGCCTCGCCCAGCACGAACAACCCATCAATCGTGCTCATCAGATTATAGTCAACCCATAAGCCCCCCATGGTGTAATGGACCGCAGGGTAAATCATCATCGGTGTTTCATAGGGATTTTGGGCGGTAATTTTCTCATACATCTGAAACAGGTTGCCGTATTTCTGCTCAATGACATCCTGGCCGTCGCGTTTGATGGCATCGGCAAAATCCAGGTAAACCGCCAGGCCGGTTTCCCCCACCCCTTTGCCGGCATCGCACTGATCCTTGGCGTTGCGGGAGGCCACGTCCCGGGGTACCAGGTTGCCAAAACTGGGATACTTGCGTTCCAGATAATAATCGCGCTCGTCTTCCGGAATTTGGCTGGGTGCGCGTGTGTCTCCCTTCTGTTTGGGCACCCACACGCGGCCGTCATTGCGCAAGCTTTCGCTCATGAGCGTCAATTTGGATTGGGTGTCGCCGTGCACCGGTATACAGGTGGGATGAATTTGTGTGAAACAAGGATTACCGAAATAAGCGCCGCGTTTGTAGGCTCGATGGGTGGCGGTGACATTGCAGGCCATGGCGTTGGTGGACAGGAAGTAGACGTTGCCATAACCTCCGGTGCACAGCACCACCGCATCGGCAACGTGACGCTCGCTTTCTCCGGTTATTAGGTTGCGTGCCACAATCCCCCGGGCTTTGCCGTCGACAATCACAAGATCAAGCATTTCCCGACGCGGAAACATTTCAACCCGCCCTTCGGCAATCTGTCGGTTCAGGGCGCTGTAGGCACCTAACAGAAGCTGTTGACCGGTTTGGCCACGCGCATAAAACGTTCTTGAGACCTGGGCACCGCCGAAGCTGCGGTTGGCCAGCAGCCCCCCGTAATCGCGCGCAAAAGGAACGCCTTGGGCGACACATTGGTCAATAATGTTGTTGCTGATCTGGGCCAGTCGATAAACATTGGCTTCACGGGCGCGAAAATCCCCACCTTTGACGGTATCGTAAAACAGACGCCAAATACTGTCCCCGTCGTTGGCATAATTTTTCGCGGCGTTGATGCCCCCCTGGGCGGCAATGCTGTGCGCTCTGCGAGGTGTGTCCTGAATGCAGAAGCTTTTAACATAATAGCCCAATTCGGCCAGGGAAGCCGCCGCCGAACCACCAGCCAGGCCGGTGCCCACAACGATTATATTAAATTTGCGCTTATTGGCGGGATTAACCAACTTTAGCTCAAACCGGTGTCGATCCCATTTTTCAGCAATCGGGCCACCGGGGATTTTGGCATCAAGTTTCATATTCATTCCTTTCTAGGCAAACAGCGAAACATATAGCGGCAACAATCCAAATCCGATGCCGAAAATGAGACTGACCACGATACTGGCTTTAAAAATGAAGGGCATGTATTTGGGGTGATTGGCACCCAATGTCTGAAATAGGCTCCATAAACCATGTCTCACATGAAACGCCACCACCACTATGGCAGCGATGTAAAGCAGAACATACAGGGGATTGGCGAAGGCCGTCGACACGATTTGCCAGATAGTGGTGTTGGTTTTATCGACAAAACTAAAATTAAGCAGATGAAAGATGACAAATGCAAGAATCAATACGCCGGTGTAGGGCATGGTGGCCGAGCCAATGGTACGGCCGCCCGCCCATTTGTTTACCGCATAACGGTTGGGGCGGGCTTTAAGATTTTGCCAAAAGAGCCACAGGCCGGTAACAATATGAATAATGGCCAGGGACAATAGCGCAATCTCAACCACGGTCAAAAACGGTTCTAGAGCATGCAGATGTTCGGCGTAGGAATTAAAGGCATCGCCGCCGGCATATATGGTCAGATTGCCGGCCAGATGGCCTGTCAAGAAGCCGATAAAACAAAGGCCGGTGACAGCCATCAACAATTTTTTGCCGATGGACGATCCGAATGTGGCCACAAACCAGTTCATGGCAGTTCTCCGTACGATGTATATTGAAATGATTAGCGTAAACTTTTAGAAGGATGCAAAATTACAAATTTCTCTATTTTCTGTCAACGTAATTTTTAAGCCACCAGCTATCCCAGTCGGTGTTCATGATGCCATGGGCAATGTCTTTTCCAGTATTGGTTTGCAAGCGTTTAACGACGAAATCAAGCCACTTGTTGGGGGGCGCATAGCCCACATCTGCCAATGCTTTCAGATCAACGATGAAGGCCAGTTGATCGGCATCCTTAGCAAGCTTAGCCTCCTCAGTTTGGCCGGCGTTAAATTCGTCAATCAAATCGGCAATATCGCCGCCAAAAGGCAAATTTTTAATGGTATCCGCAACGGCTTGACTTTCATTGGCCTTAACATATTGTTTTTGAACTGTATTTAGATCTCCGGTGCGGGATTCCGGCAGGTCATGCACCAAACACATACTGATGAGTTTAAGAGCGTTGATTCCGGGATTCAATTTGGCCATGACAAACGCGATGATGCTGATCATAAAGGTATGCTCGGCAATCGATTCTTGGCCCGATCCCAGAAAATGATAACCTGAACGGGGAATTTCTTTTAAAATTTTGGCTTGAAACAGCAGATCGGCGATGTGGTTCATATTTCTCCCTGGCATAAAAAGTGCTTAGATTTAACTGGTTTGGCATTCTTACAGTATGGAATGAGGTCCGTCAATGGGTTGCCAACCCATTTGCAGAGATATGCCGATCACGCTTAGGTAAGGCGATTGGAAGCGCGAGTTCAAACAGAAAGCATGTAAAGCATTGTCGGTTGGATCGTGATGTCTTAAATTTAGGTAGGTGATGGGGTTGTATCGGCTCTTCAGAATGTATATAAAAGTGCACTCTTTTTCAATTTAATAACACTTTTTCAGACGGTTATCTGGTCATTTGGGCGGCTAAATTTCTTGACACTCCCATATCCCTCATATAAATAAGCGGACTAAATTTACGGTAACATCAAAATGTTGCGTAACATCCATACAATCTTGGGCGTTATTTGCCATCCTGCCAGTTTTAAGACAATAGCGGCGTCTCCAGGGAGCATTAAATGATTCAAGAAATCGATATTATCAATATATTCAGCCACGCCGGTCCGATGGTCAAGATGGTTTTGCTGTTGCTACTGTTCTTTTCGGTAACATCATGGGCTATCATCATTATCAAATACCGCTATATCAAAAAAGCGTACAAGGAATCGGCAGCTTTTACGGAGTTTTTTTGGAAAAGTCGGAATTTTTCCGATGCGTACTCCAAAAGCAAGCAATTCCAAGGCAGCCCGATTGCACGCGTTTTTCATATCGGCTACCTGGAGCTCAGACGTTTGGGACGCTCCGGCGTGGCGCCAAACGCGTCACAACCGGCGGCGGATGCGCCATCCATGAGCAAACGATTTATCGGTAGCGATACAATCAAGCGGGCCCTGCGCCGGGCCGCTAATACCGAAATTACCCGCATGACCCAGATGGTGCCTTTTTTAGCAACTACGGGCAATACAACGCCGTTTATCGGGCTTTTCGGAACTGTATGGGGAATTATGAATTCTTTTCGCGGAATCGGTCTGAAGGGCTCGGCCAGTCTCGCTGTGGTGGCCCCCGGAATATCGGAAGCCTTGATTGCTACCGCAGCCGGTCTGGCGGTTGCCATCCCGGCGGTGATTGCATTTAACTATTTTACGCAAAAGATCCGGGTTATCGAATCGGAGCTACATAGTTTCTCGGCCGATTTTCTAAATATTGTTGACCGGGATATGCTGAAGGTGGAGGACCGACGCAAATGATGGGCGGCGACCAGAACCGATTGATGTCGGACATCAATGTGACGCCATTTGTGGATGTAATGTTGGTGCTACTCATCATTTTTATGGTAACGGCACCGATGATGATGCATGGTGTGGATGTGGCCCTGCCCGAGGCAACCACCAAACCGATGGCCTCCAAGCAAGAATATCTGATCATTACGGTTGATAAGGAAAATCAGATTTTTATTAATGATTTCAAGGTTTCACTCGATTTTTTGCAGGAAAAGCTAAAAGCTATTCGGCAAGGCCGCAATGACCAGGAAGTATATTTGCGTGCCGATAAAGATATTCCCTATGGTGTCGTGGTGCGCGTCATGTCGGAGATCAAGGAAGCTGGGGTTGAAAAGTTGGGTATGGTCACGGAGCCCATCGAAGAGAAAAAACGCAAAGCACGAAGCTGATGCAAAAAGCCGTTCAAGTCCAAAAAAATCTGTATACAGGCGAAGATGGTGACCTTCGATCCTTGCGATGGACCTATGCGGTGTCGTTGTTTGGCCATGTGGTGCTGCTCGGTTTTTTTCTGTTTTCACCGGGATTTCATAAAACGCGCGCGTTGCCAGGTGCTGCGATTACCGTCAGCATGGTCTCCTTGCCGACAGATGGCACCAATATCCAATCAGCCCCCTCAGAATCAAGCAAGATTCAGCAACCGAAAATCGAAAAACCAAAAACTAAAAAGGCCGCGATTGTTAAAAAAAAACCGATCGAAACCAAGCCATCAAAGAAGGCGGTTGCACTAGCGCCGCCTAAAAAAGTTAAGGCCAAAACATCACTTAAGAAAAAAACGTTTAAGCCCCAGAAGGCCATTAAGCGTGCCATCACCGATATTGAAAAGCAGGTGAAAGATGCGCCACCACCTCAATTATCTAACAAATTCGAACAATTGCGTCAGCAGGTGCGCCAAGCCGAGCAGAATCAAAAACGGCCTGCAGCCGGTTCCGGGAGTAGTCGAATGGGCGCGGTTGGAAGAGCGGGCGGTGGCGGTGCCAGGGCACTGGAGCTCTTGGACATCTATAAAGTTGAAATCGCCTTTCGGGTTCAGCGTCACTGGGCATTTTCAGAATCTCTGGCTGGTGGCGATGCCGATTTAGAAGCCAAATTGGCCTTTACCGTGCAGCCTGATGGCCAGATTGCCGATGTTTGGTTTGATCAACGCTCAGGAAATGATTACCTTGACGAATCAGCCCGGAAGGCCATACTGAAAGCCAATCCGGTTGCTCCGCATCCTGCTGGCATCCGGAAATCTTATATTACCATTGGATTGCGTTTCACTCCAGAAGGGGTACGCTAATCAAACTGCTCCTGATTTTTAGGGAAGGGTAACAGCGCGTCATGAATTGCAAGCGTTTTATCAGCTGTGGGCTCATCACTCTCATTGTCTGTGGTATCATCACCACGGGGGGGTGGGCGCAAGACTATGATTATATTGACATTACCAACCCCTTTTTACGCAAAAGTCCCATTGCGATACCGGTTTTTAAATCGATTACGGATACCCCCGAGGAGCGCCAGATTTCCAAGCAGGCGGCGGATCTGCTTGCTAGCAGCCTCGAATTTACCGGCTATTTTAAACTCATTGATCGTAAAGCTTTTTTGGTCGATCCGCAGACAGCTGGTATCATCGCACCGAATATTAATTTTCAGAATTGGACGGCGGTCGGGGCCGAGCTATTGGTAACCGGGGGTGTTCTATCCCGGGATGGCGGTATTGAATTGGAATTACGGCTTTTTGACACATTTAAAATGCGCCTGCTCGTCGGTAAACGCTATAAGGGCCGTTCAACTGATCAGCGCCAAATGATTCATCGGTTTTGCAGTGAAGTCATTTATCGTTTAACCGGTAACTGGGGCATTTTTGATAGCAAAATTGCGTTTATTTCTACAGGTACCGGCTCTAAAGAGATTTTTGTTAGTGAATTTGATGGCTATAACCCCAAACGCTTGACCCACCATAAAAGTATTTCTCTTTCCCCGGATTGGTCGCGGGACGGCCATTGGATTGCCTATACATCCTATGTCAAAGGAAAACCGGATCTGTACATTAAACACCTCAAAGAAAAAAGAGGCTCGATTGTTGCTAAAAAGGGCATTAATATCACGCCGGCATGGGTCCCGGGGGAATTTTCCTTAGCAGCGACGCTGTCTTTTTCAGGAGATCCGGAAATTTATTTGTTGACCGGAACCGGGAAAATTATTAAAAAACTTACTAGTAGCTGGGGAATTGATGTATCGCCGACCTGGTCATCGGATGGCAAAAAAATGGCGTTTGTCTCCAATCGATCGGGGGGGCCTCAAATATATATCTTTAACCGTGATACGGCGGTGGTTGAGCGGCTAACATTTGAAGGACGCTACAATACATCGCCAGCTTGGTCGCCTGTTGGCAATAAAATTGCATATGGATCATTAAACGGCGGCCAATTTGATATTTACACGATTGACACCGATGGTGGTGATCCGACTCAATTAACATTTGATCCGAGTGATGAAGAAACACCTTCTTGGGCACCGGACGGCAGTATGATCGCTTATAGCTCAACCCGTGAAGGGCCTAAGCGAATTTATGTCATGACTGCATTCGGAACCGACCAACGGCGCCTGCTGACTTTAAAGGGTCAGCAGACCAGCCCCAAGTGGTCGCCAAGATTTACCAAATAATGAAAGAGCTTTTTTTAATGGAGAAATTAAAGGAGGAGAAGATGAAGAAAAACTTGTGGATAGGATTAGCTCTAGTCCTGGTCATGCCCGCTTTGCTGTTCACCGTATCGTGTGCCAAAAAAACAGTTTCATCCGAACCAAGCGTAAAACCTGCTCCGGCACCCGCTCCCGCCCCTGCACCGGCACCCGCACCGGCGCCAAGTGTCGATTACACGGATTTGGATGAAGAAACGGCTCGAAATCTTTTTGAAAATGAAGATATCAATTTCGATTTCGATAAATCCGTCATCACACCATTTGCCGAAGAAGTGTTGAAACGCAAGGCTATGTATATGCGCAAGCATGCCGATATATCGGTTATCATCGAAGGGCATTGCGATGAGCGCGGCACGGCGGAATACAACCTGGCTTTGGGCGATCGGCGCGCGGAAGCAGCCAAAGCATTTATGGTTTATCTGGGAATTGCAGGCAGCCGGATGACCACGATTAGTTACGGCGAAGAACGGCCAGTTGATTCGCGCAGCAATGAAGAAGCCTGGTCCAAAAACAGACGGGCCCATTTTGTTATCGAGTAGCCCGACAGCAATTATTTGAACACCTTTCATCACGGCAGACGACATTACCGGTGCCGTCTGCCGTGATGATTTTCAGCCCGCCGCCTGGCGGGTCTCTTGTTTATGGTCAAATTTTTCCAGCGGAGGAAGGTAGTAAATCATGAAACCACGTATTTCTAGCATATTTTTATTCATAGCTATTTTAGTGGGGTGTGCATCTCAGGAAGATGTCATGATGATTGATTATCGGCTCTCCGAGATCGAACGCCGTAGTCAGACACTGGAGCAAGACAAAGCCAAAATTGAACAGACGCTGGAGGAAAAAGATCAAGGATTGCGGACGCAATCAGCCGGCTTGCATGCCAATGTGACACGCCTGCATCAAGAAATACAAAGGCTAAACGGTCGTATCGAAGAGTTAGATCACCGCTTGCAGCGGCTTATTAAATCAGCCGAAACTTCGAGCTCCAAAGAAGACTTAAAACTGGAACGGCTCGAAAAAATGGTACAGCGTAACCAGGAACGGATTATGGCGACCGAGCAATATTTGAGTATTGAAACTACCAAGTCCGGAGCTCGCAAGCCTGTTGTGGCGAGCTCTCGACCAGCGTCGCCGACTCCCCCAAAAATGTCCGCGGTCGATACATATAAGGCGGCCAAGCAAGCTTTTGATCAAAACGATTACGATAAAGCCCGCGAAGGATTTCGAAAACTCATCAGCAAACACCCGAAATCTGAAAATGCGGATAATGCCCAATTTTGGATTGGCGAAACCTATTACCGCGAAAAATGGTATGAAAAAGCCATCTTGGAATATCAAAAAGTCATCGAAAAGTATCCGCGTGGCAACAAAGTGCCGGCATCGCTTTTAAAACAAGGGTTGGCTTTTTCTAATCTCGGTGATAATGCCAATGCACGGCTAATATTAAAAGAATTAATTCGGAAATACCCGCGAGCCGCGGAGGCTAAGATTGCCAAGCAAAAACTAAAGGAATTGTAGTTGATCTAAAGAAGCCGCTAACCAATCCCTCGAATGGCAATTAAAGCAATGTTTTAAGACGACAAACATGATGAAAGTGGTTGGTATTGATCCTGGCCTTGCTGAAACGGGTATTGGGATTGTCGTTGGCAGGGGCCTGAAAATTGACAGCTATTCCTTTGGAATCATCAAAACTGCCAAAAATCTTCCTATTCAAGAACGTCTATTAAGAATTTTTTCAAAAATACGTCAATTGCTGTCAGAGCAACAGCCGGATTTGATAGTAATTGAAGATGTTTTTTCGTTAGGCAAAAACCCGCAACCAGGTATAACACTCGGCAAAGTCGCTGGCGTTGTTTTACTAGCGGCATGCCAGACAGACGTGCCTGCGGTGGAAGTGCCGGTGCGCCAGGCGAAACAGGTGTTAACCGGAAATGGTAACGCAAGCAAAGAACAACTCGAAGTTGCCGTCAGACGATTGATCGCCCATCCTGATTCCATCAAGCCATTTCATTTATCTGATGCGCTGGCGTTGGCGATTATCGGCTTGTTTCGCAATCAGAATGCTCCTTTTCAATAAATTTGCATACAATTGATGACACGATGATCGGATATTTAGAGGGCAAGTTACTTAAAAAAGATGAAGATCGGATTATACTGCTGGCCAATCAGGTCGGTTATGAAGTTTTGCTGCCCGCATTTGTAATGGATACATTGGGCGCCAAGTCGATTAACGAAGAAATTAAGCTGTATATCTATTACCAACAAACAGAACGCCAACCTAAGCCAGTACTGATTGGTTTTAACCTCGAGGCTGAAAAGGAATTCTTTCAGCATTTTATTTCGGTTGAAGCCATCGGCCCGCTAAAGGCCATAAAAGCGCTTACCTTGCCGGTGCGTGAAATCGCACGGGCGATTGAGTCTAAAGATATTAACCGCTTGACGCAGCTTAAAGGCATTGGAACCCGGACAGCACGCAAAATCGTTGCGACTTTGGAAGGCAAAGTGAGTAAATTCGCCCTTATTCGCAAAAGTGAAATGCCGGTTGTCCCTGAGATAGAGGATATTACCAAACCGGTTTTGGATGTTTTAACAACCCAGCTGGGTCATAAAGCGACGGACGCACGCCGGATGGTCTTAGAAGCCATGCAACGTAATCCGGCCATCACCACCCCCGAACAACTTTTTGAAGAAGTTTATCGAGGTGAAAAAATGGCATGAGCGACGATATTTTAACATATTCATCAAACAAGCAAGGTGTTGTCACAGGCGAGCGGTTGCCCGATGACCAACAGACGGAGATACTATCGCTCAGGCCCCAAAAACTGAACGATTATGTGGGTCAAACCAAAGTCGTGGAAACGCTCAAAATTGCTATCGAGGCGGCCCTGAAGCGTGAGGAACCGATGGATCATGTCATTTTTCATGGTCCTCCCGGACTTGGCAAAACCACCCTGGCTCACATCATTGCCAATGAGATGGGGGGCAATTTGACGATTACATCAGGGCCCGCTTTGGAAAAGGGTGGGGATTTGATGGGAATTCTAACCCACTTGGAGGAAGGGGATGTTCTATTTGTTGATGAGATTCACCGAATCCCCAAAACAGTTGAAGAATTTCTTTATCCTGCCATGGAAGATTTCGCAGTAGATTTTATTTTTGATAAAGGTGCTTATGCGCGCAGCCATCGGTATCGATTGCAGCGTTTTACGCTGGTGGGCGCCACCACGCGTATCGGATTGTTATCCGCTCCATTGCGTGACCGTTTCGGTATATTTAGTACATTGGATTTTTACGATTTGGATGATTTGGTTAAAATTGCCCGGCGATCAGCATCATTACTCAAGGTTGAACTGGAGCAAGACGGCGCTGTGTCGCTTTCTAAACGATCACGAGGTACACCCCGTATTGTTAATCGACTCCTAAAGCGAGTGCGCGATTACGCCCAAGTCAGAGCGGACGGTGTCATCACCCAATCGGCCGTAGAAGCCGCACTCTCACTTGAAGGCGTGGATACACGCGGGCTAACCAATTTAGATCGGCGCTATTTGAAAACGGTTATTGAATTTTATCATGGTGGACCGGTGGGAATTGAGGCCATAGCGGCAACCTTGCAGGAGGAAAGCGATACCTTAGTGGATGTTGTTGAGCCATATCTTTTGAAAATCGGTATGATTATTCGAACGTCGTCGGGCCGCAAAGCAACGGAGGTAGCTTATCAGCACATGGGCTTGCGGGTTGAAAACCAACAACGCCAAATGTTTTGATACTTTCAGGATTAAAGCTTTCAAAAGATTTAAAGTTGTGTTATATTAGGTAGTTAGAATATTAATTGGATTAAGTTGTGCGATAATTTTTGATCAGCAGCTCTTTGATCATGCCAGTAATAACGTTAGTAACTGATTTTGGAGAAACGGATGAATATGTCGGCCTGATGAAGGGTGTTATTCTATCCGTCAATCCAACCGCTCAGATTATTGATATAAACCATCATATCGAGCCTCAGGATTTACATCAAGCCGCCCGCACCATCGAAGCTTCCTACCAATATTTTCCAGAGGGAGCTATTCACGTGGTGGTTGTGGATCCCGGTGTTGGTAGCCAGCGTGATATACTAGTTCTGCAAACGCAGAACTATTTTTTTCTGGCACCCAATAATGGTGTGTTGAGTTTAATTATTGAAAATGAATCGTTTGTTTCTGTGCATCAAGTGAGCAATCAAGAATTCTTTCGGCATCCTGTCAGCAATACATTTCATGGTCGGGATATTTTCGCCCCGGTAGCCGGACATTTATCTTTAGGGATTAGCCCCCGCCAATTCGGAAGCCCTCAATCCTTGGAGAATGTTGTGCGGCTGACCGATGTGAAGGCACAGCGAACTACTAGCGGCTTACTCATCGGCGAAGTTATTGTAGTTGACCGGTTTGGCAACTTGATTACCAATATTACCCAGCAGGAACTGGCTGCTTATCTGCAATCGCGCGGCGGGCATATGCCTAAATTTCTAATTGGCGATGAAGCGATAAACGGCTTGATGACACATTATGCAGATGTAGAAAACAGCATGCCCTTGGCTGTCATTGGAAGCCGTGGGCTGGTGGAAATAGCCATTAATAAAGGCAGTGCCGCTGCTAAGTTTAAAGTGGTGAAAGGTGACCGGGTCAAAGTCATGGTTGCCTGATCAGGGAAAAACAAAACAAAGAAAAGAGATGGTGGCTTAGATGTTGTTTAGTGTAGATTTGCAGCGCTGCTTTACTAAAACTGTTTTTAGCATGTAAGATGGAAAAAGATGTCTATCAAAATTAAAAGATTTTTTTCTATTCAAGGAGTGGCTTCCTGGTTGCGTTTCGGCTGTTATCTTCAAATTTGTTTACTGGTGTTCACTTCCTTTGGTGTTGTGCAGGCAAGTACAAACCAACGCTTGGAATCAGTTCCTCATATTCTTTTAGCAATGGGTTCTGAAAGGGGTGCCGAGTACGCCATAATTGTTGAAAAAGAATCGCAACAATTATTTGTTTATCAGTACAATGGATCATTTAACGAAGTATTTAAAACTGATTGTTCCACCGGCAAAAATTCGGGTCCTAAAACCCGTTCAGGTGATAGTAAAACACCTGAAGGCATTTATTTCTTTGTGCAAAAGCATGCAAAAGATGATCTTAGTGTAACCTATGGTGCGGGTGCGTTTCCCATCGATTATCCCAACATTATTGATCAGTTGGCAGGCAGCACCGGCAATTCAATTTGGCTGCACGGCACCAACAAAGCGTTAATGCCCCGTGATTCCAATGGTTGTATTGTGCTTACGGATGAAAACTTTCTCCATGTAGCAAGATATATTCAATTAAACCGAACACCGATGATTATCGTCGAAAGACTGACCGATATCTCCATTAATAATGCCAAAGATACCGAAGCCGCTATTCATGATTTTTTGAAGGCGTGGAACTCCGCACTTCAAGACGGCACTTATCATCAATTATTGCATTTTTATGATTCCGAATATTTACCTGAGATTAATTGGTGGGTTGATTGGAACCGTTTTCGTCGTGAGATGAGGCGCTCGGGATTCAATTTTGCGGTGGCATTTGATCATGTCTCCATATTTCGGCACAAAGACACACTGGTTGTGTTATTTGACCAAAGCCTAAGTTCGACAACCGTGAATTTAGAGGTGACTACCAAAAAAATGTTTGTCAAAAGCCAAAAAGGGCGGTTTAAGATAATTGGCGAAGAATTTCAGACGGCACCCAAGCGGAAAATAGCATTGCAACATAACCATCCGCTGGTGGCTTCTTTGCAAAATTTGTCCCAGCAGCATCAGGAACTGCACGCCGATCAAGAACTCATTGATGTTATTGATGGTTGGCTAGCGGCCTGGTCTTCAAAAGATATAAAACGTTTTGGTCGGTATTACTCCAGAGATTTTAAGTCACGCCGCATGGGAATTCGTTCGTGGCTGCAATATAAACAGCAGTTGAACCAGAAATATGCTTACATTCGTGTTTCTAAAAAAAACCTTGAGATCAGACGCGGCAAGGCGATCAGCAGAGCCTCATTTATTCAGGTCTATGAGTCTGATCAATATCAGGTTATTGGTGTCAAACATTTAGTGTTAAAAAAAGAAGAAGGACAATGGAGAATTTATCGCGAAACATGGGAAAAGCTCTAAACTATATAGGCCTCAAAAGCCGCATGAAAAAAGATAACCGCTGGACCCTTTTCTTTATTGGGGATCATGGAAAAGTCCATTCCGTTAAGCGTTTTAAAGGTTTGACGATTTCAGCGGCACTTGTCATGCTACTGGCAATCACCGCCGCAATCGCATTTTACGTAATGTACAAAAATACCTTGGTGGAAAACAAGAATTTGAAGAATAAACTGGAAGCCAGCAAACAACAATTTTTGACATTGCGGGATGAAAAAGATCTTCTGATGTCGCGGCTGGTTGTGTCAGAATCTAAATTAAAATCCGGATCTAGTACTAAAAAAAATGTAACGGCTGCCAAATCAAGCGAAATTTCTGAGCCAGCGGAAAGATTGAAAAAAAGCTTAGCCCTCAATAAGCCGAATGCAAAGAAAACACCCCCGAACCAGCCTATTGAAATTGCGCGGCCGGTAAGTGTCAAGATAGAGAACCTATCAGTTACACATATGACGGACACACATGATTACCGCGCTCAGTTTAAAATTAGAAATACCGGATCACACGCGTCTCCGGCTTCAGGCCATAGTTTTGTGGTGTTAAAGAATGAAGATCTTGAGCAAGACCAATGGCTGACAATGCCCCCGGTGACGTTAATTGAGGGCAAACCAGGCGGAAATACCAAGGGGCAATTTTTTTCAATCTACCGATTTAAAACAGTCAAGTTTAAAACACGCAGCACCAACGATCATGCACTGTATGACCGCGCTGCTGTTTATATTTATTCCACCGCCGGAGACATTATTTATGAAAAAGAATTTCCGATTATTATCAAAGCCCGGCGCTCCAAACCACTAGCTGTTACGCCAGCAAAACCCAAAAAAAAGATTAAACCTCCCAGTGCAGATGCCATCAAAATGCCAAGGCCGGCAGACGATATAACATCATCAGAAACCGAATCAGCCGCTCTGCCAGGCACCGATACGACCTCTCGCTCGCAATCATCGGATAGTGTAACTCCATTGGCGCCGCCATCAGCCCCGGAACAGATTGAACAGTCAAACCAGGCGCAGCCGGCGCCCCAGTCGGAAATCGATACCGATGGAGTAACCATCGAAGGCGAAGAAGAAATCGACGCGGAAACTGCTGTCGAAGAACCCATGGTTTATTAGGTTTTTAGAATGGTTATGACCAAACCTTAAATAGGCCGCGTCTGGTACCTATGATGCAGCCGCGATTGGTGGAAAAAATTTGCTACCGGCAAGCAAATTTATATGAATGTTCCCCTTTCTATTTGTTTCTATGCCATCATCAATCATTAAGCGTTTTATAATAATTGCAGTAACGGTTCTGTGGCTTTGGCCAAGCGTTTGCCATGCGCAAAAACGGGTTCACTCCGTTTATTTTGAAGGCACAGATTATGAATTGCATGTCTACCGCATTTTCGGAAAGCAGCCCGGACAAACGCTTATGCTGATCGGAGGCATTCAGGGAGATGAACCCGGCGGATTTCTGTCAGCAGATTTGTATGCCGATATATCATTGGTCAAAGGCAATCTTATAGTTGTACCGCGTGCCAATTTCCAGTCAATTGTATTAAAGCGGCGTCAAGTTAATGAAGACATGAACCGCACCTTTTCCAATGAAAGGCGTTCCAATTATGAAGCTAAGGTCGTTGCGATACTAAAACAATTGATCCAGGAAAGTGATGTTCTTTTAAATTTGCATGATGGTTCCGGTTTTTATTCCGACACGTGGGAAGGCCCTAACCGCAACCCGATGCGTTTCGGCCAATCGATCATTGCTGATTGTGATACCTTTATCAATCCCCAGAACAGTCAGGTGATCCAACTGGGAGAAATGGCCAAACATGTGATCGAGCGAATAAACAAACAAATCAGCAATCCCCGGCACCATTTTCATTTCAATAATCATCGCACCAGCGCCCAGGATTCGTTGCATAAAGAACAACGCAAATCAGCGACTTACTTTGCATTATTCACACGCGGTATTCCGGCCTTTGGTGTTGAAACCAGCAAGTCGTTGCCCTTGGAAACCAAAGTGCGGCACCATAACATCATCATTAACGCCTTCATGGATCGATTCGATATTATTCCGGAAACCCCTGGTTTGAACCTGGAAAATCCGGATCTTAACTACTTGGTAATTGCGGTTAATGACACTCTACCGGTGGTAGTTAAGAAAAATCACACGCTATTTATTAATCCCGGGGATTTCATTCGAATTTCCCACATCGAGGCGAATTATGAAAGAGGTTTAAGTGCCGATATCAAAGGAATCGGCTCACTCAATGACAGCCGCAAAAAGTTTGTGGTTCAGCATCCAACCCGGATTGTTGTGCGCAAAGATTTTTACCCTTGCGGTACTGTTTTTTTGGACTTCAATGCTGGCCATACCCAGGAGGCGTCAGATATAAGAATTAGCGTTGCATCGGCCGCGGGGCCCGCTGTGCGGTTTTTTAAGATCCGCACAAATGGGAAAACCATTATGGTGCCAAACGGAGACCGCGTATTGTTAAATCGTGGTGATGTTTTAGAAATTATTGATGTTATCGCTGATGGGATTGCATCTGAAGAATTGATTGTAAATTTTAAAGGATTTGTTGGCAATAAACGATATAATACAGGAGAAGACCGGGGATATCCGATCAACACGAAAACGGATCTATGGTCGCGGTATTCGCTGCAAAAACTTGGCAAAAGTTATCAAATAGTGGTAACATTAGATGAACGCAAAATAGGAAAATTAATTATTGATTTAAAAGATCCTGTATAAAACCATTTAGATAAGGAGAGCACTTGTGGCCGACAAAGAAAAGAATTTTTCAATCATTGATAAAGGCTTGACCGTTGAAGGTACAGTGGCCTGCACCGGACGTATCGTTGTTAAAGGAACCATCAAGGGTATGCTGGAAAGTAAAACCGTCATTATTGCCGAAGAGGGTGCGGTATACGCCGATGCCAAAGTTTCCGGCATAACCATTGGCGGTATATTTGAAGGTGAGGTCAAGGCGTCTGATGAATTGGTCATTCTTTCTTCGGGCACATGCTCAGGTAAAGTGGTCTGTAAAAATCTGGTTATTGAGGCCGGTGGCGTACTCAATGCAGAGGTCACCTGTGTGCGGATTCAGGAAGCCAAACCCACCAAAAAATTTCAAAATCCACTTAAACTAAAAAGTTTGAAAAAAGAGCAAAGTGCTTAATCCTTCCATTTAAACCTTCCATATACGGGAAAGTGATCAGAGAGATATTTGCCGCTGTAAGTCTTGTGGATAATACGGCAGTCACGGGGTATGATGGCCCCGCGATAAAGGATCCAGTCAATGTGATCCCCTTCTTTGTCGCCGGTAAACGCATGATAGGTTGACGGGTAGGGTGGGGCAAATGCATTGGCAAAAGGTTGGGTCTCATTGGGCTTTGCCGTGTTAAAACCGGTAAAAACGCGATAGCAGGCGTCTTCGGGAGTGGCGTTAAAATCGCCGACCAGCACAGCCGGAATAGCTGTGGGTAATGCGGCTATCCGGTTTAAAATGATGCGTGCGCTGGTGAC
>JASJAZ010000098.1 GCA_030066785.1 Desulfobacterales bacterium | reverse complement strand
CAAGTTTACAGTGTTTCCCAACTTACATTAAAAATCAAAGGCCTGCTAGAAAATCAGTTTCCATTTGTATGGGTTGCCGGCGAAATTTCTAATTTTAGCAGACCTGCCTCTGGACATTACTATTTTACACTCAAAGATTTAGATGCTCAAATCCAAGCAGTGATGTTCAAAGGCCAGAATCAGCATTTAGATTTCATACCTGAAAATGGCATGCACATCACAGGGCTTGGCCGCTTGAGTGTTTACGAGCCTAGAGGTTCCTACCAGATAATTTTTGAATTAGTAGAGCCCAAAGGCATTGGGGCCATTCAAATCGCTTTTGAGCAGTTGAAAACAAAACTATCCAACGAAGGTTTATTTGATCGTAAATACAAGAAACCGTTACCGTTTCTGCCGCAAAAAATATGCATTATTACATCCCCCACTGGTTCCGTAGTTCTTGATTTCATTCGAATTGTTCACCGCCGTTTCGCTAACATTATAATCGACATTATTCCCACTGCGGTGCAAGGACAGCAATCCGCTGCTCAAATAGCTGAATGCATTGCAATGGCGAATGACTTGAACGATGTGGATGTTATTGTTTTAGCACGTGGCGGTGGTTCTATGGAGGACCTGCAAGCCTTTAACAGTGAAGATGTCGCTAGGGCCATTTTTAACTCAATCTTACCGGTCATATCGGCTATAGGTCATGAAACTGATTTTACCATTGCCGATTTTGTCGCTGATCTGCGAGCGCCGACGCCATCTGCGGCCGCTGAGATGATCGTACCAGATCAATTGGAGTTGGAAATGCGCCGTATGGAAACCCACAAGCGCTTGCAAAACGCCTTTAATCAATATATTGAAAAAATCCGTTTGCAATTAAACAGCTTCGGCGTTCGGCTTGTTCATCCGAAAAAACAGATACAAAATCTGCTGATAAAAATTGATGATCTTGTTTATCGGCAAGATCTTGCGCTACAACGCATAGTGGAGCAACAACAGGACCAGTTAACACTGCTAAACAACAATTTGCAGCATTGTAACCCTAAAGATAAAATTGTAAAATACAATGATTATCTTTTATTTATTAAACATAAATTGATTAGTCACTTCAAAAATTATATTGATCTGCATTCTCATCAACTAACGAAATTGACAACACTGTTGAATGCTATGAATCCTAAAGACATATTAGCCAGAGGCTACAGCATCACCCAACGACTACCGGATATGCGCATTGTCCGCGACCCGAATCACGTCAAAATTGATCAAAATATCAAAGTATTAGTTGAAAAAGGTGAAATAACGTGTCGTGTAGAAAGGAAATGATTAAATGGCAACTAAAACATTTGAAAAAGCCATGGAACAACTTGAAAAAATTGTGCAAGAACTCGAACATGGTGATTTACCAATCGAAAAAGCGTTAAGAAAGTTTGAGGAAGGGGTTAAATTATCACAGTTTTGCACCAACAAATTAAATGAAACTGAACAAAAAGTGTCGCTTTTGTTAAAAAATCCGGATGAAACCATCAGAGAAGAGGTTTTCAATGATGAGAATGATACATAAATATTATATTCCATATAATATCAATGTATTAAGGAATTTTATTTATTAAAAGGATTAAAAATACCTAATTAATAATTATATAAACATAATTAACTATATAAAATTACTTAATTTTATGTTTATGAAAGGATTATTATTTGTCCATTATTGAACTAATTGATTCACCGGCCGACTTGAAAAAAATACCTATCGCCAAATTACCCGTTTTGGCCAGAGAAATTCGACAAACGATTGTCGACGTTGTTTCTAAAACAGGGGGGCATTTGGCACCCAGCCTTGGTGTTGTCGAACTAAGCATTGCTTTGCATTTCGTTTTTGACACGCCAAAAGATAAAATCATTTGGGATGTGGGGCACCAATCTTACGCTCATAAGCTCCTAACCGGTCGCCGCCGACAATTCAAATCCTTGCGCCAGCACGGCGGTATCTCCGGCTTTACCTGTATGCGCGAAAGCCAATTTGATGCCTTTTCTACCGGCCATAGCAGTACATCCATTTCAGCTGGTTTGGGTATAGCGTGCGGCAAACAACTTAAAGGTGAAAAAGCTAAAGTTATTGCCGTGATTGGAGACGGATCTTTAACTGCTGGATTAGCCTATGAAGGCCTCAATCAAGCCGGCGACAGTCTTAAAGACAAAGATTTAATTGTCATCCTAAACGATAATGACATGTCCATTTCTCGTAACGTTGGCGCCCTATCCTCTTTTTTAAGCCGAACATTTTCAAAAAAGAGATTGTTGGAAATGCGTAAAGAATTCGGCTATTTTTTAAAATCTTTGCCGAAAATCGGCGATGATGTTTACCAATTTGCCAAACGATCAGAAGAATCATTCAAGGCATTTGTCACACCCGGCATGCTGTTTGAGGCCTTTAATTTTGAATATTTTGGACCAATTAACGGTCACCGATTAAACCATCTAATTAATATTCTTAAAAACATTAAATATTTAGACGAACCCGTACTTTTACATGTAACCACCACCAAAGGCAAGGGTTATACCCCGGCTGAAAAAAATCCAACCTATTATCATGGCTGCAGTAGTTTTAATGTAGATACCGGTGATTGCACCGCGCCTGACATTGAAATTCCTTCTTATACCGAAATTTTCGGCCGTACCCTGGTTGATTTGGCCCGTAAAGATCCTAAAATAGTCGCTATTACGGCGGCTATGCCGGAGGGCACCGGTTTAACGGAATTTTCCCAGAAATTTCCAGATCGTTTTTTTGATGTGGGTATCGCTGAGCAGCATGGCGTAACATTTGCTGCTGGGCTGGCAACTGAAGGTTTCAGGCCGGTAGTTGCCGTCTATTCAACATTTCTGCAAAGAGCCTATGACCAGATCTTGCACGACATCTGCATAGAATCTTTGCCGGTAATTTTTGCATTGGATCGCGGTGGCATTGTTGGAGAAGATGGTGCGACCCACCAGGGCCTGTTTGACCTTTCCTATTTGCGCAGTTTTCCCAATATGGTGGTCATGGCGCCCAAAGATGAAAATGAATTGGTTCGTATGATGATCACAGCCGTTAATCACAAGGGACCGATTGCCTTTCGATATCCCCGTGGTCAAGCGACAGGAATCACGCAAGATGACCCTCCCCTACCCCTTGATATCGGCAAAGCGCAAGTGCTGACGCAAGGAAAAGATGTATTGATTTTTGGTATTGGGCGCACAGTTTTAGAAGCACTTCAAGCTGAACAAGCTTTAAAGCAGGACGGCATTCAGGCCACTGTGGTAAATGCGCGCTTTGTGAAACCAATAGATACGCAAACGATGTGTTCTTTAATCCAAGAAACACCCAGAGTCATCACGGTGGAGGAGAATGTATTAAGCGGCGGATTTGGAAGTGCGATTTTAGAATGCCTAAATGATGAAGGCGTCAAACCGATTAAGATACAACGCCTCGGCATTCCGGATCGTTTCGTTGAGCATGGTTCACAAACTGTCCTGAGGTCCAAATACGGTCTTGATGCACCCGCAATTGCCGCCGCAGCCCGCCAACTACTTCAACAATGACCATTTCAAAAGATAGAATTGATCGAATTCTGATCGATCGCGGCCTCGTATCATCTCGCCAAAAAGCGAAGAGCCTCATAATGATGGGCAATGTGAGGATAAATCAGCAAATTATTGATAAACCAGGCGCATTGATACCGAAAAATGCTGATATCATTCTTAAATCCCCAGATTTGCCTTTTGTTAGCCGTGGGGGTTTCAAATTGGAAGCTGCTCTGAATGAATTTGATGTTGATGTAGTCGATAAGATTTGCATGGACGTAGGCGCCTCAACAGGTGGATTTACCGATTGCTTATTGCAGCACGGGGCCCAATCAGTTTACGCAATTGATGTGGGATATGGGCAATTGGCTTGGAAATTAAGAAATGACACCCGTGTTATTGTCATTGAACGCACCAATATTCGTTACATGCCGGCAAACATTATTCAGGAACCCATCGACTTAGCCACCATCGATGTATCTTTCATTTCCTTAAAAATTGTGGTTCCAGTCATGCAACAATTCTTGAAAAAAGATAGCGGCATCCTCGCCTTAATTAAACCGCAATTTGAGGTGGGCAAATCCCAGGTTGGCAAAGGCGGGGTTGTCAGGGACCCCAAACTTCATGACCACGTCATCACTGAGTTATCCAATTATTTTAGATCCATCGGCCTTTCACCGGAAGGAATTGCCCCTTCCCCTATCAAAGGACCAAAAGGCAATCAAGAATTCATGTTATACCTAAAAATGCATGATTTCGTTCAATAATCAGTCAATTTATGCTTGATTTTTTCATCTTGAATATATAAAAGCACTAGGTTTTCCTACCCACTATTATGGCATGTTTACTGACTAGAGAGGAGTCTAAATGGCACAAATGATTGAAAATCTGAGAAACATCGTCTTCATCGGCCATGGCGGTGCTGGCAAAACATCCCTTGCCGAAGTATTACTGTTCAATTCAGGCGTCACAAACCGTTTGGGACGCGTCGAAGACGGCAATACGGTCATGGACTTTGAACCGGAGGAGCTTAACCGGCATTCCAGCATGAGCACCAGTTTCCATCAATTTTCTTGGAAAAAGCATGTTGCCAATATTATCGACACACCCGGCGATCAAAACTTCTTTTCGGATACTAAAATCTGTATGCAAGCGGCCGACAGCGCCATTGTGATCATTGACGCTGTTGATGGTGTCAAAGTACAAACCGAGCAAGCTTGGGAATTTGCCGAGACATTTAAGCTTCCCTGTGCGATTTTCATCAACAAGTTGGATCGTGAAAGGGCTGATTTCATGCGCGCCTTTCAAGATGCCAAAGATATTTTTGCTCCCAAACCGATTATATTACAGTTGCCGATCGGCTCCGAAATCGATTTCAAGGGGATTGTGGATTTAATCACTCTGAAAGCCTATAGATATGACGAAAAAGGCAAAGCAACTGCAACCGATATTCCAGCTGAGATGCAAGATTTGGTAGATTCCGAGCGTGAAACGCTGGTTGAAAACATTGCCGAAGCCGATGACGAATTGTTGGAGCGTTATTTAGAGGGCGAAACATTGACCGATGAGGATTTACGGACGGCCTTGAAAAAAGGCATCTTACATCGAACATTTGTCCCGGTTCTTTGTGGTTCTGCCACCAAAAATGTCGGTATCGATCTAATTCAAGATGTAATGGTTAATTGCCTGCCATCGCCCATTGATCGCGGCGGTTGGGTTGCAAAAGATTCGGGCGGGGATAGCGATATTCAATGTCAACCAGACCCCGATGAACCCTTTGCCGGCTTTGTTTTTAAAACATTGGCCGATCCTTATGCGGGACGCCTTTCCATATTTAGAATTGTATCTGGCAAACTGGGCGGCGATGGCACTTTTTTTAACAGTAGTAAGAATTCTAAAGAGCGTTTTAGTCAATTGTTGCGTATTGCTGGCAAAGAGCAGCATCCCGTTACAGAAGCCGGTCCCGGATCAATAGTCGCGGTGGCCAAACTCAAAGATACGACCACCGGCGACTCCCTGTGTGATGATAGTCGCAAAGTCAAATTTGATTGTCCGGAACCGTTACCAACACTGATTTCATTTGCAGTCAGGGCCAAATCAAAGGGTGATGAGGATAAAGTTTTTTCCTCGCTAACCAAACTGCTGGAAGAAGATCCGGCTCTAAAATTAGACCGCAATGCTGAAACCAAAGAAATCCTTTTATCCGGGTTGGGACAGGTGCACATCGAAACCACCCTTGAAAGAATGAAGCGTAAATTTAATGTCGAAGTACAATTAGAAACACCTAAAATACCATACCGCGAGACGATTAAAAAGAAGGTGCGCGTACAGGGCAAACATAAAAAACAGACCGGCGGACATGGACAGTATGGGGATTGCTGGATTCAGATGGAACCGTTGCCCCGCGGCAATGGCTTTGAGTTTGTGGATGCCATCGTGGGCGGCGCGATTCCTAAAACGTATATTCCGGCGGTCGAAAAAGGCATTTTGGAATCGTGTCAAAAAGGCGTACTTGCCGGGTATCCTTGCATTGATTTCAGGGTGACATTAGATGATGGCTCTTTCCATGCAGTGGATTCCTCGGAAATGGCGTTTAAGGTAGCCGGATCACTGGCCTTTAAAAAAGCGGCACAGGAAGCCAAGCCGGTCTTGCTGGAACCGATTATGGAAGTCACCATTATTGCGCCGGACGATTTCATGGGCGACATCATGGGCGATCTGAACGGCCGTCGCGGCAGAGTGCTGGGTATGGACAGCAAGGGTAAAAACCAGGTGATTAACGCCCAGGTACCGATGGCCGAATTTTTAACCTATGCACCCGACTTAAATTCAATAACCGGGGGGCGGGGCTTTTTTACGATGCAATTATCACATTATGATGAGGTACCGGCCCAGATTTCTGAAAAGATCGTCGAAGAAATCAACAAAGCCAAAGAGTAATATTTTTTACCAACTAAAAAGAGCCGGGAAACAGGTATTCATCTGCATCCCGGCTTTTTTATCGGAAGCCGAATCCTATGATCAATATGATCAATCTTTATCTGACGCGTATTTAGTTCGGCCTGCAAAGCAATTCCGCGCCGGCGAAAAACCTTTCCAATAAGCCTGCCATTTGCTGTCAAGCAACACTTTGTTGCGTGGATGTATTTTCTGGGAATTGGCACAATTGTTATGATGAAATCGCATGGAGCGCGTATTGCCCACATAATCTGAGTGCATGATTACCTCCTGCCAGCCGGACCATATACCTATTTTAGCGCGCATGGCAGATTTTTGGGCTCGCAGCAGTTTTTTGGCCTGACGAGTATTCGGTTTTTTTTGATAATAGTGCGCCAAGCCCTTCTGTAGCATCATTTGGTTGACAAAGATGCCATCTTGCAAATAAACATAGGCCAGCAAACGGCCGTAGTTATCATATCGATCCTGATCATAGTCAAGTTTAACCTGTTTGCCCAGTGTAAGGCCACGATTATACTGTTTGGACTGCTCAGCAAATGGTTCGGCGGCCTTTTCAGCGTAAGCAACCTCAGGTGCATCAATACCAATGTAGCGCACATGGCGTCCATCGGATAAAACAATGGTATCCCCGTCCGTAACCCATCGAACATAATACCAATCAGCCGCAAAAAGTGACGACGCGCCTACGATCACCACAAACAATCCATATATAACCGCAAATCGATGAGTCATTCGCCATTTCCTTCGAGAAATTTTTTGAAGAGAGTACCGCATTAATCGGCAATCAAATTACAATGGCGGGCAGCGCTTCGATCGAGCATGGCAGCTAAGCCACCCAATTCGCCCGGTGTGATGCCGATCGTTTTTTGCCAGATCTCATCATCTTCCATGCAAAAGTAAACCTGAACATCGGGCGCCATATCTTTAATCCAAGAAACGATTTGTTGATAAAATTTAATTCGCAATGGTTTAAAATAGCGCATTTTACCATCAAGGCCCGGCACAAATTCACCGTAGATAATCTTTGATTGCGGGAACCGCATTTGAATGATCGGTTTTAAAGCTGGCATGAAACGAAACATTCCTAAACTGATCCAGACGATGCTTTCGGGGGCAATGCTGTTAAACAGCGATTGTATCACCTGTTGATAATCGCTTTCACACCCCGGATACAACACAATCGGATCAAAGTGAAACGCCAGCGGATAGCCCCATAGCTGACACTTGGCCGCAGCCTGCAACCTGGCCGCAAGCGGTGCCGTGGCGCGTTCTTCACTTTTAATAACAGATTCGGTATTTAATGACCATGCAATGACGGTTTTCTGATTGTGTTTCAAATCAGCCAAAGCATCAACGGCAATTGTCTTTGTCTTGAGTTCCAGAATCGCGCGCGATTGGTTGGCAAATTCAGGCACTAAATATGATACCGTGTCGGTCCATAACTCCCAAATTAAACTGTCAGTGAATTCACCCGTTCCAATTCTACTAATCTCTGGCCGAGCAAAAACCTGTCTAAGCTCTGCTAGCAATGCTGTATGATTTAAGAAATATTGAAGTATCGGTGGATGAAAGTATGCCTGCAAAATACAGTAAGAACAGTCCATCGGACAAAATGTACCGATGTGTAATATTTTATATCCACAGCACTGATAATGGCTGGTTCCGGGACAAGATCGAATAAAAGCGCCTTTATTGCGGGTAAGGAAAAGGCTTTTTTTTCCACCACCGATAGGATCATCCCCTGTTGATAATATTTGATACACCTGTTGCGCATCATCCACTATGGTAAATGGAATAGTTAAACGGGTTTTTATCACCTCCACCAGTGGCTGATGAGCCACGTCTTTATGAATATATAGATGCTTTAAAGCCAATGTGATTCACTCTGTAGTGCATTTAACGCTAAACAATCTGGTAGGATTTAGTTCGATATCGGATCGATCTATAGAAAAGAAGTGAACTCGAACTCGAGCTTGGATTGAAATTTTTCAATTCGCTTAAATATTTCTTTGAGCATGGTTTGCTCAATACGGGTCAATTTTTTAGGGTTGATATAATTATCCGGTGGCGCGCCATCGTCCATAATGGCGGTTATTTGTCGAACAAAGCGCAATTGCATCAGAAAGCTATAAGCCTGCTCGATTTCATTGTATTCTTCTTCCTTCAAAACTTTGTTTAAATGCAGCTGATTTAAGCGTTCTAGTGTATTGGTTTCTTCTAAAGAGTTCTTTAAAGCGTAAATTCGAGCAAAATCAACGATTGGCACCATGGCACCTTTAATGTCAAACGCGTTGCGGTGTTCACCTTTGGATTCGACTAAAAAATTACGGAAAAATCCCAAGGGCGGCTTGAAATGCATGGCATTTTCCGTCAAATGCCTGAAAAATCCGGACCATCCAACCAGCGTACTAAACAAAAACTGGCGCAATTCATCAATAATTTCTAAATTGCCGTACGCCCCCCGAAAATCGAAAAAAATACTCGAATGAAACAAATCTTCGGGTTCGGCTGTGTGGATCCAAGCATCAAATTGATTTTTCCATTGAGATAATGGTTGGCACCATTTAGGATTTTGGGCCATAATGCCGCCGTTGCAAAAGGAATATCCAGCCTGATCCAGCCAGCCGCATACTTTTTCGCCAAACGATAAAAAATACGCATGAACTTCTTTTTCAATCTTTGCGCTCACATCGTCATAAATTATGGCATTGTCTTGATCCGTTTTTAGGGTCTGCTCTTTACGGCCTTCGCTGCCCATGATCATAAATACAAATCGAACCGGCGGCGGGCCCATCTCATCCAATGCAAACTGAATCAATTTCTCAAGAATTGCATCAGATATGGTGGTAATCATACGGGTCACATTTTGCGCTTTCGCCCCACTGTTAATAAGCCCGCGCACAATTTGGGGCAATTGCTGATGCTTGGAAAAAAGGTCTTCCAATCGCTCAACTGCAGCAATCTCGCGAATTAAAAAAACGGGCGATTGCCCCTGAGCGGTCAACAGATCTTGATTGGTGATGATGCCGGAAATATGATCATTCGCATCAACAACGGCTAGATGTTTGATTTTCTGCTGCATCATCAACATCAGCGCTTCAAAGACCATGGCATCGCTGGAAATACTTTTTAATGGTGTGGACATGATCTTTGACACTGGCTTCGCAATTTCAAAACCCTGGGCAATTACCTTTGAGCGCAAATCATTATCGGTTACCACCCCAATGAATTCATCCGCGTGATCTTTGACAAAAATGGAACTGCATCGATTTTGGCTCATAATGGCGGCTGCTTCTTTAATTGATACGTCTTGTCCGCAATAAACCAGATTGGTATTGCACAGGCTGGCAACGGATTGATTTAAAAATTTAAGATTATCTTCGGTGGACTGGGCGCGGGTGGCGATGATTTCAGCATAGGTTCGATCAAGCATGCGCTTGCCGAAAGTGTTTGTAAAATAATCTGAAAAAGTGACAAAACGGTTGCAAAGATCGATGAAAATTTGTTTTGGTATCGTGTAGAAATAAGTGTCTTCATGAATGAGCAGCGTGCGCACCGAAATACCGTCATTTAGCAGCATTGATATACCACCATAAAGATCACCTTCGCCAAGCATTCCCCTCAGCATTTTTTTGCGATTATCTTCAAAATAGCGCTCAGCAGCACCCTTTTGAATGATATAAAGATGATCAACCGTCGATTGGCCTTGTTTAAAAAGGATGGTATCTTTAGGGTAGTGCACAATGGATATTTCGCCGGTAATAAGTTCAAAGGCATCATCGGGAAGAAAAGAAAATGGAACAATGCCCCTTATAAAATTGTGCGCCTGTCCGGCCACCACCATGGAAGCATAGGACTCATTCAGCATCCGTTGGCTAAAAATATTGACGAAATATTCGTAAAATGATTCATCGCGCGCGCATATATCTAAAAATAGCTTTTTCGGTATGACCAGTAATGTGGAGTCTCTTTCCGCTCGCACCGTGCGCACGGAAACGCCCGCGTTCATAAGTATGGAAATGCCACCGAAAATATCCCCGATTTTCAATAGACCGCTCAGTACCTCAGTGCCGTCTTTTTCGTAAAATAACTCCAGGGTTCCCTGTTTAACGATGTAAACACTATCGATTTCGGTTTGAGCCTGCACAGAAATAATTTGACCAGTGGTCACTTTCAGAATACTGGCGGATCGGCAGATTTGCGCGAGATTTTCCGCATTGAGGTTATTAAACAAAGGCAAATTTGATAAAAAGACCTGGGTATCATCGCTCATGGCAGCTCCTGCTGGGTTTACCGGCCATTTGTGGTATGTAATTCTTTTATAAAAACGCACTCAGTGCGCGTAAATGTTTCGTTGAAAAAGAATTTGTAGATGCCATTAAAATGAGCTTTGTGTGTGTTCGAATTGTGGCTATTTTTTCTATACCATATTAGCTCACTGCTTTCCAACATTAGCTCGCCAAGATCCCGCCATCGGCGCTTTAAGGGCTTCGTGTTGACACCATCGCCATCTGTGCCCTATAGTTAGCCAGATTTAAGAATCTGCATATTTTTTAGCACCTTGCCAGATAGATAATAATCCGGCGATTGCTGACTAACGTGAGGGGGTTGCCCATGACCAATGAGCCCTTAAAAAGCCGTCGATTAGTGGCAGTATTTCTGCTCGGATTGGTCCTATTCAATTTTCCGATTATATCCTTGTTTAACTATAAACTTTTATTTTTCGGCATCCCTCTGCTGTTTATTTACATGTTTGTGTCTTGGATCCTGATTATTTTTCTAATCGCATTAATCACCAAACCACATTCCAAACGATCAAGGTCTATGTAATGGTTCGGCGAAAGAAGCGTAATGCTTAAAACCGGTACCATATTAGGATTGTCCTTCGGGTACATCGGACTTTTGTTTGCAATCGCCCACTACGGGGATAAACGCGCCGAACTTGGTCGGAGTATCGTCAGCAATCCCTACATTTATGCCCTATCACTGGCGGTTTACTGCACAGCATGGACATTTTACGGCAGCGTTGGCAGAGCCGCGCATTCCGGTCTTTGGTTTCTACCCATTTATATTGGTCCTACCTTAACAGCCGGTTTGGGACTGGTGTTGTTGCGTAAAATCATTCGAATTGTAAAAGTTCATCACATCACCTCCATTGCCGATTTTATCGCCTCACGGTACGGCAAAAGCTCCACACTGGGAAGTGTTGTCACCGTCATCGCTGTGCTGGGTGTGATACCGTACATATCATTGCAGCTAAAAGCAATTTCAACCAGTTTCTTGATCCTTAATCAGTATCCCGCCATCACAACCGCTGTGCAGTATGCCGATATTCCCATCGTGAAGGATACGGCTTTTTATGTGGCCATGCTCTTAGCTGTTTTTGCAATTCTTTTTGGAACACGACACTTAACGGTTACAGAACGTCATGAAGGTCTGGTGGCCGCCATCGCCTTCGAGTCCATTGTAAAGTTGATTGCCTTTATCTGTGTGGGGTTATTTATTACCTACGGCATGTTTGATGGTTTCACCGATATTTTTAATCGTGCACAGAAAGTTGAAGCATTATCAAAACAGTTTACTTTTATTGATCGGCCTGGGGTTTTTACCGGTTGGACGATGTACATCATTCTTTCCATGATGGCATTTATGTTCCTTCCCCGACAATTCCAGGTTGCCGTGGTAGAAAACATCAATGAAGAGCACTTGAACAAAGCGATCTGGCTGTTCCCGCTCTATCTATTGATTATTAACATTTTTGTTTTGCCCGTCGCTTTTGGCGGTGTCATCCGTTTCACCGGCATCGAAGTCGATCCTGATTATTTTGTGCTGACCTTGCCGATGGCGGAACAGCATGAAGCCTTAGCACTTTTCGTTTTTATTGGCGGTATGTCGGCCGCCACCGGCATGGTTATCGTAGAGGTCATTGCGCTTAGCACCATGATCTGCAATGAACTGGTTATGCCGGTTCTTTTGCGTTTCCATTTCCCCAAATTGAAACTACAAACTGATGTCAGCCATGTTATTCTCATTGCCCGCCGATTGAGTATTATTCTGATTCTAATGCTTGGTTACGCCTATTTCCGTTTGTTTGGTGGATTTTATGCCCTGGTTTCCATCGGATTGGTTTCGTTTGTAGCGGTTGCGCAGTTTGCACCAGCCATCATTGGCGGTATCTTTTGGAAAACCGGCACCCGTTCGGGCGCCTTGGGCGGGTTGATTGCCGGGTTTATAGTCTGGACCTACACGCTTCTCATCCCAACCATGGTTCAGGCCGGGCTTTTTCCACAATCGTTTGTCACCCAGGGACCGTTTGGCATAGAATTTCTGAATCCGTTTCATTTATTTAACCTGAATGTCAGTTATGACGGACTTGACAACATTGCGCACGCTGTATTTTGGAGCTTGCTGGCCAATACAGGTGTCTATATCGTCGTGTCGCTCTATAGCCAACCATCTGCCATCGAACATTCCCAGGCCACCCTGTTTGTGGATGTTTTCAAATACTCAGGCAAAGATAGCGAATCGACCTTCTGGCGTGGCAAAGCGTCGGTACAGGATTTAAAGCTAATGCTTGAACGATTTCTTGGAAGCAAACGAACCAACGAAGCATTTAGCCAATATGCCGCAACACACGATGTGGAGTGGAAGTCTACCCTTTCCGCTGATGCTGGATTGGTCGGTCATGTGGAAAAACTGCTGGCCGGCGCTGTTGGATCGGCTTCCGCACGTGTTCTGATATCTTCAGCAGTCAAAGAAGAACCATTTGGCATTGATGAGGTGCTGGACATTGTCAATGAAACCCAACAGGTAATCGCCTACAGCCGCAAATTGGAAAAAGCCACGGCCGAATTAAAAGCGGCGAATGAGCGCCTGAAGGAATTGGACCGCTTAAAAGATGAATTTATGTCGACAGTCACCCATGAGTTACGCACACCGCTGACTTCAGTGCGATCGTTAGCGGAAATTTTGCATGATAATCCAGATGTTAGCGAACGCAAGCGCAAACAATTTTTAACCATTATCGTTAAAGAAAATGAACGGTTAACACGGCTGATTAATCAGGTCCTGGATTTTCAAAAGATAGAATCCGGACGCATGGCCTGGAACTTGGTCGATATAAATATGCTGGAAGTGATCAATGATGCCATTGCCGCTACCAACCAACTGATTCAAGAAAAGCAAATTCAATTAACACTTGATCTACCTGAAACGGTTCCCCCCATTCGAGGCGATCGGGATCGACTTATGCAAGTTTTACTGAATCTGATATCGAACGCGGTAAAATTCTGCGATAGGCACCAGGGCGCAATCAGCATCCGGTTGCTGACCAACGCACAAGACTTGCATGTCGAGATCATTGATAACGGCATCGGCATTGCGAAGGAAAATCAGGCTCTTATATTTGAAAAATTTCGACAGGTAACCAGTAGCGAAGGCACCCGACCAACCGGCAGTGGTCTGGGATTGAGTATTAGCAAGAGTATTGTCAAATTTCATAAAGGGGCAATTTGGCTGTCAAGTGAACTGGGCGCAGGATCGACTTTTGCTTTTTCGCTCCCAATTTCAAAAAAACAGAACAGTTAGCGGACAACCGCTAAAGCATATCAATATTTTAGACGCGAATAGTATGTTTTTTGTGACGCCTCCCTTGCCTGCCTCAGCGTAAGAATCCCTTTTTCCGCCAACAACGGAATTAGTTTCAGAAAAATCTCGCCAGTGGCTATGGCATCGCCGATAGCGGTATGACGACCGACAATACGGATGCCGAAGCGTTCCGCAATCGCATCGAAAGAATGCTTCTCTTGCGCTGGATGGAGCACCGCGGAAAGCAACATCGTGTCTAACACGGGATTGATAAAGTTGATACCCGTTTGTCCTTCTTTCATTTGAAGCATGCGCATATCGAAAGCAGCGTTATGGGCCACAAGTATGGTTCCACGACAAAATTGCTGGAATCGTGGCAGCACCATATCAATGGTAGGTTTGCCGATCAGCATCTCAGGCTGAATCCCATGCACTTGGATGGATTCTTTGGGTAAAGGTCGCTGGGGATCGACCAGCTGATCAAAACGCTCCTCTTGCAGTAATCGTTGATTGAAGATGCGCACCGCCCCGATGGATATAATTTCGTCGCCCCCTCTAGGATTGAGCCCGGTGGTTTCGGTGTCGAAAATGGTAAAGGTCAATTCATTTAACGGTCGCTGGTCGATCTCTGGGGTTTGACCCGGTTGGTTAAAAAGGTCAAAATCGTAAAATTCAGGACGACCTTCCGGCAAAACCGTAACTCGCCGCAGACTATCAGGCAAAGGACGCTTGGCGGCCGGCAGGTAAAAACGAAAATAGGATCGCTGGGTGGTTTGCTTGCCAAAATAAGACCATATCTCGGCATTGTGAGAATCGATAATGTCTTTAAATGTAAAGGGCATGCGTTCATCATCGACAATTAATTGATGGCGCTCCCAACGGTGAAGTTCTTCGATCGATATGGGATCTCCCGGCCATGTTAGATCTAAACAAACAAAACGACCTTCCCGGTTAGTAGCACATTCAAACCTTGTTCGATTTGTAATTTTCTTTAGTTGCAGGCACACAAATAGAAAAATCAAGCTAAAGGCGTAGGTATCAATTCGGATTTGCTGGCTTGTTTCATTGGCAGGCCATACAAGGTCTATTTTTAATTTGTCCTTGGCTTTACGAGAAATTATGCGCCAAAAATCGGTCGTACCGGTCAAAGCCAACGGCCAATGCTCTTTGACAAAGCCCGAAAACCGCGAAAGCTTGCGTTCCAGGGTATCACCCAGGGAAATCGTTTCAGTGTGAATGATTTGGGCTAAATCCTTTAATTGTGCTTTTTTCATTTGCGGATACTTGAGGATGGCTTCGATGGATGACCGAATGGCAGCCGATGAAGCGCGCAGCTTTTGAATTGAATTTTCCATCAAGAATTGCGCTTCTTTGGTGAATTCGACCTGCTGGGTAATATCGGTTAAAATCAGGAAAAAACCGGCCATTTCAGCTTTTTGATTCAGCAGCGGCATGGTTTCAACGCGCAGGAGCCGATTGTCTGGGTCGACATTTACAAAAAAGGCCGTGATTTCCTCATCCGCCTGGACCAGTTTGCGAGATATTTCATCTAAAGCATGAGTGATTTTATGCGCGTCCATTACATTATAGATGGACCGGCCCAAACCAATAAAACACGATCGGTCAACCTCCGCACCATTATCGTTTGGGGCAATATCGACACACTCAGAATGCTCAAGCAATAGTCTGGCTTGCTGATTGTATAACAGAATTTTACCCTGTTCATTGCAGATAACAATACCTTCCGGAAGTTCGTCAATTAAAGCGGCCAATATATTTTTTTCATCTTCCGCGTGCTCATATTCTTGGAGGATTTCTTGGCGTACTTGCTGATATAATTGTTCATATCGCTCGGCGCCCTCATTGACTATTTTGGATAACCGGATGATATCTTTGCTGCCTTCTGGTTTGATGCGATGAGATGGATTAACAGATGCGATGACGTGGGCCTCTTCCACGAGTTTGTTCAAAGGCAGGATGTAAATTCGGAAAACCCAGTCCAGCAGAATGCCAAAACCCGCGAGAATGATGAATAAACCAAGAAAAATGTAGGCAAAGTGCTTTTTAAAAATATTGAGCAGCACATCATGCTGGTGGGGCAATAATTGTTGCCAAAATAACAGCGCCATGCTGAAAATAATGATAACAAAGAATAACAGCGTTACGCCCGCAAACCACCAAAATTTATTTTGGATTCTCATTAAGAAGTGGCAGGTATTTTTTAACTTTTGCTAGAAGTTCTTCATTGGAAAAGGGTTTGATCACATATTCGTCAGCCCCCAGCACCATACCCTTGGCAAGATCCACATCGCGTCCTTTGGCCGTAAGGAAAATGATCTTAATATGTTGCCATTCCGGGCGTAAGCGCACAATTTCACAGACTTCATAGCCATCGATGCCGGGCAGCATGATGTCCAGTAAAATCAGATCCGGAATGTATTTGGCAATGGCCTCCAGCGCTTCTTCACCACTTTGAGCGATAACCACATCGTATCCGTTTTTCTCCATTAAAAACTGCAAAGGGATCACGATATTGGGTTCATCATCGACAATCAGTACTAAAGACGCCATCGGCTTTCAACCCCTTGATGCTAAATCATCCATCGGACCGATCACACGCAGTGAAATCAAAGCATTGAGGAAGATAAACTTGGCAAATCGTGAGTGAAACATGGACCAATGCTAATTTCTATATATCTGTTTGTGGCAACGGTCCGCCTTCACTTTTGCCGGTAAACTCTTTGAGGTGAAAAAAGTGAGGAGCAACCAACTTCACCTGCATTCCAAGTTGGGAATGCAGGTGGTTTGATATCGCCGAGGGATCAGGCCCCCGGCGATATCTTTGTTTCAATTCAGGTTGACGTTAGCCCCATAGTCCCCAGCCAAAAGAGGCTGTGAAAAGGATGCTAAACGCCACTATTCCAATCATCCACCAATCTTCAGGTTTCATGATCGTAGCTCCTTTTAATGATTGTTGATTTAAGCCTCTTTGACCACGATTTTGGTTTCTTTCTCAGCGCGCTCGATTTGAGTTTCTGAGGTTGTGGCCATCTCAGCCTTGAAGCACAGCGCCCACATCATCACGATACCAGCGATCCACCAGAAGATCTGCCAGGACCACAGGTGTGGAAAACCAGCGAATGAGAAGGCCTTGTTGCCCAGAATACAGGCCGGGCCGATGGCAAAAAAGTACCAGATCGGGACCGCAATCTTCATGATGTTACGCCATTTGACCCCCGACTCAGAGGGCCCGTCGATGTCATCCAGGAAGGCACGCACCTCGTTTTGGCGCTCAATGGTCTCTTCTTTGTCTTTAAAACCGAGGCCCTTGCAAATATAGGCCACAGCGAGGCCGGAAAAAGTGCCCCAGAAAGCGCAGTGCATGGACAACGGGGACCGCCAGACGTAATAGGTTAAAAATACACCAATCATACCTGCCAGAACCCCCAAGGTGGCGCCGATGCTTGGAAACCGGAATCCCCAATGCACGCCCAAAAGGAGCACATACATGACGAATCCAAA
>JASJAZ010000097.1 GCA_030066785.1 Desulfobacterales bacterium | reverse complement strand
AGCTTTGCCGCCCGGTCATGGCACGTCCGGGTGATCTCTTCATGCAGCGATGTGCCGACTTTATCCCGGAGGTCGTTCCAAGCGAGAGCGAAGTAGCTTGGCCATCGGGCAAACGCCCGGTAGTCGGTGTTGACAAAAGGAAGCTGCAGCGTGGTTTTGATATCTTCGTACACGACCTGGGTCGGTTCGTCCGCGTGGTGGGGTTCCATCAACACGAATGGCACCTTTATATCCGGGGCGTGCCGTTCGTCAAAGGGTTCGGCGTCAGCCTTGCCCTGCATATCACCCAATTCGAGCAGATGCCTGGCAATGGTGGCAATCAGAACGTACAGTTGATTGCCATGGGAGAACACCGTGTTCATCTGGCGGATGGCGTTAATTTCGCGCGGTGCGTACCCCATCGAGGCAAGCGCTTCGACAAGAGACGTTGGGTTCAATTCCGTGGTCCGCGATTCGACGGTGTCACGCAGATCCCTGCACGCCGCGACAAAAGGACGGCTTTGACACAACGGTTTCAGGCCTCGCCACAGCTCGCCGAAAAAGGCCGGGTAGTGTGCATACGCCATGGTGACGACGCCCATCCATGGCACCTGAAGCACCTCTTTGGTGTCTTGGTACCACTCGGCACGCTGACCGGATGCCAGGTATTCGGGCATCGGGTGGATGGCGGGAATCGGATCGGGCCTGCGGCGTTCCAGGATGTGCATGACGCTCCTTCCTCGGGTCATTTATTGTCGCCCTCCGATTACCCGACCGCAGGAAACAGCTGGTCCAGGTGGGCATCGAACCGGACAAAGTCGTTTGCGACATCCGGATTCTTGAGCACATCGTGACAGGCAAACGTCTTTAAAGGCGTCATCCCCAAAAATTTGAAATTGAGGTGCATCGGCCAGAACAGATCGTCCACGCCGCGTCCGCCAAAAAACGTCTGATCAGGATCGTCAAACGCTTCCTTGGGGGCGTTGTAGGTGATTGACAGCATGTACTTCTTCCCCGCCAGGGTGCCACCGGAACCGTATTGCTTGGCGGCATCCTTGCGGGTGCGGCCATCCCCGTCGCATAGGCGCCCGTCCATCCCGGCGGTGTAGATCTCGTCCATGTATTTCTTGAACGTCCAGGGCACGCCCATCCAGTTGCATGGGGTCTGCAGGATCAGGACATCCGCCCAGCGGTGCTTTTCGATCTCTTTGTCGATATCGTAATCATCCTGCATCGTGGTGAGCTGGACCGAGTAATCTTTATTTTCAAGAAGTGCTTTGGCCCGTTCGACTAGCGACCGGTTCAGTCTGCCTTCAGAGAAAGGCCTCTGCTCATGAGCGTTGATCATAAACACGTTTTTCATTTGTTCTCCTTATGGTTTACGGGTTGGGTACTTTTATCAAGTTTCGGGATTGGCAGCGGTCCACGCCTTATCGAGCTCCACCATGTCGATCTCCCGGTCTTTGGTCATCAGTTCGGCCAGGTTGGCATTGTGCTGCTGATACAGGGAAATGTATTTGTCTTCGTCCTGCCGATGAATCCGATACAGGTCCGGCATGGAGTCCTTATCCTTTTTTCGAAACAACCGCCTGATCTTGTAAGCCTCATAGGGATCGAAACCGAGCAGTTGCAAGGCATCTTGACCCAGTGTGAGGGCCGTGCCGAAGGTTTCGCGGCGAATGGTGGTGACACCGAGATCCATAAGCTCGAAGGCCGCCCGGCGATCCACGGCATTGACCGCAATTTTGAGTTGCGGGTAATGCTTCTGAACCAGTTTCACCAGCTCCACTGATTTTTCATGGTCCCCGAGGGTGATGATAATCAGCTCCGCCTCTGCGGCACCGGCGGATTCGAGAAGGTCGAGGCGAGTGACATCGCCGTAATAGACCTCGAACCCAAATCGACGCAGTATATCCACATTGGCTTCGTTATGGTCTAGAATGACCGGTTTGATGCCGGCTGAGATGAGGAGCCGTCCGATATCGGTTCCAAGGCGACCAAATCCGGCCAGAATCACCGAACGACCGCCATTCTCTATATCGTCAGCCTGACGTTCTGTCCCGGCCTCCTGCAAGTGTGGCGCAATCAGCCAGTCATAAAGCAGAAAGAGGAGAGGTGCTAGAAACATGGATATGGCCACCACAGAGACAAGCGTTTCCGTCAACGACTGTGGCAGCACCTCATTGACTTTGGCAAACTGGAAAAGGACAAATGCAAATTCTCCCCCCTGTGCCAGAGCAACGGCAAAGAGCAGTCGTTCCGTGCCGGGCATCTTGAATATCCGTGCAATCGCAAATAACGCTATGGCTTTGATTATAATCAGGGCAGCGACCAGCCCGACGATCTGCCACAACTGTTCATGGATCAGGGTAAAATTTAGACTGGCACCGATGGAAATAAAGAAAATACCGAGCAATAGACCCTTAAACGGTTCAATATCACTTTCCAGTTCATGACGGTATTCACTATCGGCAAGCACCACCCCGGCAATAAATGTGCCCAGTGCCGGTGACAATCCGACGGCAGTCATCAACAACGAAATGCCGATGATCAATGTCAGGGCGGCTGCAACAAAAACTTCCCGTACGCGGCTGGCAGCAATAGCGCGAAAAAGGGGCCTGCTGCCGTATTTGCCAACAACATAAATTAAACCAATCGCCAGAAGCACCACTATGAGGCGCAGGTAGCCGGGAAGCGTGGTGACATCAAATAAGCCACTACTATGATGAGCATCGACATGAACTGCTGCGGTTGCTAAAAGAGGCAGGATGGCCAATATGGGAATGACAGCCAAATCCTGAAACAAGAGCACAGAGAAAACCGATTTACCAGGCGAGGTGTTCATCAATCCTTTTTCGCGCAGGGTTTGAAGGACAATGGCGGTGGAAGAAAGCGCCAAAATGAGACCAATCGCAACGGCTTGTTGCCAAGGCAGAAAAACTGCACACGCGAGACCGATCGCTGCAAAGGTAAGCATTACCTGGGTGCCACCCACACCTAATATGGGGGTGCGCATCTGCCATAACAGGGACGGTTTGAGTTCAAGGCCGACTAAAAAAAGCATCATAACCACACCGAATTCGGTAAAGTGCATCACCGCTTCGATATCGTCAATGAGTGCCAAACCGAATGGGCCGATAATGATGCCGGCGATTAGGTAGCCGAGAACGGAACCCAGTTTGCATTTGCGGGCCAGTGGAACAGCGATGACCGCAGCTGCAAGAAAAATGAGTAGCTTCAAAAGAAACTGTTCCATCGCTACACCTCGTTGATAATTGAGTTCAGGTCTTGATTAAGCAGTTCATAATTGCGAGCTTTGGCAAGGTCCAGCTGATTGTCCCGCAAGGCCATAAGTGTTTTGCGGTAATCCTCCGCATGGCAAATGCGGTCTTCTTTCGGAAGTCCCTGGTGAATGCCGAGAACTGCAAAGGGCGGTAACCATTCCATCCGGCAGAGGTTGGCGGTTGCCCGATACGGTGTGGTGAGCTGCCTGATGGTGAATAAATTCAGGCCATCGGGTTGATAGTTGCTGAAGTCACCGCCGGCCGTCAGGGCCTGGAAGGTAATCTTGCCCGCCAGCGCCGTACCGCTCGCACCGTATGCCCACGCGTGTTCAAGAACCAAGTCAAACCACTCTTTGATAAGGGAAGGGGTCGAATACCAGTAGAAAGGATGCTGAAAGACAATAATATCGTGGCTCTCACAAAGTCTTTGCTCGTGCGAAACATCGATAAGAAAATCAGGATAACGCGCATAGAGATCGTGGAAAGTAATCCCCTTGAGGTTCTCTACCGACTTTCTTAAAGCAGCATTGATTGTTGATCGCCTGAAGGCAGGATGACCAAAAAGAATCAAAATTTTGTTCATGATTTTTCCTGGCCAGACCTTACTGCTGAGTCTTCAATAGTTTTAGGATATCAGATGGCTCCGGTCTTTGTGTATAATCGGGATTTACATCCGTATGCGTTATCTTCCCATTTTCTTCGAGAATGAATCTTCCCGACATTGGCAATGTCCATGAATCGTCGCCATTGTATCTTTCAAGGTCGATACCAAAATTTTTGTATACCTCACCTAGATCATCAGGCAGATCAAATACCAGGCCAAACTGTGAAGCAACCTTATTTCCCTTGTCACATAAAACATTGAAGGTCAGATTATGCTTCTTTGCCACCTGCTTGGAATATTTTTCAAGTTGTGGTGATATCACCACCATCGAGGCTCCGAGCGCCTCAATATCGGTAACTACTTCTTGCAGAGCCTCCAGCTCCACGTTGCAGTATGGTCACCATACACCTCGGTAAAAACTGACCACCACAGGCCCTTTGCGCAACAACGCCTGCGAGCTTACCAAATCACCTTGTTGATTGGGAAGTTCGAAAACTGGCATCTGATCTCCAATTTTCAAAACATGCTCCATAATTCCTGAGCGCTGGAGTTTGTCGGTCGCAGCATGCATGATAGCCAATGTCTCTGGCGGTGCACTTGCTTCGAATTGCGTGCGCATATCATCTAATTTGCTTTGTAAACCCATAGCACAACCTCCTTTTCAACTGATTAGCGTTATAAAAATTACAATGAGACCCGCTGGAAAGGTCTCTCCAAAGCAACCTTGCCATAATGCCTAATGGCTTTATCGATCTTATCCAGCATCTTCTGTTTGTCTCTCGGCAACGCTCCTCGAATAGGAACCGTATTGGTGGGATGAATACCATAAAAAGCAACGCCCTCCAATTCCATGTTTCTAATTAATGCTTTCTCTTCCTCCAGGATTTCAATCTCAGTTGCCGGTACAAACGACCCTCTTGCCGTTTCCGCATGTAGTTCGGTGCCCTCGAATATACCCAGGGTACCAACCCAAATCAGACCAGGACTGGTTTCGTTGAGAAATTGCGCCGTTAACGCTGCATTTTCTACGCCATTGCCCCTGCCTGCAACACCGAGCATTATATTTGCAATGTGATTGATTCCAGCTCGGCTTAATCGGCCAAGCTGTTGCTTGGCTTCCGACACTGTGTGTCCTTTTTGGATGCGTGTCAATACTTCATCCCAGCCGGATTCAATACCGACATATAGATCATTGATTCCCACCCGCTTTAAATCCATCAGTTCTTGGTCGCTTTTAGAACCTATGTTTTGAATGGATGCGTACATGGTGACGGTCTGGCATTCCGGAAAATGAAACTTGATTTTTTCGGCAATCTTTCCAAGCATCTTCGCCTTTAAAACAAACGCATCCCCATTGACCAGAAAGATGCGTTCGGCTTTGGGAAAGATCCCCCGAGCTTCCTTCAGATCTTCTTCAATTTGTTCCATAGAGATGCGCCGGAACGGAACGTCCCGATACATATTGCAAAAAGTGCATCGGTTGTGGGCGCAGCCCACCGTTACCTGAAGCAGAAGAGAATCCGCCTCTGGCGGTGGACGGTAAGTTGTTCCTTCATAATGCATGGCGTTTTCCTTTTTTTGAAGGTTGTGTATTGGCGTCTAATTAGTGGTCGCCAATGGTTCAAGGTTTGTGGCTTTTTCCACCCCACGCAAAATTGTTCGGAACGTATCAATCGGTTGGGCTCCGCTGATCGAGCCATACCCATCAATCACAAACGTTGGTGCCGCGCTGAATCCATTCGCTTTGGCCTTTCTGGTAGTTGCCTGAAGACGGGGTAGATAGATGTTACTTTCAAACGCCGAATCCAAAGCAACCGCATCGAGTCCCACATCCTCTGACAGTTCCAAAATAACCGATCGACTGCCAATATCCTTGCAGTCGGTAAAAAACGCCCGAAAGATGGCTTCGTGGTAGGCGTCATATTTACCATGTTCTTTCGCGAACTCTCCGCCCTGCATCGCCAAATTAGAATTGCTCATCAGCGGTTGCGAGCCAAACCGGACGCCCATCTTCTTGCCGCGCTCATCAAGTTGCCGGAAGAAGGCTTCCGGATTCATTCCCGGAAAGTAATCTTTCCAGAGAATACCCTCTGGAGGCGTGTCGGGATGGATTTCAAAAGGCAGCCATTCTTCGATGATTGCAAATTCCTGTTTCAACCGTTCGACAATACCTTTGCCAATGTAACAAAAGGGTCAAATATAGTCAGAATAGATAGTGATCTTGATGGGCTTAATGGTTGTTTTCTCTAAATCCACCTCTTAGTACTCCTTTGCTAATTTTAAATTTTGGTTAAGTCCCATTGACCTTTGCTTGACCGTAAATATTATCTGTATAATAAATAAATCAAGTACCTACTTTTCGGTATAATACTTACAAAAAGGTATGTAATGAGTATTGGAGGGACTTATGGCGTATGAGTGTGAGTTAAAAAAAGTGGGAGATACCGAATTCAGATGCTACTTTCAGCTGGCTCAGAGAATAACAGGTGGAAAATGGAAGCCTAAAGTTTTGTTTCACCTTTCAATGTACGAGGTGGTCCGGTTTGGTGCCCTGCATCGTGCTATGATTGATATCAGCGAAAAAATGCTGATCCAAGCTCTCAAAGAGCTTGTAAAAGACGGACTGGTCAATCGGCGGGTTTATAGAGAAGTTCCACCCAAAGTGGAATACTCGCTTACCGAGCTGGGAAAATCATTTGTCCCTATTTTAAACAAGATGTACGAGTGGGGTCGCTCTTATGCGTCTTTTCTCGTGGCCCGGGAAAATGGTGGCAAAAACTATGAAGCTGGCATGGTGTTTGGCGATATCGACGATTTAGTGAAGGCCGAAGCCTCTGTGTGATTGGGTGTACTAGATCTCTTTCACGTCGAATGATGATTGACTCTAAATGACCCAACGTGCTTGACAATGGCTATTCAGACCTCATTATTCCCCTATTAAATTTTGTTGGCGTTTAATAACTTTTTAATGTGGCCTAATTGATAAAAATTTTAGGAGCAGTAAATATGCAAACAACAGGTAAACCTTTAGCTCTCATCGTCGGCGGGTCCAGCGGTATTGGGAAACAAACCGGTATGCGCCTTCTCAACCTCGGGGCTGAAGTGATTTTGATGGCGCATAACCCTCAGAAATTGGAGAAGGCTAAAGCTGAATTGGAACCAAACGGCCCGGTTCAAACGGTAAGCGTTGACCTATATGACGAAGGTCAAGTTGACGCCCTTATCGATCGATTGAAAGATGAACCCCGCCACATTAAATATCTGGTTAATGCTGCTGGATCTTTCAATCCCACCCCTTTTTTGGAGCACACCAAATCTGACTATGACAAATATCTTGATTTGAACAAGAGCTTTTTCTTCATCACCCAGGCCGTTGCACAAAATATGAAACAGCACGGGGGCGGTGCCATTGTCAATATCGGCTCCATGTGGGCCAAGCAATCAATTAAGGCGACGCCCTCATCCGCTTACTCAATGGCCAAAGCCGGGCTGCACTCGCTGACACAGCATCTGGCAATGGAGCTTGCTGAGTACAACATTCGGGTAAACGGCGTTTCGCCGGCCGTAGTAGTAACACCCATTTATGGCGAGTTTATTGAGCCGGACAAGATCGAAGAAACGCTGGCTGGTTTCAACGAATTTCATCCGATTGGCCGTGTGGGACGCCCTGATGACGTCGCCGCGGTGGTTGAATTTTTACTGTCAGATGATGCGGGCTGGGTCACGGGCGCCAACTGGGATGTCGATGGTGGGGTTATGGCCGGCCGCAATCAGTAAAAAGACGATGATACAACCAGAGCCAAAATCTGGAAGATGTTTTCAGAAATCGATAACCATACTGGTTTTAAAATCGTTTCGCTAATCGGTGGACCGTTACAACTTTGAGCTTACTTGCCAAATTCAAAAAAAGCATTTAACTATCCACCTCGATTGTCCGAATTTTGATTTCAGATGAAAGCATTCGATGCACCGGACAGCGCGAGGCGATTTCTATGAGCCGCTTGCGTTGGCCGTCATCCAGATCTCCCTCCAAATGGATTTTACTTCGAATCTCATCAAGCATTCCTTTTTTTGTATCGCAATCATCACAATCGTTGGCATGAATTCGCTCATGGGTTAGACTAACCTTAACGCTGCGTAGTGCTATATTTTTTCGCTCCGCATACATGCGCAGTGTCATAGAAGTTCAACCTCCCAGAGCGGCCAGCAGATATTCATAGGGTCCTGGCCCGCGATCGGAACCGCCGACTGCTTCCGGCTCATCTGCGAAGAGTTGGTGTTTGCCGGCCTCAACAACTTGGGTGAAACGTTCTCCAGCGACTGAGTGTACACTAATTGAAGCCATATCGACCTCCTTTCCGGTTAATTGTGTTCACCATGTTCAAATCAATTTTAATAACCAAATTTTGATTTATAAGGACACTTAACAAAATTGATTTAATGATGACGGGATTCAAGCTTGAAAGATCAATATCGGCAGACTTTTAATGGTCAGACGGTCTTGTCGCGTTGCAGATGTTGATCGTAATAAGAGTGAACAGAAATCGGCATAGTTTGCCATCGTGGAGAAATAGTGGAGGCGGCACCCGGAGTCGAACCAGGGGATCAAGGATTTGCAATCCTCTGCCTTACCACTTGGCTATGCCGCCCTATTTAAAATAAGCCTAAACATAACACATAAAATACAAAAAATCAGGGGCTGTCAGCCGAAACTGTTTTCTAACGATACTTCCCGTACCTAGCGCTGTCAACGCCATCTCTTTTTAATGATTGCGGCCGCGGCCTGGCCCCACAGGGCATAGATACCAGCGCCGGGGTGAAAGCCATCCAATGCCATATCATCGGGATCCAAGGGAAAATTCATGGGGATATGTTCACAATCCGGTTGACCACCGGCCCAAGTGCGGATGGCGGTGTCTAATCGTTTCGCACGTACCCCGAGATACCATCGCAGCGGTTGCGGGAGTGATGGAAACCGATGAACCGGCGGTAATCCAGAAATAATAATGTGCTGAACTGCAAAACGCTCGCGCAGCAGTTCCACCAGTTGGATTTGCTCGATCAAACAAGCAGCCACGGAATGCCGGGAGGTGATATCATTAACACCGGAGGCCGTGAGGACAACGTCGTATGGGATTGACGGCACGGTTTTTAGGATCCGGCGCAGCTCAGCCGTCGTCCATCCGGTAGTCGCAATTAATTTCCAATAAACGTTAAAATCGCCCGTCAGAAGCGACACAAGTTGACCGACCAGTGCCTTTGTTTGTTTTGATACCCCGACACCAGCGGCCGAAGAGTCACCCACCACTAGTATTCGCAATGGCGCTCCCCTGCCGGCGATGCCTTCACGAGGTCCTTCGGCCTCAGCAAGCTTGGGCACCGTCATTCGAACCCAAATCGCCTGACAGATCAACAGCGGAAAAAGGCACCCGACGATAAGCCACTGAAACGGGGAATGCTTTTCAATACGTCCATGGATCATGTAATGGCCCAATTCTTTGTGCAGAGGTTTTCATCCTTAGCAACATCATCTGAACAAAGGCACACCAACTGACATTGGGCATTGACCAAGATACTTCAATGATGCAAGCAACATATTAAGAATCCAAAAATAGTCTGCAATGCCAATTATGAAAAAATACTAGTGCTTATGTCTGCAAATTCCACTAAAGTATGCCAAGGGAAATAATAGTTTTTATTGAGATACTACATAAATCCAAACATAACATCTTTAAAGTTTTATTCTTGAAATACTTAGATCAAAAAAAAGAAATTGTGGGCGTAGGTTGTTTAAAATCCCAAATCTTTTCAACAATTGATAAGATTATCACCAGTTCTACGATTTTGCAGATTTGATTTGAACATCACCTGGCGTTATCCAAACCATTTTGAATCCCTTACCATATTGAATATGAGTTATTATGTTTTAGATATGGATAATGACATAGTATCTGAGGTCAGCAATTGCTTCAAATTTTGTTTTAATGACTCAAGATTACCCTTTACAATCAGCTATCGAATTTGTCTTTGGTAATTTTAGCACGAAAAAGGGGATTAAAAAAATGGGCGCAAAGGTTGATTATGACTTTGATGAAAATTGGGCTAAGGAAATGCAGCAATTATTGGCTGACAGTGAACAAGCATTGAATGAATCTATAAACCATAGATTCAAAGTATTTGCGAGTATTTTTGCTCTGGATTGTAACATAACCGTGCTTAAAAATTATGGAACCATGATACATTCTATTACCAAATGGATTAAAATGCTTGATGAGAGAAAACCTGCTAAGTTGAAAAAAGATTTAAAGGCTCAATATAAGCGCGTTGAAAAAGGAATGCTGGAGGAGGTGTTTCCTGAACTAAAGGATCAGGTAAATTGGTTAAAAGAAAATGAGCCCGAAGTATTTGAAAAATGGCTATCTGAAACTAAAAATGCTAAAGATTATCTCGAGAACTTGAAATTAATTTAAACAGCAAAGACCCTCAAAAAGGTTTCTTAATTGTTGACCGCCCTCAGTTATTTTAATGTTTATGACATTGTTTTAACTTAACCGAAAAACCATTTGAAGCACCAATAAGCGACCGGTTTTTGAGCTTCGAGAAAAAAACGGCGAAACAGCTGCCGCAGTCTCATAGGTATAGCCAAATAGCTTAAATGAGGCTTTCAATTAAATTCATACCTCTAGCATAATGCAAAAAGATGGTAAAAGATAGGAGCCGGAACTTCGCACATCATGGCTGCGCGGATTTTCCGGCTCCCATACACCCTCATCCTGCTTTAACGGTAATTTTTTTCGGCGTTGCCTTTTCGACCTTCGGCAATGTCAGTCGCAGAACGCCATCATCGAGTTTCGCATCAATTTTGTTCTGATCAATCACTTCCGACAGCGTAAACTGACGATAGTATTTTCCGGTTTGATATTCAACCAACAACATTTCTTCATTGGAAGTATCAGCAGGGGTTATTTCACCCAAAAGCGTCAACACATTGTCACGCAAATCGATGGATAAATCATCGCTTTTCACCCCGGGAATATCGGCCAACAACGTGATTTCTTTTTCAGTTTCAAAGATATCTACATCAGGGGTAAATACCAGACCGGGTCGGGTCTGCTCAGCAGGCGATGCAATCTCTTGTTTTTCTTTAAGTTGTAATTCTTTGGCTTCGGCAGCAGTCATTTTTCAACCCTCCTATATCATCATGGGATTTTTTTAACTTACTGAAATCTGTCTGGGCTTGGCAGCTTCGGCTTTGGGAACCTTTACCGTCAGTATGCCGCAATCAAGTTTCGCATCCACTTTTTGGGTGTCAATGTCACCCGGCAAACCCACCATTCGCGAAAACTGGCCCGCATCACGCTCTCTGCGGTGGTATCGGACTTCATCGCTCTCAGCCGCAATCTTGCGTTCACCCGCGATGGATAGACTGTTGCCAGTGGCTTGAATGTCCAGGTTGTCAGCTTTTACCCCCGGAAGCTCGGCGCGTACATAATAATTATCGGCATCTTCAGACAGGTTGATGGCCGGAAACACCCCGGCGCTGATTTGCGGATAGGCTTCGCTGAAACGACCAAACAAACTGTCCATTTCCCGTTGCATACGCTCAAGTTCACTCCACGGGCTCCTAAATCCAAAAGACGGCGTTGATGGAATTCTGCGAAAAATCATTTTTGGTACCTCCCATTGTTAATTTTAGACCGTTTGACGTTAAATAATAAACTTCTCTCTGCATTACTTATTAGGTTTTTCTCAATATAGTAAAAACCAAAAACATGTTGTCAAGATCATAGATTGATTTTTTCTTGCATTACTTAAAAAATTATTTATATTATAGTAATGAATAAATACCCGATGGTTGGAGGTGAGATAACATGCCGGAAAAACATGAAAAAAACCGATCTCTGGAGATGTCGCTGCCGCAAGCCACCTCGGCCGATTTACGGGGCAGGCAATCCGTACGGGCCACGTTTCGGCTCACGGAGGGCTGTATTGATGCCATCCATATTGTGGCCACGCAGTTGGGCATCAAACAAAAATCCTTATTTGACCATTTAGTAGAAGATACCAAATTGTTGGAATCCATTGCGCGCGAATTTCAACGGTATGAAATAAACAACCGCAACCGCATCCAAAAGACTTATGTTATCAGCCGCAGGTCGCTCATATCTTTGGATGAAATTGCGCAGTCATTTGATGCCCCCCGGGATATTTTAGTGGAATTTTCGGTTCAGCGTTTACTGCCGATTGTAAAGAGGGAGCAGGAAAGACACAAAAAACGCAAAGAGCTGTTAAAAATAATCGATAAACATCATAAAAATGGTAACGACATTCTTAAGCAAGTTGTGGGAGAATTGGGTGAAGACGATCCCATAACCAATGAATTTTTAACTACCATGGCGGTTTACCAATCGGCTAAAAAAAACATGTCCGCTTTTGTCGAAAAAGGTAAAATGATCGAAGAGTTTGATCTGGATGCCTTGGAAACAACGTCAAGCTCTTAATGTGAAATTTACGGTCATCAGTCCAATTCAAAGCAGCACCTCATCATAAATCGTTAAATAGGCAGGTTAGCGGCAATTTAAAAGTCGTACCGTTTATCCGATGGAAATCAGTAATTCAGGTTTTCGGCTTTTATTGCTGCTTTTTTATTGGTTTCAATTCCTTATTGAAACTGTTTTTCCTTTATACATCATCAGGCGATGATTAGAATTGATTTAAAATTATTATTTATCGAAATAAACGGTTCCGTTTTGCGACGGCGAGAATATGGCTCTTGGACCACTTGAAAAATTAGATTCCTTCAGACGTTTCCGGCATGGGTTTGTACAAAACGTTTTTGGTATTTTCCGAGAATTGCGCTGGACTTACGTCCCGCCGCTGATGGTGTATTTAGCCGCTGGTGTATCCGGATTTACGGGGATTATCGAAAGTTTCTTCGTTAAAGAAGAACTGGGACTGTCGGCGGCTTTTTTGGCAAGCTTAGGTTTCTGGGCCGGTATTCCGTGGGCACTTAAAATGCCTTTGGGACACCTGGTCGATCTTTTCTGGCATCGGAAAGCGCTGTTCGTTTACTTTGGCGCTCTGCTCATGGCCACCAGCTTGCTCATCATGGTGGGGCTGACAGGTTATAAAACCTGGATGGCCAGCATACTGCCGGTCGATGTATGGTATGTCTTAGCGGTGCTGTTGACCCCGGTCGGATTCATTTTACAGGATGTGGTGGCCGATGCCATGACCGTTGAGGCGGTGCCCGCCTTTCAGATAGACGGCACACCGATTCCGGAGAACGAGATCAAACGCATGCATGTCACCGTTCAAACCTTGGGCCGAGTGGCAATTCTTGGCGGAAGTGCTGCCGTAGCCGGTCTGGGCGGCTGGCTGGCTCATACGCTATCGTATGCTGCCATGTACTCGATATCTCTGGTGATACCCGTTATTTCGGTTATGGGTGTCGTGCTTGGCAGTTGGATGCAGTATTACCGTCGCAAACAGCTACAGCAAAAAGGCTTTTCCGGCCAGGATATATCGAAGATGACCGGCACTGGGACCCAAGAAATATCAGCTGATTATTACATTTTGGGCGGCAGTGGTGTCTTTGTGGCGATGACCCTGCTGATCGGCCTTTCACCGTTTGCCTTAAAAAAGGAACTTATATTTTCAGGATCTTTCATCATTATTGCCTACCTTATGTATCGGCTACTTCAGAGCTTAGAGGCCGTGAAACGCAGAGAAATCATTGGTATCGCGATTATCATTTTTGTATTTCGCGCCATGCCGACCGCTGGGGTCGGATCTGGCTGGTGGCAGATCGATGTATTGCAATTTGACGAGAGGTTTTTCGGCACGTTGCGTCAAATTTCGGCGATACTGGCAATTTTAGGAATGCTTGTATTGCGAGCTTGGATGAGCCGGCGACCGATACCTTACCTGGTCGTCTTTTTATCGATATACAACACCGTCATGCTGCTGCCGTTTATCGGTATGTATTACGGTTTGCACGAGTGGACGGCTGAAAATCTGGGATTCGGTGCCCGCACCATTGCGATCATCGACACCATGGCCGATTCTCCCTTGGGCCAGGTGGCCATGATTCCGATGCTGGCCTGGATCGCCAAGGAAGCGCCTAAACATCAAAAAGCCACTTACTTTGCCGTTATGGCAGCTTTTACCAACCTGGCCCTGTCTGCCAGTCAACTGGGCACTAAATACCTGAACAAAATATTTGTGATTGAAAGGGGCCAGTATGATGAGCTGGGAATACTGCTGCTCAGTGTTGCGGTAATCGGGTTGGTTGTTCCCATTGTCACCGTGTGGATTGTCAATGCGCGGCGCAAATTACCGCAAGGCTTCGCTCAGGACACTTAGAAACTAACATCAAGCCTGTCGCCTGATATCCATTTGATGTGTCGCCTATTCATCAAGGATCAGAAAAACAATGTAGGCGATGTATAAAACTACGAAAACCGCCCCTTCCCATCTGTCCAAGGAGCGCTTTTTGCCGGTAAACATAAACAAAAACAACAGCAGGCTTGCTAAAATGACCACGCCGATATCCCGATTATTCCTAGTGTGAAACGGCAACGGTTTGATGCTTGCGCTAATGCCGAGGACTAAAAACACATTGAAAATATTCGATCCCACCACATTTCCCACAGCGATCTCCACATTTTTTTTATAGGCGGCCATGGCCGATGTGGCAAGCTCAGGCAATGACGTACCGAGGGCCACGATGGTCAATCCTACCAAAGACTCGCTCATGCCGAAGTTAGTGGCAATCGTCACCCCACCGTCTACAATCCACTTACCACCTAACGTTAGCCCGACTAGACCTGCGATAACCAGCAAAAGTGATTTGGCCAAACCACGGGTTTTATCGGACACAAGGGTATGCATGCCTTCAATTTCACTCGCGATACTGAAAGAATAATACAGAAAGATTATAAAAAAGGCGAGCAGTACCATTCCGTCGATGCGCGTCAGCAGGGAAAATTCGCCGCCATCAACGAGGTGGTCATTGGCCATCAAGCCCATAACGATGACCGCCAAAAGGCTGAAGGGAATTTCTTTCCAGACGGTACCCTTTGAAACCGATAGCGGGTAGATGATGGCCGAAACACCCAGGATCAAAAAGACATTGGAAATGGTGCTGCCCAACACGTTGCCGATGGCGATATCGGTATTGCCTTGGGCACTGGCCACAATATTGACGAATAACTCGGGAGTGGAGGTTCCAAACGCCACCACGGTCAGGCCGATGACAAGATCAGAGACGTTGAATTTTCTGGCAATGGCAGAAGCCCCATCCACCAAAAAATCGGCGCCCTTGATTAGCAGCACAAACCCCACTAAAAAAAGCAAATACACTATCATGTAGACCTTCCCATAAATAAGTTGAACAACGTATCGCAGAACTACTGCAAGGCTCTGAATCTATTTGATCAGCTCCAGTATTATTGCCAAAGTATTTTTTGCTGAGCGATAACCACTCTATTTCGGCCTTGTTCTTTGGCCTGGTAAAGGGCCAGGTCAGCAATACGATAGACTGGGTCTGCACTGTGAACATCATGATCAGTCGTGCAGGCGATACCCGCAGACACCGTAACGGCAAGTTTATTGCCGCTGCCAACATCAAGAGCGGCTTGATGAATAGTCTCGCGGATGCGCTCGGCCCCCTTGGCAGCGTCTTGTGCAATTGTATGGGGCAGAAGCAGAGCAAACTCTTCGCAGTCAATGCGTGCCGCAATTTCCCCTTTACGTAGCTCTGACTGAATCAATTGGCCCACCCGTTGTAAAATCAAATCGCCAACCGGATGCCCATGCACATCGTTTACCTGCTTGAAATGATCTATATCAAACAGCACAAAAGACACGGGCGTATGATAGCGTTTGGCCGCAGCCAGTTCTTCCCGCAGGCGCATTTGCAAATAGCGCCCATTGTACAAGCCTGTCAATGAATCACGTAAGGCCATTTGCTCCAGTTGGTCTTCACGCGATCCAACCATAGCGCCAAAGACTCCGAAGGCGACAACTGTACCGAGCAACACATAAACATATAGAATAGGGCGTTGGGCCATGTCTGTGAACGGATTTAAACCGGCGGCTGCCTCAATTCCTAACAGAAGGATATCCCCTCCCAATGCCATCAGGATAAATTGGACGATTCGCCTGTTGCGTTGTGTGCGTCGTCCCATCTTATTGGTTATGCGTTCCACGGGTATTTTAGGGCTGATGCGTATTTAGACTTCGTTGCATGCTGATAAGAAATTTTCAAAGTTGCATTTTTAACTAAATTTTGTTCTGCCAGAAAACCGGTTATATTACTACCCTATATCGCAATTGCATCGAAAATGATTTAAACGTAATCCTCTCAAGTAAAGGACCGCAATTCTGCGAAAGAAAAGAAGCAAGGGCGGGTATTATGGCTGAATTTTAATGTCGGATTATAGTCGCCGCTTGATAAAATGATAGGCAACCGCCACCGACAGAATCAGTGCGGCAATCCCCAGCAGGGTCAAAGGAGGGTATTTATTTGGATCGAGAACGATCACCTTGCGCGCAATCGCAATGAGCGCAACCACTAAAACAATTTCAACGTGTATAACATGTTCGATAAGATAGGCCTTGATGGTTTCCAATAGTTCGATTCCGATCAGTACCAATAAAAAGAAACCAAAAATCTCTAACAGTTCATCGATTTCCAACAAAATAATCGGGGGTGTGGTAATATCCTTAACAATAATCCAGCCCAACTCAACAGTTGCCAGCAGGACAACGAGCATCATCATGCCGATGAGCGAAATAACGACAACCCGTTCAAATTTTTTCAAAAAATCAATCATCGTCTCTACTGAACCACCCAAAGGGCCCGGTCCGACAGTTGATTCATCAGAAAATTGGAAACGCTTCCGGTAAAAAAGCTTCGCCCCAAACCACGCCTGCCGACAACTATGGTTCCAAAATCGCCATCGGCGGCTTTTTCTGCGATAACCTTGCCGATTCTAAAGGCCGGTTCAACGACATTCACATCAACGCGGTCTTCGCCGATGCCGGCTTCTTTTAACCGATTGAGAGCGTGGTGAAAAAACTGATCCATGCATTGATGGTCGCTTTCGCGCACGACGGTTTCAAGTTCCGCAGTGGGCGTGTCACTGAAATCAATGGCACAAATATCTTTTAACTTTGGCTTTACGTGCAAAAATGTCAGTTTGATGTGCTCATTTTCAGATAGCATAAATGCCAGATGGTCGACAGCCCGATAGGCCGACTGGGAACCATCCACTGCCACCAGGATATTTTGGGGGCTGGTCACAGCGCCTGTAACCAGCCAGATGGGAATTGATGCCGGCTGCTGTAAAATTCGATCACAGACGCTATCCATAAAGGTTTTTTGAAGCGCCGATAAGCTTCGATGACCTAAAACGACGGCATCATAGAGGTTTTCCTGAGCAGAATCAAGCAGATCGCGATCCAGACTCATCCGACGCCGCCGGGTAATGGTTTGAATGCGATTATCTTCAATGCCTTTATCAATCAAGGTTTGCTTCATATTATTCAGGAGCGCCTGAGCTGCGTCTGCATTTTTCTTTTGAAGGGCTTGCAGCTGAGAGTACGCTTTCATATTTTTTTTGGCTTCATCGATCAGATATTGCGAAATTTGGGGCTGAACATGATGAAGCGCAATATGTAACGGCTCAATTATTTCCGATTGTGCAACGGCATAATTAACTGCTTGTTTGGCCTGGATCGATTCATCAACA
>JASJAZ010000011.1 GCA_030066785.1 Desulfobacterales bacterium | reverse complement strand
GCCCAGGCCAAACAGCGTGGGATTTCTCCGCGAAAGGTTGTTACCGATGTGATGATGGGTTTCTCTAGAGTTAAGGAGATGATGTCGCCCATTGAAGTCGCCAATTTATTTATTTTTGGCTTTTCGAAGCACGCCCGTTATTTGACGGGCGGCGATTTACTGTTTGACGGCGGCATGGTTAAAACCTACGCGGAGACAAAATCATAACGGATTGTTTTTAGACAATGTAAAGAATGTAATTGTAAAAAGGAGGTGGTCTGCTTCTCAAATCATCGCAATCAACATTTCTAAACTGGTCATTTCATCACATCCATGTTAACCCTAAAAGGCTCGAACACTAAATGCTTTGCGCCAACAACGAAAAAAGGAGGATTAAAATGAAAAAGTTCGCGTTAATAACGGTATTCATCTTCATGTTTGCTGTTTTTTTCAGTTTTACTACTGCCCAGCCGGTGCATGCTAAAAAAGTACTTTTAAAAGTTCCGATTTGCTTTTCAACCGCTCTGCCGGGCTTAGGAACTTCTATTGTAGAACTCGCTGATCAACTGAAAGCGGCCAGCGGCGGTGATGTTGTCATGAAGGTTTATGAACCGGGAAAATTGGTAGCACCCTTTGAAATTCTCGATGCTGTCGCCGGCGGCAAAGTGAACGCGGGATATTACGCCGCTGGCTATTGGGAAGGAAAAATGCCCGGCATTTCGCTTTTTACAGCCGTTCCGTTTGGCCCGGAAGCCCCGGAATTTTTGGCCTGGATGTTTAGAGGCAATGGTTTGAAACTCTACCAGGAATATTATACCAAAAATGGTTACGATGTATGGGCCATGCCGGCCTGCGTTCTTGCTCCGGAAACTGCCGGCTGGTTTTCGAAGCCAATCAATTCCGTAGACGATCTTAAAGGTTTGCGCATGCGCTTTTTTGGTCTGGGCGGCAAAGCCATGGAGAAACTGGGCGTTTCAGTAAGCCTGCTGCCCGGCGGTGAAATCTTTCCTGCTTTGGAAAAACGCGCTTTGGACGGATCAGAATTTTCCATGCCCGCTATCGATCAGCGACTGGGATTTTATAAAGTCGTCAAGTATAATTACTTTCCAGGTTGGCACCAACAAGCTACCTTTTTGGATCTGATGATTAATGGAAAGGTTTGGCGAGGTATGACCGATCAGCAGCGCGCGTTAATTAAAATGGCTTGCATGGCCAACCTCACCAATACGTTGGCACACACAGAGGCCATTCAGGGTAAAGTCATTAAGGAAAATGCCGAAAAACGCGGTGTAAAAAACATGTACTGGTCTGATGAAATGCTTAAGGCTTTTAAGGGCGCCTGGGAAGAAGTTGCGGCTGAACTGTCTGCCAAAAGCCCTCAATTTAAAGCAGCCTATGAGGATCTACAAGCATTTCGTGAAGAGTATTCTTATTGGGAATCGCTTGGCTTTTTACCGCGTGAAAAGCCGAAACAATAACAATTATTTCATCGTTGTTATTTAAAAAATTTCAGCAATCTGCTAAATACACAAGGGGCGTTCGACCGATCGCCCCTTGTGGTTCCAAACTAGTTTCGTTCTTTCAGGGAGACCAAAATGAATGCTGAAGAAAAGCAGGAAAAAATCCCGAATAAATTTTGTGATGGATTGGACAGCATCATTCGCCGCGTCGGGCATGTTGTCATGTGGACCAATCTGATATTGATATTTGTCATTATTTTACAGGTCTTTCTGCGCTACGGTCTTGGCCGCGGTCTGGTTATCCTCGAGGAGATCCAGTGGCACCTTTACGCTCTGGGAATTATGTTTGGAGCCTCTTATTCTATGATGATGGATTCCCACATTCGGGTCGATATCATCCATGCCCGCCTTTCATCCAAATGGAGATTAAGATGGGATCTGTTCGGAATTATTTTTTTGCTGATACCCTTTATTATCGTCATTTTTCATCAAAGCCTGGACTTTGTTTACGAATCGTGGCGAGTCAACGAGCACTCGGATGCCCCCATGGGACTGCCTTGGCGATGGGCGATTAAATCCGTCATACCACTCAGTTTTGGGATGCTGTTTATAGCGACAATATCACGCTTGGTCAGAATAGTATCGCAATTGAGGAGGGCCTAACCAATGGAATTCAACGATTATCTCGTCATCGCCATGTTTCTGACCTTCATTGGTTTGCTGTTTACGGGTTTTCCAATTGCTTGGGTGTTGGGTGGTGTTGCGTGTTTATTTACGTTGGTCGGTTACATATCTGATATGTATTTTGATACGATTACCGGCTTGGATTACTTAACCCTGGGAATGTCCGTCAACCGTATCTACAAGTTCATGGACAATTGGGTGCTGGTGGCATTGCCCATGTTTATTTTTATGGGGTTGATGCTGGATCGGTCCGGGATTGCCGAAAATCTGATGAAGTCCATGCAAAGCCTGTTTGGCAAGGTGCGTGGCGGTCTAGCCGTGACCGTGACCACCATCGGCATCATTTTGGCGGCTTCCACCGGCATCATCGGGGCATCGGTTGTTCTGCTAGGGTTACTATCGCTGCCCGCCATGATGAAACAGGGCTATTCCAAGACCCTGGCGCTGGGAACCATCGCCGGTTCGGGGACGCTGGGAATTCTAATCCCACCCAGTATCATGCTGGTCATTATGGCGGATCAGCTGGGCCTATCGGTAGGTGATTTGTTTATGGGCGCCGTGATACCCGGTGTTATCCTGGGATCGCTTTATATTGCCTACATCCTTATTTTCAGCTTGGTGCGGCCCAAGGCGGCACCACTCGATCCGGACCGCAAGCCCTTGCAGTGGCGCATGGTATGGGATGTGTTTAAGAATATTTTGCCCCCGGCAGCACTGATTGTTGCTGTTTTAGGTTCCATCTTTGCCGGCATGACCACTCCGACCGAGGCCAGTGGTGTGGGTGCGTTAGGGGCGACCATCCTGGCGGCAATTAATAAAAAGCTTAAATGGAAGGTGATCGTTGAAGTCACCAAGGCATGCTTCAATACAACCGCCTACATTTTTGCTATCTTTTTAGGTGCTACCTGCTTTGCGCTCGTGCTTAGAAGCCTCGGTGGGGATGAATTTATTGAACGTGTCCTTACTGGGATACCTTTTGGTCCCTATGGAATTATGGCTGTCATTCTGGGGGCGATTTTTTTGTTGGGCTTTTTTCTGGATTGGATTGAAATCACTCTTATTGTGCTCCCTTTGATTGCACCCGTGGTATCCAACCTCGGTTTTCAGATTGATGGTTACGGCGTGATCGATAATCCCGAACTGGTCTGGTTTGTCGTGCTGATTGCTGTCAGTCTGCAAACTTCATTTCTCACACCACCGGTGGGTTTTGCGTTGTTTTATCTGAAAGGCATTTGCCCGCCGGAAATTGAATTAGTAGATATTTACAGAGGCGTTATACCCTTTATTATTTTGCAACTAATTGGCCTACTGATCGTTGCTATATGGCCGCAACTGGTCATTTGGTTGCCGGCCATTGCTTATGGCTAAATAACCCAATCGGTCCAAGAGTTCGGTGTTTGGGAGATATCATCACACCTGAATGCTGATCACGTCGCAATGGGATTGTAAACGTCGCGTTCTTCTCTCCTCAGTTGCTGCTTGAGCTTTTCTCCCACTGCTGTCTCCAGAATTTCCTTTAGACCAAGGAGGCTTAAAATGAAAGTCAAATACATCCGTGCTGCGATGATGGCATTGGGCGTCTATATTCTTTGCGGAATCTTCATCCACGGTGTTGCCTTTGCAACCGAATCTTATCGATTAGGGGTTGCATTGGCCCTTACGGGCACCGGCGCACCTTACTGTAAAGAAGCCATGGAAGGCTTGGAGTTGGCAGTCAATGAAATCAACGCCAAGGGAGGCTTGCTAGGTAAACATCATATTCGTCTATATATCCGGGACACCCAAACCAATCCGGAAACGGCTCGAAAAGTGGTAGCGACGCTGGTCGAAAATGACCGTGTCCAATGCGTCATTGGCACTTATTCCAGTGCTTGTGCACTGGCTATTAAACCCATCTGTCAAAAATTCCAAATCCTGCACATCGCGCCGATCAGCAACTCTGAAAACATCACCAAAATCGATCCCAGCCCCTACACCTACTCTGTGGTTCCCAACACCTACATGATGTCCAAAGCAACCGTTATGGCCCTGGCTAAAATTGCTCAAACCAAAGGCTGGCAAAAGTATGTCACGATTGCTTCGGACTATGCCTGGGGGCGCTCAAGCCAAGAAATTCAAATTGATCTGCTGCGCGAGCTTGCGCCGGAAATGTCGCTGCTGGGCGCCTATTGGCCCCGTTTGGGTCAAACCCGCTTCAATTCGTTTATTGTGGATATTATGGCCCAAAAGCCGGATTTCATACTGTCTTCAATCGCCGGTGCCGATAACACTTATTGGATGCGCGATGCCAGAGATTATCGTTTGTTTAAAGAAATTGAATTGCCGGGCGGTCTTGTCAGCGTGACCGAGATGATCCAGCAAGCCAAAAGTCTGCGTCGCGGTCTCTACGGCCGCTGCCGGGCGCCTTTTTTTGCGCACCTTGACAATACGCGCATGCAAGCATTTGTCAGCAGTTATCGTCAAAAATTCAATCGCTATCCCAGCGACTGGGCGGTCCTGCTGTATGATGCCGTTTACATTCTAAAACAGGGTATCGAGGCGGCGCAAAGTATCGCCATTGAAAGTGTTAAGGAAGCTTTGAAAGGCGCCACGGTAGATACCACGCGAGGCCGATTCTTTTTTCGCAGTATCGATAATCAACTCAGCTGCTCGGCCTATTTTGGACAGGTGGCTGATGATCCCAATTATTCATTTCCGATCTACCATCAACTCATGGAATTAAAAGGTCCTGACCTTTGGCGACCAGAAGCAGAGGTCTTGGCGGCTCGCAAAAAGTAATCGCTTATGGGTTCGATGCAAAATCGCCATACAAAGGAGGAAATAAAGTAATGCGTGACGTTTACATCATTGGCGCTGATTCCACCCAGTTTAAAAAATGGCCGGAAAAATCTTATAAAGACTTAACCCGCGATGTCTATTTAGGTGTGCTGAGAGACGCTGGCATGACCGATGGCGCTGATATTGAATTTGCTTATTTTGGCAACTGTGCCATGCATCACTGGGGACAAGGCTTTATACGCGGCCAGGTCTGTTTTATTCCGCTGGTGCGCGAGGGCTTGTTTCCCGAGCGGGTGCCGATTATCAACGTGGAAGGCGCTTGTGCCACTGCCTCCATGGCATTGCATTCGGCCTGGAAAGATATTTTGAGCGGGCAGTCTGAAGTGACGCTGGCAATTGGTGTGGAAAAGATATATATGCCGGATGATAAAGCCAAAACTTTTGGATTATTTGACGATGGTTTAGATCAATTTGATAAGCAGGAAATCATTGAGGCCTATAAAACCGCGGCCGCCGATTGCGGTCGAGATTTTGATCCCCAACCCGATCGCACGATTTTTATGGACACTTATGCCATGCAGGCCTGCTACCATATGTGGCGCTACGGTACGACCCAGCAGCAGATTGCCATGGCCGCCTCCAAAAACCATTACCATGGATCGTTGAATCCCAATGCACAGTATCAGTTCGAAGTCCCGGTAGAAAAAGTAATTGAAGACCGACTCATTAGCTATCCATTGACACGCTCCATGTGTGCACCCATTGGCGACGGCGCCGCGGCGGCCATTCTGTGTTCACAGGATTATCTCAATAATCTGCCATCAGGTGTGCAAGATCGGGCGGTTAAAATCAAAGCCAGTGCTTTAACCGGAGGCAAATATCGGAAATTTGACGAACCCAGCCTGAGCCATGCCGCTGCTCAAAAAGCGTATCAATGGGCGGGCATCGGGCCGCAAGATATCGATGTTGCGGAAGTACATGATGCCACCAGTTTTTGTGAAATCTTTCAGGTGGAAATGTTGGGGTTCTGCCCTATGGGTGAGGGCGGCAAATTTATTGAATCGGGCGCAACGGAGTTGACAGGATCAATCCCTGTCAATACTTCCGGGGGGCTTGTATCCAAAGGGCATCCCATCGGAGCTACCGGGCTTTCCATGATTTATGAATTGGTGACCCAATTGCGCGGTGAAGCCGGTCCCCGACAGGTCAAGAATTCGGAGTTTGCTCTGCAGGAAAACGGCGGGGGTGTTATTGGCTTTGAAGAGGCGGCCTGCTCCGTCGTTATTTTACAGAAAGATCGCTAAGTTAATTTGGATTCGATTCATAAAATTGCCCCAATATGCCAGGGCACAAATTCGTGGTCGCCAAACCCAAGCCTCTCGCTTTTAGTCTTGCGTCCTGAAGCGATATCTAAAATCGACTGCAAGATGTCATCTCCCATTTCTTGGACCGACATTTGCTCGTCGACAATACGACCGCAATTGATATCCATATCCGCTTGCATATGACGGTATATCTGTGAGTTGGAAGCCAATTTAATGGTCGGAACCGGCTTAAAACCGCACACCGTACCCCTGCCGGTGGTAAAACAAACGACATTAATTCCGCCGGCAGTCATGCCGGTGATGGAGGCAACGTCATAACCGGGCGTGTCCATAAATACCAATCCTTGGGCACGCACCGGTTGGGCGTATTCGTAAACGGCCTGCAAGGGGCTGCTACCGCCCTTGGTAACGGCGCCTAACGATTTTTCCAATATCGTTGTAATGCCACCGGCCTTGTTTCCGGGAGATGGATTGTTATTGATTTCACCGCCATGCTTGCGGGTGTAATTTTTCCACCACTTAATCCGTTCCACCAACTTTTCACCCACCTGGCGTGATACGGCACGCTTGATCAACAGATGCTCAGCACCATATATTTCAGGGGTTTCACTCAGAACCGCCGTGCCGCCCATACTCACCAGACGGTCGACAGCGGCCCCCAAAGCCGGGTTGGCCGTGATACCAGAATAGGCATCCGATCCGCCACATTCCAAACCGAGAATAATGTGTTTGGCTGAGACCGGTTGCCGACGGACCTGGTTTACTTGCGGCAGCATTTGGTGAACAAGTTTAATCCCTTTTGCTACGGATGGGGGCGTCCCGCCTTCGGTCTGGATGTTGAGAGTTTTGAGATAGGGCCCTGAAGATAAACCGGTGTTTCCCACTAAACAGTCAATGTTGTTGCCTTCACAACCAAGGCCCACCAGCAAAATGGCGCCGAAATTGGGATGGCGGGCATAACCCTGCAAGGTGCGCTGAAGCAAAATAAATCCATGCTCGTCCGGAGTTAAACAGCAACCGGTGCCATGACCCAATGCCACCACACCGTCAACGTTGGGGTATTTTGCCAAAGTTTCGGCTTCGATGGCATCCGCAATAAAGTGTCCCACACTGGCGCTGCAATTGACAGTGGTTAGAATGCCAATGAAATTGCGGGTGGCAACGCGCCCGTCAGGGCGCACAATACCATCAAATGTATGCGTTTCGGAGGCTTTGGTTTCTACAATCGGTTGACTGTCTGTGCTAAAAGCATAATCGTGCTCTATATCTTTCAATGTCAGATTGTGCGTATGCACGGTTTGGCCGGGTTCAATATCTTCAGCGGCAAAACCAATGGTTTCACTGTATTTGAAAACGGGTTGCCCAACGGAAATAGGCTGAGTGGCGATTTTATGACCGGCGGGAATAGGATCACGCATCATCAAATCCGCGTGCGGTATCGACGCGCCTCGCGGAATATCAACGAGGGCAACGATTACATTATCTTTGGGATGTAAATGGATAGTCGGCGATTTCATTTTAGGATCAATCCAATACTCGAATCTAAAGCCGTTTTGAAAATATTGTTAGCCCGTAATCGATGCACTGGCCGCATCGTGCTTAGCTGAAATAGCAGCAACCTGCAGCAGATATAACATACCGCGGTCTGGAGGGGATTTGATATTACGCATTCCGGCGGCAATAACGATATTGCCAGGCAGCGTTTCGGTTCACCAACCACATGAATTATAGGCTTTGGACAGCGATTTAACTTCGACACCGATCTCTTACGCGTCTTTGAATGCAAAAACGACGGCACACGATGCTCATCAAAGCCATCCAGGCGTTCGGTGGTTTGCGTTATGTTACCTACCGCAAATTATTTGTCTTCATAGACGTTGGCGATGCAGCACAGAAAGGTCGCCGGTTCATCGCCGATATTTTTCATGCCATGGGCCTCCATGCTGGGAATGTAGACAAAATCCCCGGAAGTGGTGACTTTGGTTTCGGCTGCCTTCTCCGTTTCTATATCGTATTGGTAGCACTCGAATTTGCCACTCAAAATATACATGGTCTGATGATAGAAATGGTTGTGAATGGGAATTTCGCCGCCCGGCTGAATTGTGAAGTAACGTAGTCCATACTCGGGATACCCATTGCCGTCGTCGCCATGGCGCGATAGCCATCGGATACTGGTTCCGGTAACATCCCGCTGCGAGCCTTTAAATGGGAATTTTTCTATCTTCACATCTTCGCAATCTTTAAAACTCATTATGTCCATTGGGTCCTCCTTTTAAATGTGCCGTATCGGCATTCCGTGCAATCGTAAAAATTTTTCTAGCAACTCCGAATCTGCGCTGCATGTTTATTCATCCGCATTTATATTAAAATCCATGGATCATTTAAAAAAATATCTGAAAATTGATTGCAGAATTAAGGCCTGAGATACTTTGATAATCAAATCCGATTTTCCTCAACAGCATGGCAGGCGACTTCAACACCTGAATTCAGTGAAATTAACTGGGGAACTTCGCGGATGCAGCGCTCATCGGTATAGAGACATCGGCCATGAAATACACAGCCGGCTGGCAGTTCGATAGGCGTGGGTACCTCGCCTTTCAGTTTGATGTGCGTGGGCTTCTGTCGGCCAAGCTCCGGAATCGCGCTAAGCAGTGCTTGGGTGTAAGGGTGACGGGGCGATTCGAATAGTTCGCTAGTGGCGGCCAATTCACAGATTTTACCGAGGTACATAACTGCGACGCGGGTACTGAAATGTTCCACAACGGATAAGTCATGGGTAATAAAAAGATAGGTTAGGCCTCTTTTTTCCTGGGCCTCCATTAGCAGGTTCAGTATCTGGGCTTGAATGGAGACGTCCAGGGCGGACACCGGCTCATCAGCCACGATAAATTCCGGATCGACCATCAAGGCTCTGGCAATACTGATACGCTGTCTCTGGCCTCCGGAAAATTCGTGGGGGTAACGCGTGATCCAGCTGGGCTCAACCCCGACCTGCTGCATGACTTCCTCTACCTTGTCCTTGACTTCTGTGGGTGTGGCCGATTTATTGTGAAAAAGGAACGGTTCCTCCAGCGTTCTTTTTACGGTCATACGGGGATTCAGGGATGCATAAGGGTCCTGAAAAATCATCTGCATTTTTTTCCGAAAGGGCAGCATCTGATGGGGTGTTAAATTGTCAATTCGGCTGCTTTGATAATTTATCTCCCCGCTGTCGGGCGGATATAGACCCAACACCGCTCGGGCCAGAGTCGATTTGCCACAGCCACTTTCGCCAACAACACCAAGAATTTCACGTGGCATAATGGAAAAACTGATATCATTGAGTGCTTTGACCGTAGTCTTTCGGCGAACGATTCGCCCGTTTTTCCAGCGCAGCTGTTCCAGCAAACCACCGGAAATATCGAAATGCTTGACTAAGTTGTTGACGGCCAGCAGGCTGTTGTCATTTTCCATTCTGAAGAACCTTCACTCTAAAAACTACCGAATTAAGCCGGGTTCAATAAGTTCGTGATAATTTAACCTCGAGCTGGAGCCCCTGAACTTGATTTCTTTACTTCACCACATGACAGGCGATCATGTGGTCATGGTCATGTCTGCTGATCAACGCCGGCACTTCCATCCGGCAGATCGTATCACTGATGGTACAGCGGGGATGAAAAGCGCATCCCGGCGGAATATCGGTTAAAGTTGGCATCATGCCGGGGATCTGGTTTAAACGTGATCCCGGTTGGAGACTGCCAGGCAAGGCTTTGATCAATCCCTGGGTGTAAGGGTGTTGGGGATCATGGATGACCACCTGGGTAGGTCCGATTTCCGCAATTTTGCCTGCATACATAACAGCGATTCTTTCCGTGACCTGGGATACAACCCCCAGATCATGGGTGATCAGGATGAGTCCCATTTTTTCAGATGCGCACAACTCTTGAAGCAAATCCATGATTTCCGCCTGAATGGTAACGTCCAAAGCGGTGGTCGGTTCATCGGCAATGATCAGAGCCGGATTAGTCAGCAGAGCAATGGCAACGACTATCCGCTGCCGCATCCCACCCGAGCACTCATGGGGATATTGGTGAATTCTCTTTTCCGAAGACGGTATGTGAACCTTTTTTAATTTATCCAGAGCGATGTCAGTCGCCTCTGTCTTGCTGACATTTGCATGAGCCAGTATGGTTTCGATCATCTGGGTTTTGATCGTCAGGACCGGGTTGAGGGTCATCATGGGGTCCTGAAAGATCATGCTGATGCGGTTGCCGCGAATTTTGCGCATGTCTTCTTCCGGCAGTCGATTTAATTCCTGGCCTTCTAACAGAACCCGCCCGGCGGAAATATAGCCGGGTTTGCTCAGCAGGTTGATAATCGCAAAACCGGTCACCGACTTTCCAGCCCCACTTTCCCCCACAATCCCCAGCCGCTCGCCTTTATCCAAGGTCAAGCTAACGCCGTTGATGGCCGTCAAGTCGCCAAATCGTAATGCAAATTTTACTTCCAGATCTTTTACTTCAAGTAAATGACTCATAATAGCGAAATAGAGCAATCTTTTTGTGAATCATCAAATGAATCAAATTCTTTTTATGCAGTAATCCAATTTAAATTTTAAGTTATTCTTCTCCGATAACTTATCCCTTGTATAACTTCGGATTAAGTACATCCCTCAGCCAGTCCCCGAGCAGCAGGATCACTAAGATTAAAATAACCAGCAAGACTCCCGGAAAGAAAGTGATCCACCAGGAGCCACTGAAAATATATTCGAATCCGGCGCGAATAAGAGATCCCAGCGAGGGTCTGGTAATGGGCATGCCCAAACCTAAAAACGAGAGGGCGGCCTCACTCATGATCGCATTGGCAACCTGGATGGTGGAAATAACCAAAACCGGCGTCATGGTATTGGGTAAGATGTGGCGAAACATGATCAGCTGACGGCTGATGCCTATCACCCGGGCCGCCTCCACATATTCCTTATTCTTTTCTCCTAGAACCGAAGCCCGAACGGTCCTGGCGTAATGCGGCCACTGCGATAATCCAATGATAATGATCAACAGTGGTTCGGCTAGATCTTCATAGCGTCCGATACCAAATGCCACTTTGAAGATAGCCATAGTGAAGATCGCAACGATTAAGTAGGGTAAAGAAAACTGAATATCAGCTAACCTCATCAAGAAGGAATCAAGCTTTCCGCCAAAAAAACCTGAAATAATGCCTACCAAGATCCCTACAAATGACTGGAACAATACCGCACCGACGCCGATTAGCAGGGAAACTCTCAATCCGAAAATCATCGTACTTAAAAGATCCCTGCCCTGGATATCGGTTCCTAGTATAAACCGCTCATCGCCGTCTTCCATCCAGGTGGGGGGGGTTTCGGCGTCCATGATGTCAATGGTTGCAGTATCATAGGTATTGTACGGTGCGATAACCGGTGCTAAAATACTGATAACTCCCAGTACCGCAAGAACGCAAAAGCTGATAATTGCAACGGGATCGCGCTTAAAGCTGTACAAAAGATAAGAATTTTTAAATCGATTCCAGGATTTCATTTGGTTCCTGCAATTCTTACCATGGGGTTGACGAACCCGTAGATGATATCAACGATGGTATTGACGACAACGAAAATGACACCCACCACAATCAGGTAGGCCACCAGAAGGGTGGTGTCCGAGCGTTCCACAGCCTCCAGAAACATAAAACCCATTCCCTGCCATTGAAACACGGTTTCCGTCAAAATCGTAAAAGCAACCAGAATTCCCAGCTGAACGCCGAAGACGGTGATCACCGGCAGCAGGGTGTTTTTAAAGGCATGAATATACCAGACCCGCTGCCGGTGGAGTCCCTTGGCCCAGGCGAATTTGATATATTCGGTTTCCAGAACTTCCATCATTTCGGCCCGGACCAGTCGGATGAAAAGCGGCAGCATGATCGATGAGAGGGATACACTGGGTAATATCAGGTGTTTTAGCCCGTCCAGCGTGAAAAAACCGCTTTCCCATCCCCAGAGATTGACGGTTTCGCCCCGTCCATAGGACGGCAGCCAGTTCAATTCCACCCCAAAAAAATAAATCAGGACGATGGCCGTTAGAAACACAGGCATGGCCACCCCGATGGTACTAACTGCCATGATGATACGGGAGAACCAGCTTTTGGGATAAATAGCGGCATAAATACCCGACGGAATGGAGACAACGATCAGGATCAGGGCGGTAACAAGGACCAGCTCGATGGTTGCGGGGGCTTTGGCTAAAATGACTTCGAGAGCAGGTTTTTTGTAGAAAAAAGACAGACCCAGATCGCCTTTAACGGCATTTTTTACAAAACGGACATATTGGATGTAAAAGGGATCATTTAAGCCCAGTTGATCCCGGATGACTTCGCGTTCGGCGGGTGTGACCCGCTCGCCCACTAAGTCTCGGACGGGATCACCAATCTGGTGCTGGATGATGAATCCCACCAGGCCGATGACCAGCATCACAATAATGGCCTGGATGATACGTCTGACAATAAATGCGAACATGGGGGTTGATTATTCTTTTGTTTAAGGGTCGCGTTGTTTTGCCAAATGCGCACCCATTATAAAAACGTAGGGCAGGGGTGCTATGATTTATAACGACCACCTGCCCCATGCTGATGTTTAATTTAGCAGCTTACTTAATCACCAAATCACCCAGATATGGGAAATTCATGGTGTTGACGATTTTCTTGATATCTACTTTGTTCTTGCCGCCGTAGGAGTGGTTTTGCCAGTGAAAGGGCACAAAGGCCGCATCATCATACAGAATTTGTTCAATTTCCTTCAGGATCTTTGCCCGTTTTTTCAGATCCGTTTCGGTCTGGGCGGCCATGGTCAATTCATCGATTTTGGGATTGCAGTAATTGCCGCTATTGTACTGACCGTATCCAGTTTCCTTATTAGGGCACATGACCAAAAATTCGGAAAAGTTACCGGAATCTTCCGTATCGGAGTGCCAGCCGATCATTTGGATGTCGGCCACCTGGGCATCAAACTCATCCCAGTATTGAGCCTTGGGCATGGTTTTGAGGTTCACCTTGATGTTAATTTTAGCCAGCATGGACACCACCGCTTCGGCAATTTTTTCGTCGTTCACATAACGATTGTTAGGAGCTATCATGGTGCACTCAAAACCATCAGCCAAACCGGCTTCCTTCATGAATTTTTTGGCTTTTCGCAGGCCATAGCGCGGTTTGAGTTTGGGATTGTGCCCCATGTAGCCTTTGGGACTCTGTTGACCGGCTGTGGTGGCGGTGCCTTTCATGATCTTTTTAACGATACCCTCGTTGTTGATGGCATGCACAATGGCTTGGCGCACGCGCGCATCCTTGAATTCGGGGCGCCGTTTCTGATTCAATTGAATCGTGATGATACGGCCGCCGGGATAGGTTATCAACTTGGTCTTGGTATCTTTGCTGACTCTTTTGAAATCCTGGGGCGGTACCGGTGAAATAAAATCGACATCACCGGAAAGCAGCGCCGCCACCCGGGTGGCATCCTCTTTAATCGGGGTCAGAATAATCTGATCGACATTGCCGGGTGATTTTTTGTCCCAGTAGTTGGCAAAGCGATCAAATACATATTTGGCCCCCTGTTCCCAATGGGACACCTTGTAAGGTCCGGTTCCGGAGGAATTATGAAGGGCAAACGACGGCCCGATTTTAACCACCGCATCTTTGGGCTGACCCGAAGCATCCGTACCGGAGTAAAATTGACTGTCCAAGGGAAAAATATAGGTGGCCATGTTGATCAGCAGCGCGTAAGGTTTTTTGGTTTTGATATCCAAGGTATGGTCATCGACGATATGGCAACCCTCAAATGGGGCAAACAGGCCTTTGAAATCAGCGCTTTTATAAAAACGATCAAAGGTAAATTTAACGTCCTTGGCTGTAAAAGCATTGCCGCTGTGAAATTTAACACCCTTGCGCAGATAAAACCGCATGGTCAGATCATCAACGCGTTCCCACTTTTCCGCCAGGCGCGGCTCAAAACTCATATCCTGTCGATAACGTACAAGCGGATCAAACACCCAATGTGAATACTGCAGCATGCCGCCGGACAACTGCACCTGGGGATCCTGCGATACCGGACCGGCATCGAGGCCTAATTTTAATGTTTTGGCACCTGCAGTTGTAGCCAAAGGAATTAGCATGAAAATCGCTAAACAAAACACAAATACTTTCTTCATTCCTTCCTCCTTTTTTGAAACTCTGTAAATGTTTACCCTCACATCCCCGAAAAGAACGAGGTTCACCTGCCATTTGAACAGGTCGTCGATTATGTTGCATCCGGGGTTTAAACGATGCAACCATCCTCTATAGCTGAGAATTTATTTTTGGTAAAATGAAAAATAAGCTTGGGATTGTTTTTTTACCGCTTCAATCAATTTTGATACTTTGCCCATAAGATATCTAGTTGGCCGTTATGATTAATTGTATTGGCCGACTCCGAAAATCGACTATAAAGTATTTAGGCCGCAACGCATGGGCCTGCAGCGGCGCTTGACACACAAAGCGGCATTGCGTCATATTGCATTGATCTGACGGCGTTTTACATGGAATTTTAGATATGCATGCGCGACCCATTAACCTCAAACTTCAGGGCATACCTGTTCGAGTTGTTTTGCCGGCGGTTTTAACGGTGATCCTTTTTGTCGGCACGATTTTTTTCCTGGTGCTGCCGATTATGGAAGAACGCTTGATGACCGCTAAACGGGAAATGATCCGCGAGTTAACCGAAGCGGCCGGGAGTATCTTGCAGAGTTATTATAATAAGGAGGGCGACGGACTTCTCAGCCGCGCGCAAGCTCAGGCACAGGCCGTCGAACACCTGCAGCAGATGCGCTACGGGCCCGAAAGCAAAGATTATTTCTGGATTAACGATACCCATCCAATTTTAATCATGCACCCGTATCGCCAAGATCTGGTGGGCCAGGACATCTCGGATTTCAAAGATCCAAATGGCAAACGGCTGTTTGTGGAATGTGTCAAAGTCGTTCAGTCGCAGGGTGCCGGGTATGTGGATTATCAATGGCAATGGAAAGACGATCCCCAACGGATCGTTCCCAAAATTTCTTACGTAAAAGGCTTTAAACCGTGGGAATGGATCATTGGCACGGGCATTTATGTGGAAGATGTGCGCGAGGAGATCGCCGCCATTACGCGGAAGCTGACTTGGGTTTGTCTGGGTATAGCCATATTGATTGTGGGGCTGTCGTCTTATATCATTTGGCAAAACTTACAAAGCGAACGGCGCCGGAGTGAGGCTGAAAAACAGTCAAAACTGCACCAGGAACAGCTTTTTCAGGCCGATAAAATGGCAACCCTTGGTACGCTTGTCTCCGGCGTAGCCCACGAAATTAACAACCCGGTCACGTTTGTTATGTTGAATGCTCCCATTTTACAAAAGGTCTGGGATATAGCGCTGCCCATCCTGGATGACCATCAGCACCGACATGGTGATTTTATGGTGGGTCAGATGCCATATTCGCAGCTTCGCAATCGTATTCCCCTGTTAATGACCAATATTGCCGAGGGCGCCGAACGGATTAAAACCATTGTTGCTGACCTGAAAGATTATGCCCGCCAACAGCCGCCTGAAATGGACGATTCCATCGATATCAACGCGGTGTCGGCCAAAGCCGTTGGTCTGGTGGGAAATCTAATAAAAAAAAGTACGCATAATTTTCAGGCGGATTATGGTACCAACATTCCCGCCATTAGCGGTAATACTCAAAAGATTGAGCAAGTTATTATCAACCTATTGGTTAACGCCTGCGAGGCCCTGACCGAGGTGGACAAGGCGGTTCATCTGTCTACGGCTTATGATGCCAGGCGACAGCAGGTTGTTATAGAAGTCCGCGACCAAGGCCGTGGCATTCCTGCTGATGCCCTGCAGCACATTCGAGATCCGTTTTTTACCACCAAACGGGATGACGGCGGCACCGGATTGGGATTGGCCATTGCCGAACGCATCGTGCAGGATCATCGCGGTGAGATGATTTTTACGTCCCAAAGGGACCGAGGAACGACGGTTCAACTGCGATTGCCGTCGGCATCTGAGGCCGATACTGTTATTGGGGGAGCATATGAATAATACAGCTCAAACCGATCATCCGATTTTAATTGTGGACGATGAAGCACCGATTTTACTCGCCATCGAAACAACACTCCAAATGGCGGGGCTGACCCATACCCGCACCTGCGAGGACAGTCGCCAGGTCATGGAGCAGCTGAACAAACAGCCGGCGGAAGTTGTATTGTTGGACCTTAATATGCCTCATATCGATGGCCGTGAATTGTTAGATCAAATCAGCCGGGAATTTCCTGAAATACCCATTATCATTGTGACCGGTGCTGTGGATATCGAAACCGCTGTGCTGTGCATGAAATCCGGCGCCTTTGATTATGTCGTCAAACCGGTTGAAGAGGAGCGGCTGCTTACCGCGGTTCATCGGGCTTTGTCTTTCCGCGAGCTGAAGCGTGAAAATTTCGCGCTAAAACAGCATATTCTAACAGATACATTGGAGAAGCCGGAAGCCTTTGTCAGCATCATTACCAACAACAAAAAGATGCTGGCCATTTTTCAATATATCGAGTCCATTGCGCAGACATCCCAGCCGGTGTTAATTCGGGGTGAAACCGGCGTAGGCAAAGAGTTGATCGCCCAGACCCTGCACGAACTCAGCGGGCGCAGCGGACAGTTTATTGCGGTTAATGTGGCTGGTCTGGATGACAATGTGTTTTCGGATACGCTTTTTGGACACGTGCGGGGCGCGTTTACCGGAGCGGATATTGATCGGTCCGGGCTGATCGAAAAAGCCACGGCCGGGACACTGTTCCTGGATGAAATCGGCGATTTAAGTCTCGCTTCTCAAATAAAGCTACTGCGGTTGCTGCAGGAAGGTGAATATTTTCCCTTGGGACAAGACGAACCAAAAAATACCGATGTGCGCATTATTGCTTCAACCAATGTTGATCTTTGGAAACGTCAAAAGGCCGGAAAATTCCGTAAAGATCTTAACTACCGGCTGCGCACCCATCGAATATACATACCACCGTTGCGCGAACGCATCGATGATATTCCTCTGCTGGTGGATCACTTTTTAAACGAGGCGGCCCGTTCGCTTGGCAAAAAAAAGCCCACACCACCGGTTGAACTAGCAACCCTGTTAAAAACCTATGCTTTCCCAGGCAATGTGCGCGAGCTCCAGACGCTGATATTTGATGCTGTCAGCCGGCACAAGGGCGGTATTCTTTCTTTAGAAGTTTTCAAGGCCCATATTCAAGCGCACCAGAGCCGGGAGCAGCAAGCTGTGGAAACCGATATTCGGCTTTCTGCGGAGGGGTCGCGACGGATTCACTTTTCAGAACAATTGCCGACCATTAAAAAAGCCGTTCAGCTGTTAGTTGCCGAGGCAATGGACCGGGCAGACGGCAACCAATCGATTGCGGCCGGGATGTTGGGCATATCGCAGCAAGCCCTGAGCAAAAGACTCAAAAAAATAGGTTCAAAAGATAGCTAAAATGAGGATCGATCCCATGCAACGCTCGAATCTCGCATACATCATCTGCAAGTAACACTAATAAAATGATCATTGTAAGTTAGCCGACCCTTTCGGTATTATTGCCAGAATCCAAGGCATCATCCCGCTTTGATCATGCAAAAGCCTACAACTATAGTTGTTTTCACAACTTTGGTTGTAGACGATAGATTCCTTCACAACCTCCCGTTTTGTTTCATTTTCAATCTCTTTTTACAATTTTAGTTGTGACCTTTTGCCTATAGTGGCATCCGGCTAATAATTCAATAAATCTATTCATTTCAATTAGTTAAAGTTTATTGAGCCGATTGGTACGCATTTCGCTATTCTGTCTACCAAATTGCGTTTTGCAAGGTCTCAATAGTTCAATAAATGAATAGCATTCAGTATGAAATCGGAATTTAGTAACTTATTTTTTTATGCCGGCAAATTCTTCAGGTCCGGCTACCAATATAGCCAGCAACTAAAAATAAATCACTCATACCTTGAAAGGCTTTGAGCAAGATCATCAAGAGAGGAAATCCGATGGAACAGATTAGAAATAGAGGTTGGAGCGTTACCATGGCCGGGTTGGGCATCAATCTGGCACTGGGGATTTTATACACCTGGAGTATTTTTAAGGCTGAAATCAAAGAATCGATTTTAGCCGGTGATGGTCGTTTTAATTGGGACATCGCTTCTTTGAACGATCCATTTGCGGTGTGCTGTTTGATGTTTACCCTGGCGATGTTGGCCGCTGGACGGCTGCAGGACAAGGTTAATCCACGTTTGACCGCCATTTTCGGCGGTATTTTAACGGGCGCTGGCTTGCTGGCTACCTCGCAAAGCACGGTTTTAGCTAACTGGATTCTCGGATTTGGTGTGCTGATGGGTTTGGGCCTGGGCTTTGGTTATGCCTCGGCGACACCACCGGCTATTAAATGGTTCCCGGCATCTAAAACCGGCATGATTGCCGGTATTGTTGTGGCGGGATTTGGACTGGCATCCGTTTACATTGCGCCATTGGCCAATTATCTTATCGGTAAATTTGGGCTAAGCCAATCAATGATGATTTTCGGGGTTTCTTTTTTGATCGTTGTTTGTGGGTTGGCTCTGTTTTTGGTTAATCCTCCGGCAGGCTATAAGCCGGTTGAAAAGGCACCTCCCAAGATTACCCCATTGAAGCCGGTAAATACCTCTGAAGATTTTCCACCCAGCGAAACGATTAAAACCAAAACGTTTTTCCAGTTGTGGTTTATGTTTTTTGTGGCATCCGGAGCAGGCCTTATTATCATCGGCAGCGTGGCCGGCATGGCCAAAAAAAGCATGGGCGAGTTGGCCTGGATCGTTGTGGCTTTAATGGCCGTTGGCAATGCCGGCGGTCGGGTTGTCGCTGGAATCTTATCTGATAAAATTGGACGCGCAAAAACCCTGCTATTGATGTTGTCCTTCCAGGGCGTGGTGATTTCCTCACTTATTTTTATCGGCGAACACCAAGCATTCTTGTTGGTACTGGCGGCTACTTTAATTGGTTTTAATTACGGGACCAACCTGTCCCTGTTTCCTTCTGCAACCAAAGATTTCTTTGGTTTGAAAAATTTTGGAACAAATTATGGGTTGGTGTTTTCGGCCTGGGGTATTGGTGGTTTCATTTTTCCGCGTGCATCCCAGATGATTGTGGCCCAGACCGGTTCCCCGGAGACCGCTTATATCTTGGCAGCTTTTTTGTTGTTTTTCAGTGCGGCAATGACCTTTTTTACCAAAGCGCCTGAAAGTCTACGGGAAAAAGCGACCATTATTACCGAACTGGAACCGGGCAAGCTTTATAACGGGTATTTTATTTACCAACCGTCCTATGTTCCCGAAGTCGATAACGCCGCTGAAGCCGCGGGCAATGGCGATTCGGAAAAGCCGGTTCGAATGATACCCAAACTATTCGTAGCGCTTAAAGAAAAGACCCGTCAGGCAAGCTAAAGCTGTCCCCAATACCTGAGGTTTAACACCGTCGCACCTCGCCAGCAGGGGACTTCGTCACATTAAGGTCAACACGTTGTGTGTTACCTGACGAAGTCCCCTTTACCTTTGTTGATCCTGCCGCCAATGACCATCGACTGCTAAATACACGTTTTCGTTATTTGATCTTTCCATTTACTTGTTTTGTTTCAAAGCGGGAGATTTATTTTAGTGTGGGCGCAAGCTAGCGCACTGTTACATGGTTAATGGTTTGCCTTGGCGGCCTACGTGCCTGGAAAAATTGGTTTATGACATGAATCCTGCACAATTTATTCGAAATTGTGGTAAACTTAAGTCATTAGAATTTATAAAGTAATTAATATGGCACAAAATGCTCCATTGAAGGAGAAATAGAGATGGCAAACGATGATTGGCAGCAACTTACGGTTGAAATTAGTGCAATGAAAACCGAAGTCGCCCTGCTTCGTAAGGATATCATGCAATTAAAAGCGCATAGTGAAAAGACCAACGAGGCCCTGCGACGTATGATTGAGAAACGCAAGGATAACCAGAAACGCATCGACCGCCTGGAACGCTTTCTGGAAGATAAATTTGAAGAATATTATCAGGAGGGCTAAAATAGGGATGGCACTATTTGGAAGACAAATGTACCGCTAATTCTTTAAACGCATCCGCTTCGAAATTACCCTCTTGCGGCAGCCGTTTTGTTTGTTCCCGATCCAAATAAATGTAATCGCATACAACTCCTGTGGTTATCCAATCGTCCAGGACCGCAGCGTCCAAAATCACACCTGTTAAATTGGCACCGTTAAGATTAGCGCGGATAAGGTTGGCATCGCTGAGGTCGGCTTCGGTGAGATTGGCGTGATCCAGCTGCGCATCGCGCAGATTGGAACTTCCCAGGTTGGCCCCGAAAAGGCTGGCAGTCGTCAAGATGGCCTCATTAAGATCGGCCCGAAATAAATTAGCTTCACTTAAATCAGCCTCGGTAAGATTCGTGTCGCTGAGCCGCGCGCCGTTCAAATTGGCGCCGCTCATTTTGGCATTACTGAGATTAACCTGGACCAAAACAGCCATGCTCAGATTTGCCTCGCGCAGATCCGAAGCATACATTTTAGTTTCAACCATTTTGGCACGTCGAATATCGGCGTTATAAAGAACGGCATGGCTGATGTTGGCATAACTGAGATCAGCCTTAACCAATTGGGCACGATTGAGACGGGCTTCGCGGATATCAGCGTATTTCAGATCTACATGACGCAGATCGGCTTGAGTTAGATCCGCCCGGAATAAGTGTGCGCCACTTAGGCGCGCACCTTCCAAGTTTGCCCGAGTGAGATTTGTTTCACTTAAATTCGCCCCTTCCAATTGGGTTTTGCTAAGATCAATTTCGCTTAAATCGGGTTTGATATCGCTGAGATTCCGCCATCCATTCCAGGTATCGATCCCTTTACTAATAAGGTCTACTTGGTGCGCATCAGCCATGAGCCAATCCTCAACTTTATGGGTATAGCCATTTAAGCGACGAATTCATCTGCTATTATTTATGATGCCCAAAAAACGATTGAATTACAATATAAAGTTTGTTGGCAAATGGTCGCTACAAATTGGCATCTATACGGTTGAATTCAATCAACCTGACCAGGTCTTTATATCGGTCGGCCGGTTTGCTATGTAAAGATATTTGTACCACTTTTATGAAGATAATATTCAATTTGACTATCCCCTATTACTCGGATAACGTTATTAATTGATCGAATCTTTATGGATCGATTTATACGCGGGAGTGAAAATGGGTGATCTGATATGTCATTTCCCGGTCACAACATTGCCTGGCGAGGAACTGTTGCCGGCCGGAACTGTTTTAACACAAACCACTATGCAGGATATGATCGCGGCTGCGCCTGAAGAACCTGCCTACCAAGCGCCGTTGCTGCAATATGCCACTGTCCGCCAAGATATTCTAAGCTTTTGTCATCATCCGTCGTACTCTATCATTTTTGCAGATACCCCAAGCACCGACAAACTATTAGGATTGATGGAAGCTACGAAGCTGGCCCTGCCCCTGCTGGAGGTGCTCGATTTTTTTAAATCGCATGATTATTATACCTACCGCCATATTCTGATGGTATTCGCACTTTCCATGCTGTTGGCGCAAGAGTTGATCGATGATCCCCGGGACTTGATGCGCGAGGCATTGGCGGCACCCACGCATGACTTCGGGAAAGTGAGTGTTCCCCTGGAAATATTGCGTAAAACCGAACCACTCAATGCGATTGAAAGGCAGCGACTGGAACACCATTCGGTGGCCGGCTACGTGCTGCTCAGCTATTATCTGAAAGATTACAACAGCCCCGCAGCTTTGACTGCCAGAGATCATCATGAACGCAAGGACGGTTCCGGTTATCCGGCCGGCATCCATTTAACCGATCGGATGGTTGAGATTGTGGCCATTAGCGATATTTTTGATGCCTTAATCGCCAAGCGACCCTACCGACCGGTTTCATATGATCATCGCACGGCCCTGGAAGAAATTACCCGCATGGCCGAGAAAGGATTAGTCAGCTGGGATATTGTGCAAACACTGATCAGTTTTAATCGCAAGGATCGGCCGCCCCATCAGCAGATCACGGTTTCCCGGGAAGCAAGGGGAACGCCACCGGTTGACAACGTTTACGGCCAAGTCGTGGATTCAGAAAAAGAACAATCATAATGTCAGGGCGGTGTGCTTGAGCTCATCGATGGGGTTTTCAGAGATCTCCGCCAAACCTTTTGCAAATTCAAATCAAATCAGTATTATGACCATTTTGTATGCCACTGCGGGCGCACTTCCGTGTTGACAGCGTAATCCGGCCAGGCGCCTTGTAACGCTTGTACTACCTGGCTCATGGCACGATGCCAAAACCCAGGCCCTGAATCCGCTGTGGTTGAATACCAAGCGCTGTGGCCGGACAAAATAACATTAGGGACTGTCAATAGGGGGTTGGTGGACCCAACCGGATCTTCATGGGTTACATCCAAGCCAGCGCCTGCTATCCAGCCATTTTGTAGCGCTTTGATGAGAGCATCTTCCTGATGAATTTCCCCCCGGGCCGTGTTAATGAAAAAGCTAGAGGGTTTCATCTTATTAAATTGATCCTCACCAAACATACCCTGGGTCTCTTCCGTTAAAGCGGCATTGACGCAGATAAAATCCGATGCCTTAAGCAGCGTGTTAAAGTTAACCGGCTGCACCCCCAGGCTTTCCATGATGGCGTCATAGACATAGGGATCGTAGGCCATGACGTGCATACCCAAAGCCTTAGATTTGACCGCTGTGGCGGTGCCGATTTTACCGAACCCCACGATACCAACCGTTTGATATTGTAAACGAAAAACCGGTTGCATGACCTCAACCAACGGACTGCGGCTGGGCGGTACGAAATTGACATTTTGCTGCCGGACCGCCTGGTCTGCCTGGAAAAGCTTACGTCCCAGCGCAAGCAACAGCGTGATGGTGTGGGTGGACACTTCGTCAATACAATAATCGGGGACATTGGTAACGACGATACCCTTTCGGGTGGCCGTTTCAAGCTCGATGCGATCATAGCCTACTCCCAAACTGGCAATAATTCGGCATCGCTGCATCGCTGCAATTACCTTGGCGGTCCAGGGCTGCACGGGTCCAGAGCAGATAACGGCGTCAGCATCGGATGTGTTTTTGATGAGTTCGGTTTCTGTACGTGACGGTGCGCTTACCAATTGGGCATCTAGCGGGTCCAGCAGTTTCCTTCCAAAATCGATGCCGGCAATATGTATGGTGTTGACAACCTTAAACGGCATATAGATTCCTCAAGACAAATTCAATTATCAACATTGGGTGAACGTTTTCTAATCTTCCGGTAAAAAAGAAGCAAAGTCATCGACGTATTCGGTCAGCACTTTAAACCCTTCTTTTTGCAAGGCCTCAATGGCTTGGTCTTCATTTTTGGCAGGCACCCGCATCACCAATTGATATAGTCCGGGATGCTTGCGCTCGGGCCATGTAACCAGACTGCGAATGCTGACCCCTTCGTTTTTAAGCAATTCTGAAATTTCGGCCATTACACCCACGCGGTCTTTTACCAAAACAGTAAAGCGTGCGCTGTCAGTGTCGATACCGATGGCTTGCAGCAGTACCTCCATCACATCGGTGGTTGTTATGATGCCGGCCAATTGATCATTTTCTACTACCGGCAGTGCACTGATTCGATTTTCCTGCATAATACGCGCCGCGCGCTCGATGGTGGTGCTGGGCGTTACCGTTATCGGCGTACTAATCATGATCATGCCCACTGTCATTTGATTGAGAAGATAATTGAGTTCGTGTACGCTTAGGCTCGTGGCAGGTGACGCCCAGCTTTGTTTCAAATCGCGATCAGAAACAATTCCCAGTAGTTTTTCATCCGCATCCACAATGAGAAGATGAGCAATCTTTTTTTCTTCAATGATTTTTTTTGCATTGGTCAACGAGGTATCCGCTGATACGGTTACCAATTCTGTTTGCATCACTCGGCCAACATGCATCGCTTTTCTCCTTTTCTTTGTAGTATTATGCTAATTCGTCAAAACGACATTGCATGGCAAGGCCTTCACCATCGAAAGATGTTTTGACTTTATATGGCAATGTTTTAAACAGACCAATCATGCCTCTATTGTTAGGTGAGGTGTACGCCATCAAGCCCGCCACACCGTTTTCTCTAGCAGAGTCTGCCAGCTTGCGCAGAATCCTACGCCCAAGTCCCTTGCCTTGGTATTCGCGGTTCACGGAGAAGGCGACCTCCGCAATGTTATTGTGGCTCAATAGCATGCTTTCTCCTAATGCAACGACGCGACTAAAACCAAATTCACCCACGATGGCTACCAAGGCCAGATCTTTGACGTAGTCTGTCTGAGATTTGCTTTCGACTTCGGATCGGCCAAAGGCTGTTTTTTCGTGAAAAAATCGTGAAAAAATATCTTCTTTGCTTAAACTGTAAAAATGTTCCTGGATACGGCGTTCATCTACCGGTTTCGCCGGCCGGATCGTAATCATTTCGCCATGGATCTCAAAAGTTTGTTCTAGCTTAACCGGATAGATGCCGCGTACCGCTTCACCCAATGTTCTTTCGGGACCGATCACGCCGAGCTTCTTAGCGGCATCGAACAATTCCTCACGAAAGTCGGGATGGGCGATACTGATCATGCCCACCGCTCTTTCCTGGAGGCTCTTGCCAAAAAGGTTGACGGCACCAAATTCGGTTACCACATAATGGATGTCACCACGCGGTACAGTTACGATTTTATCTGACAGCAAAGGCACGATATTGCTGTGTTTATTATCAGGGGAGGTTGATACCAGCATAATGATTGACTTACCACCCAGCGATCGTCTGGCACCGCGCACAAAATCGGGAATTCCTGAAACGCCGGCGTAGAACGTGTGGGCGGAGGCTTCGGTGGCTACCTGTCCGGTAATATCCATTGTATGCGCCACGTTCATCGAGACCATACGGTTATGTCTTGAGATAATAAAAGGATCATTTACGTAATTGGAAGGGTGAAATTCCACCGCCGGATTATCATGCAGGAATTCATACAGATTGGATGTTCCAATGGCGGCGGATGCCACCATCTTGCCTTCATTAAAACCTTTTTTGCGATTGTTGACAATGCCTTTGGAATATAGGTGCATGATATCTTCGGTTAAGTATTGTGAATGAATCCCCAGATCATTTTTTTCAGATAAACCCTGAACAGTCGCCTGGGAGGCGGCATCCAGACCGATTTGCAGGGTCGCACCATCCTCAATTAATCTGGCGATGTGCTGCCCGATGCGTGTGGCCGCATCTGATTGAGAACCAGTGGAAATAGCGAGAAGATCTTCTTCCTGTTCAACAATGATATCCACGTCGTTGACATGAATGAAGCTTTGACCCAATACACGCGGCATGCGCGTATTGACCTGGGCAATCACAAAATCGGCGGAAAGCGCAGCGGCGATGGTAACATCTACCGAAATACCCAAACTCATCCAACCAAAGTCATCGGGGGGTGTCGTTTGAATCAAGGCAACGTTTATCGGTAGTTTTTTAGTTGTAAACAAGCCGGGGACATCCGACATGTTCATCGGGGTTATAAAACGCATATTGCGGGCGATCTGCTCAGTACTGGCCGAGCCCAGATATATGGAGCGGATATTTAAGCTTAGATCTTTGGTGCGATTGGCTATGGCAGTTAATGAGGTCGTCTCCTGGCTCATCATCCTCACAATTTCGAGACCGGTCAAGCTTTTGGCCGCTTCACTCAGTCCGTGGACCAAGGCCTGTGGCTCTCCGCAGGCGGAACCGACAAAAACCCTTTGGCCAGGCCGGATGTTCTTGATGGCATCTGCGACCGTGCGTTTTTTTTCGATGTAATTATCAGCCCAGTATAGTGATTTAGACATACACACCTCCTAAACTGTTGAAAGGAAAGCGAGGTTCGTTTTTATAGGGGAATAATGATTTAAAAAAAATTTTCGTGTTCGACCCATTACATTATTTTTGGCCGGTCGCGCGTTCTTCCTCAACGATTTCCAGCGGCCGCAATTGAAGCGTATTTGGCGCGTGCGGCTCGACTTCAACCACGTATTCATCGAAAATCCCTCCCAGCAGCATATCCACACGTCGGGAACGTTCAATAAAAATCCCGTTTTTGTCAAACAGGATATCCCCCTCAGTATCTTTAATAATAGTAAGGGTAAACAGGTCAAACTGGCCTTTTTTCAGAGCAAAACGATCCCCTGGTTTAAATGAAGAATCGGTTAGCTGCTTCTGGTGGATGAAAATTCCGCGACGATCGCGATCGTGAAAAGCAATTTTCATTGATAAGCGATTCTTGTTAATTCGTTTTAATTGGCCGTTATGCCTTAATTTTAGCTCTCTTTACTGGCAAACAGTCATAGTCACTAGATTTAAAAACGTAGCTTGGCTGTGGGGCACTTTAAACGAGCATACCATAGCATTCACGGCGCTTGTCGGCAAGGCATCGTCGGTCCTATTCACTATTCAGTGGCAATCGTATTTACAATATTAAGAGCGGTGCGTTTGCGCATATTATATTGATTCGGGGTTGATTTTATGTGATGGGGTGATTTTAATGTTTGCCAGGTTGGAAATTGGCACGATGGATTTTCATGTGGAATAAAGGAATATGCCATGTCATTCTTTGATATTAGCAACGTTGCGATAAAGGAATTGGGACCTGGATTGAAAGCGCGTTTCTTGCACTCTGAAAAAATGACGGTGTCTTACTGGAATCTTTCCGCAGGTGCAGTAGTGCCCCGGCATGCGCACCCGCATGAACAAATCGCCAATATCATCGAGGGTGAATTTGAAATGACCGTTGATGGGCAAACCCGTTTGCTAGGGCCGGGGGAAGGTGTGATCATTGCGCCCCATATGGATCATTCCGGCATCGCCAAAACCGATTGTCGTATTATTGATGTATTTTATCCCGTGCGGGAAGATTATCGCCAGCCTGATGGTCATACGCGTTTTCCCACCGATACTTAACAATGGTAAATAGTGAAAATCCGGATCATCTGCTTGACAGTAAAAAAAGCGTTCGATTATATAACCAATTTGTTTAAATTTTTTCATAATTATAAAAAAAGTCGATTATTTTTTTAATTGGAGGATCAACATGCTGAAATTGGGCGAAAAGGGAGCTATTTTACAAAGAGATAATGAAACGTATGCCATTGCGCCCCATATCCCCTGTGGGGTGGTAACACCCGAGCTTTTGCGCAAGCTGGCTGACATCGCAGACAAGTATCATGCCAAAGCGTTGAAAATTACCGGCGCCACACGAATTGCGATTATCGGTATCGAAGAAAAAGATATCGATCGGGTATGGCAAGATCTGGGAATGTCGGCGGGTGCCGCGGTTGGTTTGTGTGTGCGCAGCATACGGGCCTGCCCCGGGACGACATTTTGCAAACTTGGTAAAACAGATGCCCTTGGCATTGGGATGGCGCTCGATGCGCGTTATCACGGCGTGCAATTGCCCGGAAAGCTTAAAATGGCGGTTTCCGGCTGCAATCTTAACTGTGCCGAATCATCGGTTCGCGATATCGGCCTGGTGGGCAAGCCGGACGGTTGGATGATATCGATTGGCGGCAACGTCGGTGCCAAGCCTCGTATCGGGCAAGAATTAATCGACGGGCTGGATGATCCCCAGGTGCTCAATGTCGTGGAAAAGGTGGTTCAGTATTATCGCGAAAATGCTAAAAAAGGCGAGCGGTTGGGCAAAATGATTGATCGTGTCGGCTTGAATGCCTTTAAAGAGATTGTTGCCTAATATGCGCTTGAGTTAATCAAAATGGACCAGCCGGTTGCAACCATAATTGACACTGAGCGCTGCATTGGCTGCGGGGAGTGTGTCCGCGTCTGTCCCAAGGAAACCATTAGCATGCAAGCCGACAAAGCGGTGGTCACCGGGGCGGAATCGATGCTGTGCGGCCACTGTCAGGCTGCTTGTCCGGTGGATGCCATTTCCGTGGGCGGTCTCTCCACAGACACCACGACCTTTGATACATTTGAAACGAGCAACCGGTGGATAGCGCAAGGAGACTGCGATACGGGTCGTTTAGTTAATTTGATGCGGTCACGGCGTTCCTGTCGAAATTATGATGAACGCAATGTTGAAATCGCAAAGCTTCAGGATTTGGTTAAAATCGGGGTTTCAGCGCCTTCAGGAACCAATAGTCAGGCTTGGACGTTTACCCTGCTGCCGACGCGTGCCGCAACACTTTTTCTGGGACAGACGATTGGCGATTTTTTCCGTAAACTCAACCGCAGAGCCGCCAATCCTTTTTTGCGACATTTCCTGGCGATGCTGGGAAAGAAAGAACTGCGGCACTACCATCGCGACCGGTACCGGACGGTAAAAGCAAAGCTGCAGGAATGGGACGATAGCGGTAAAGATTGTCTTTTCTGGGGCGCGCCCGCCGTGATTGTCATTGCCACCAAACCCGAGGCGGCTTGCCCCAAAGAAGATGCCGCGATGGCCGCTCAAAACATCCTTCTGGGCGCCCACTGCATGGGGCTGGGTACCTGTGTTATCGGTTATGCCGCAGCGGCCATGAATGCCGAGCCTTCAATCCAAGGTCGCATTCAGATTCCTGCGCACGAGACCATCCAAGTGGTTATTACCGTGGGATACCCCAATGAAACCTATGAGCGGCCTGCTGGCAGGCTCCCGGTTTTAATGCGTACATTTACCACCTGAAGCCGCATTACTTTGTAATTCAATACACCACCGGTTTAGAAATCCTCATTTAAGCTTGTATTTTTTCATTTGATATGCATTTTTTAAGATAGAAAAGTTTCCTATTCAAATTGATGTTACTGCTCACACCGACAAAACGGCTCAGCTATTCGCATCTTGCACCGCATTCATAGCCGTACAGAATAATATCATACAGACGTATTGCCCGTTTTCTTGGCAATTATTTAGCGTTTCTTGTTAACTACCTGAAAAAAGGCGAGGTTAAACAGGCTAACGGGTAATCAGGTTGAAAGATGAATTCACTGGTACTTTCAAATCGGAAGTTGAAGTGCGAAAGTAATCATGGCCTATAATATTAAGATCGATCAACGTATCCAACAGTGTGTATCGAGGTGGGACAATGTCGATGCCAAAAAAATGTTTGGTGGTGTTTGCCATTTGCTAAACGGCAATATGTTTTGCGGTGTTCATAAGGATTTTCTGATTTTACGGCTAGGCCCGACTGCCGCGGATGAGGCACTCGCCAAACCTTTCACCAAGCCCTTTGACATTACTGGCAAACCGATGAAGGGTTGGGTGATGGTTTCACCGGAAGGCTTTCAAACCGACGCAATACTTAAAGATTGGTTGCTACTAGCCAAAGGTTTTGTCCTCACCTTACCGGCCAAGTAATAATCAGCTATTTAACAGTTTTAATGATTGTTGATGAAGTTGCTATCATCCATGAACAAAAAGTTACCCATATCAAAATTGATCTTGAGGCTGCGCTTTCTGTCAATCGGCTCTGTTTTGGCAGGTCTGCTCGGGGTTTTATTTGTAGCTGCAATTACACCGGTTGGTGCCGAACAAAGCCCTGAGAAACTACTTAAGGCGGTTGTTAAGATTCGTTCCAAAATACCGTCGGATGCCCGCACTGCGCAGGCTCTGGGTACCGAGCGCGAAGGCAATGGTATTCTTATTAGTGCCGATGGCCTGGTGCTGACCATCGGCTACCTAATCCTGGAAGCCGAACACATCGAAATAACCGGTCCAGGCGGTAAATCCGCGGCAGCAAGTTTTGTCGGCTACGATCACGAAACGGGATTCGGGTTGGTGCGATCCACAATCAAGTTGGATGCGGCACCAATGGACTTGGGTGATTCTAAAGAAGTTATCGAGGGTGACCCGGCATTGGTGGTGGGCTATGGGGGCGCCGAGGCTGTCCAGGGCGTCCGCGTCATTTTTCGGGGGGAATTTGCAGGTTACTGGGAATATCTATTGGAAAATGCCATTTATACGGCCCCACCGTATAATGATTACGGTGGTGCGGCCTTAATCGGTCGTGACGGACGACTCTTAGGGGTGGGTTCTATTTTAAACCATCTAAGCGTGCCTGATTTTGGAATGGTTCCCTGCAATATGTTTGTACCGGTCAATCTGCTCAAGCCCATTTTAGACAGCTTGGCCACAACCGGACATTCTTCCAAACCGCCCCAGCCATGGTTGGGCATGCATGTTGAACAAAGCCATGACCGCGTGGTGGTGATGCGCGTGACCCCCGGGGGGCCCGCTTTCAAAGCAGGAATTCGCGGCGGCGACCTGATCTTAAAAGTACAAGATCAGGCCGTCACCAGATTAGCTGATTTCTACCGACAAGTTTGGTCGCTGGGAACTGCCGGTGTGCGGGTGCCGCTGAAAATACTACAGGGCACCGAGATTAAAAACATTGCCATACAATCCGCCGATCGTTCAAAATACCTGCGCCTTGGACCCAAGCGCACCCTTTAGACGCAGTTGAGCACGACAACTTTTTTTAATGGGCTTTAGCCGCCATGGCATTTTTGGCCCGTTGGGGATTGCTTTCCACTGTTTTCAAAATGGCCGCGACGTTTACTTCCGGCAGCCAATTAATTTTTCCGGTCCCGACATCGTAAACCGCACCAACCACCTTTACCCGGCGCTGCTTGACCAGGTTGCGGGTTGCCGGGCTCTCCATGAAGAGATCCTCCACGGCTTGCCATACATTAGCCTCGATGGCCATCGGAATGATGGCATCACCTTTTTGATCCGGATAGGTTTGCATGGCGCGCTTGACCGCCGGCTCAATGTTATCGACCAAGGGTGGAATGTTACGTTCTAAGGCGTGGCCTTTTCCCAAGACTCCGTGCGTAACAGCGGTGACCGCCCCGCACTGGGTATGGCCCAAAACAACTAACACGGGTGTATTGACATGCGCCAGGCCATACTCAATGGAGCCGATTTCATCCACATCACAGACATTACCGGCTACGCGTACAATAAATAGGTCCATAATACCCGCGTCAAATATCCTTTCAACCGGCACACGCGAATCGGAACAGGCGAGCACGGTTGCATAGGCGTGATTGCCCTGATCTTCCTTGCCGGCCTGGATAAGTCGTTTACTATCCGTATGCGGATGGGTGGCCTTACCCTCGACAAATCGTTGGTTGCCTTCTTTCAGAACTTTTAAAACCTGATCCGGTGTTGATTTTTTGGCAAAATGGCTTTTTTCTTTTTCAACTTTGCAGGCCCCTAAAAAAAGCAACAAGTTGACAGCCATTAAACAATTCATAACAGTCAAAGCTTTAAAACGGGCTAAGATCATACATTCCTCCTGAAACAATCGTTTAATCGTTAATTGGATAATTATAGGACATTATCTTGCCGGCAAAAAACAGAGTGTTTCTGCGCATGAGCCAAAAAAATATTTGCATCCTTAGCAATGGCGTGCGCGATTGTCAATTGGCAGTCACATCGGCGTGGCGAATTGTTTCATGTTACTATCCATGCTTTTGCATGTTTCAAGCCCGGACTAAGCGATTGAAACCAAATCCGCGCAAAGGTCAATAGTGTTGTCACCTAGCTTGCAAGGGTCTGTTTTATTGATTTTGAACCGATATATGCTAAATTGAAATTAGACCAAATTAAAAGGAGATGTGATGAATAAATGGATACATATGGGCATTGTTTTATTTCTCTTTGTTAATGTGGCTTTGATGTCTTGTTCAAAAAGCCTTAATGAAGATTCTGAAAAAGGTACCATTGAAACCATGACCCAAGAAACCGCCCACGAAATCGTTCATCGAATTCAAACGCCGATTAATAACGCGCGTGCGCTGCAAGACGAGCAAGAAGATAGGTTGGATGCAATGGAGGATAGCATAAAAGAACAGTAAGGTGGCACCCTCCATCGCATGCTGCGACACTGCAACCTGGCGCAATAGCACCCGTCTCAAAGGTGGCTTTAAACACCAAATGGTATTAACGATGGGAAAATTTTTTGCGGGATTGGTGGGATGGTCGGGACTGGGTATTATTATAACAGAGATATTGAATAGCGCCCAATTGTTTGAATTTCGACTAAATCCGTACTGGCTAACACTACTGATTATAATGCTTTATTGCGCATCGATCTGGATATCAAAGCAAGCTAACCGCGAGCCAGACACAACCAGCAGCTATCAGGCCTTCTGGCGGAATTTAAATTCATTTAACAAATGGTTATACGGGCTTGTCGGTTTAATTGCGATTCTGAGTATTCCCTATCTTTGGTGGTTAGTGATAAAGAAGCTCTCCGGGCTAGCCGCCGAAGGTATTCGTCTGTTTTAATAAGTATTCTATCTTCCTTTTATGTCTCAAAAAAATGACCGCAGGCGGCAAATCAGCCATCCACGGCCATTTTAAATTGTTGGAGCGGGTCGATATCGAGTACTATTCAGCCGGAATATATGGAATTGGCTCACCCCACCAGCCCTGCTCCATCGATTTTTTGTGATCTTCAGCGCTCGGGTTTTTATAGCCCACGGCACTAAACTTAATGTGATCCCAATTCTTCCAACTCGACTTGGCCTCACCATAATCAATTCCACTGCTGCAACCGGCTAAAAATAAGCCGATTAGCAAAACAAAAAAAACTTTTTTCATCTCACAACCTCCTTTTTTTGCTACCTGCTATTGGCGTTATGCTGTAATAGAATATAACACAGGTTAAACGAATGCGCGCCTTAAACTGCAAAATTCACCGCAAGCGAGGGTTTATCAGCACCTGTGGGTTGGTTCGCTTGATCGTTTGTCTCTTTGGTAATCAAGCTGTTCGTTAAATGCAACAGCTTTTTTTCTAATACCGCGTATGAATATTGCTTTGAAGCAATCTGAAAATTTCGAAAGGTCATTTCATGTCGACGAACTTCAGAGCGTAACACCTCTTTAATCGATTGAACAGCATTATGGTCGACGAATCCATCAATGCCAATCAGATCAAATCCGTTAGGTTCAATATCGTTGATAAAATTAGGATAGCGGTTGATTAGAATCGGTTTTTTAAAATAGATTGCTTCCAAAAGGGCATTGCCGAACCCTTCGGTGCGACTGGGAAACGACACCACGTCTGCCAAAGGATAAATATCCCATAATGAAAACAGCTTGCCCTTTTGACCGTTTTGGGCCCAGGGACTTTCAACCGACGAACCCACCAGTCGCAAGTCAACGCCACAGTTTTGTGCATAATTAATCAACCAGAAAAAATACTCAAATCCCTCATCACCGCCTTCGTGCGAAATGATAATTTTGCATCGGGGATCATCCAGCGCCTTTACCAAGTCGATGGTCATTTCAATACCCTTGCGTCGAATAATCCTGGTCGGTTGCAGAATCAGGATGTCATCCGGTGTAAAACCTAATGAACACCGGGCTTCTTCTACTTTATGTTGATCAATGGGCGGCGATTTTTCAAAATTCAGAACATTGGGAACGACCGTAGACACTATTCCACGGCGGTGGGCCAGTTCTTTCTGAGCATTGGTATTGATAACCGCATGACGGATACTATTCAGGTCGGGTGGAAATGCCATTTGGATATATTCTCTAACGGCATTTTTTAAAAACCGGGTGCGTTCCCAATGAAAATCGTGATGATGTGCAATAGTTGGGATCCCAGTTTCCGAAATAATCTCTGTAATGGCCATTCCAAGTGGAATGTGTAGCGGTATGCTCAGGGCATTCTCGATGATCAACAGGTCAATGTGAAAATGGGAGATAAAATAACCGATATTCTTTTTTAATAATGATCTTAAGTCATGGATTTTTTGCGTTACCGCTGAAGACCTGTGCTTGGCACCATATACTTGATGATTGATCCATTGATTATTTTCAAATTTAAAATGGGCTTCCGGCACCAGGAAACTTGTTTCCGGATGTTGATCCAGTTTGCCAGCAAACCAATAGCATCTGTGACCCGCACAACCCAGTACCTCCGCCCATTTGCTTGATTCCAGCGAAACACCATCAGTGCCGGAAAACCTGGTTGAAATAAATCCAATGTTCATATCGGCCTCAATCAATACAAAGCAACACTCAGATCCAAATATAAAAGATTTCCCAGTGGATGCCGTAACAACAATGCAAAACATATACCCCATCCACTATAGTATTTTTATATATTTATTTCAGATAGTTATTTATAGGTTGTCGTAGCCATCAAGTATACTATGAAAAAATTACATCAAAATTGTGCAAATTAATTCATAATAAATGCTGAATGAGCAACAGTTTGGCGGCGACATTTGTGCATTTCAGTTGCATCAAGCGTTTTGCTTGACGGAACATTTTGAGTCTGGCATTTAGTCTTCAAACAAAAACTGGAGGATTTAAAGAGAAACAGCATGCGAGCAATACTTTTTTGGTTTTTTGCCGGTTGTTTGTTCATAACCGGCTGTGCCACTGACAGGCAATTGGACAAACACCCGCACTCAGATAGCCACTATTCGAAGGTTGCAACTAAACAAGATCCACAGATAATTTTAGATATTTTGCGGAAACACAAAATCGAGCTTGCCCAGATCGTCCGCGAGGGCCAACTGGCCGCCGAAGCACAGGTTCGTGAAGAACATTACCGGCAACAGCTTAGCAATCGGTTGGAGCCCTCGATTGCCGAAGACCGATTGATGTTGGGAAACCCGCAGGCACCGATTACGATTGTTTCTTATTCCGATTTTCTTTGCCCCTACTGCGCCCAAGCCGCCGCAACGATTCACACCCTGATGGAAAAATACCCTGATAAAATCAGGTTTGTTTTCAAGCACCATCCCCTCGATCAATTGGCGACCAAAACTGCCATCTATTTTGAAGCCGCAGCACTGCAAAGTTCGGAAAAAGCTTGGCAATTTCACGATTATTTATTCGCGCACCAGCAAGAAATTGTGGATAGAGGAACGACCAAATTCATTGAAATTGCCCAAAGCCTCGAACTGGATTTAGAGCGTTTGAAACAAGATGCTGCTGACAACGATATAATTCGGCTGGTGGCCAAAGACATTCAGGAATCGGAGCGCTTTGGTTTTGAGGGTACGCCCGCATTTGTGATTAATGGTATCGGCACCCAGGGGGCTCTGCCGCTAAAAGATTTTGAAAAGATCATTGAGATAGTTGAAAGTAATCGGGCCGCCAATTAGTCCGCGTGACGGCAAAAATATCCGTGTCAGCAGCTGAAGCACCGAAAAGCCATCCTCTGTAGGTCCCTGGCTGATTCAAGATTAAAATTCTGCTTTCCCCAATGAAACGAAATTACATTACAACGCAATTTAATAAATTTGAGGCAGATTATTGGCAGTTTAACGTGCTGCTACATTTGTTTAAAAAGGTGGGCGTACGTTCGGCTGACCGTAAGGGTGTCGGGTGGTTGTTTGAGTCGCAGAATATAGCGGCCGGTCACGGAACGGCTTACGCTATCGATGCAGGCAACATTTACAATGGTGGCACGATGAATACGCCAGAAGATTTTCGGATCCAGCTCGGCGGCCAGCTCTTTGATCGGTTTTTTGATTAATGCTTCCCCGGAAGCCGTGATCACGCTGGTATATTTATCACTGGCCTTAAAATAGCTTACCTCCTGTACCGCAAGAAGCTGAATACTATTGTTTTTTGATACCCGTAGCCATTGCAAATAAACAGGCGGTTTTTCGATCGCAAGTTTTTCCATCAGGCGTTGCAGGGCGGCGGTCGTTTCAGAAGATGAAGGTGGAGCTTTTGCCAGCTGGTGTTTCAGCCGCTTGACGGTAATTTCCATTCGTTGGCGACTTACCGGTTTAAGGAGATAATCAACGGCTTCGGCCTCAAAGGCCTCCACGGCATACTGATCATAAGCCGTGATGAAAACAATCCGGCAGTTAGCATCAATCTGTCGAGCCACCTCCATACCCGTTAGGCCTGGCATGTGAATATCCAGAAAGACAATATCAGGTTGATGGGACCGGATGAGCTGCAGTGCTGACGGTCCATCGACTGCTTCAGCGCAAATAGTGAGTTCCGGCCAAACCTCACCAAGCTGTCTTTTAAGAAAGGATCTTAGTTCTTGCTCATCGTCGGCGATAATGACTTTAGGTGGCGACATGCGGAACCTCAAGGGTGGCCCTAAGCCCGGAAGGTGTATTTTCTTCTAAAATTAATTGAGCATTTCCATTGAAAAGGGAGTGCAGGCGTTCACGAATATTGGCGATACCTGTTCCAGGTGGCGCAGCAACGGTCATTCCCAAGCCGGTATCAGCCACCACGACCCGAATCAAGTTATTTTCGGCCTGAACAGCTATCCTTATTTCTCCCCCATTTATTTTAGGCTCCAAACCGTGTTTAATGGCATTTTCAACCAGAGGTTGGATCATCATCGGTGGAAAAGGTAATCCTCTGGCTGTTTGCGACACATCGATGCAAAACGTTAAGCGGCGGCCCATCCGGATCTTGTAGATATTCATATAGGCTTGGATTTGATCCAATTCCTGACCAATTGTTGTGATTTTTTCCCGGCTGCGGGAAAGTGATGTACGCAGATACCGAATCAGATCTTCGAGCATGGATCGGGCTTTGTGGGTATCGGTATCCAAAAGGCTTAAAATGTTGGACAGGGTGTTAAATAGGAAATGCGGTTCAATTTGGGCTTGCAGCAATCGCAGATTGGTTTCGATCATTTTTTTATCGCTAACCAGACGCCGAATCCGTTCTTGTTGAGCCAGAGTTTCAGAGGTTGCCAGGCGCTCCCGTGACAGAAAAAAATAACTGGCGACGGAGCCGAAAAGAAGACCAAAAAAAATCAGCTGAAGGAAAAAGATCGACTCTTTGAGGAAATACATGATCCCGATACCGGATAGAAGACCACCCAAGACGATTCCGACAACGGATCCCAAGATCATGCCGGCCAAATGGAGCACCAACTGCAAAATAGGGCGTGAGGCGTTAAACAGATGATGTACGCCCAACATGCAGACGCATATTGACAAGCCGATGCACTGGGAAAAAGTGAAATTGGTCAGAAAAACGCCACCTTTAAACCGTACAACTGTCAGAAAAATGGCAATGATAGTGTTGAACACAGCCGTAATGGCAAGCGCTTTAAAAGCATAGGACGGTGTAATTTTGGCTTTCATTGCGTTTTCTGGGCCTGTAGTGGCTGTCAAATAACGTTCCGTGATTGAAAGTTTTTTCTACAATCACTTATGCTGCCACTCCTTATTTCGGAATATTATAATGCAAAGCGGTAAAAAAAGGACTCGACCTCTTTCAGGTGATATTGGGAGCATTCGACATTCAGTACTTTTTCAACCGATGGCTTCTTTAAGATAGCTATGATCGATACCCTCAAATTTTGCAATCATTTCTTATGCGATCATCTGATCATGGCCTGTCAGGAACTATCACGCCCCCAGTCCTGCATCATTTTTTGAAAGGTCAACTCACCCCCACGCAGAACGCCGCCGTAGCCGCCGCCCGGGTTGCCCCAGGCGCTGGCTAAATATAATCCCTTTATCGGTGTACGGTTTTTGATACGGTTCATAAAAGCATTGTCCATTGATTGCTCAAAGCCATAAATAGCACCTTCGCTGTTACCGGTATAGCGCCAGTTGGTAAGCGGGGTGGCGGCCTCTTGCACCTCGATCATGCTGGTCAAATCGGGTATCAAATGTTTTTCAGCCCGTTGAATTAATTGAGCGGCCCAGCGCCGCTTTTCCGCATAGTAGGCTTTTTTATTTCCGGCGCGATAATCGGCTTCAAACTGCCGCCAGGGCTCATAGCCGCATAGAAACAAAAGCATCACGCTGGTCGTGCCGGGCGTTGAGTAACCTTCATACAGATTGTCGTATATGCTAACAGAAAAAGGTCCTTTATCGATGGCACCAGCCATGCAATATTCATAATTTTTTTCCGGCTTTTCAGCGGTGGAGATATGGCTGCTGAACCCATTAATTTTGCCACGCAACGGCTGATTCAATCCCAGCCAGACAATAAACGAGGAAATGCTGGGCCGATACGTTTGCAGTTTTTTAAGGTAATCATGCGGCAAAGTTTTAGGGGGCAGCAATTGCTGGAAAGTTGTCAAGGCGCTGGCATTGCTCACCACTGCCCGTGCTGGCAGTGTGAGGCCGTTTGACAATATAACACTTTGTACGCGGCCATCAGACACGTTTATTTTATCAGCGGCGGTGCCATAAATTATCTGACCGCCGGCATTTTCAATGGCATTTGCCATGGCATTGCTTAAAGACTGAGAGCGGGTTTTAATCGAATAGGAGCCGTTTTTTAGATACCCACCGGTGGCATTGGCATAATAGAAACCGGAAAGTTTGGATGGCGGCAATCCGTAATACCCCCACAGTGCCGCCAAAACGACTTGCAGTGCCGGATGCTTAACATGCGCATTAAGTAAATCGGCCAAGGTCTGATTGCGCACTTTCCACATGCGGCGGTACTGCAACGGAAAAAGCGGTTTAAAAAAAGATTTTTTGTTACTGAAATCTTCGACTTCTTCATGCAGCGCGATCATTGCCTGCACGAATTGTCGAATGCCTTGCGCCTCATCTGGAAAATGTTGGCTCAGCAACTGAATATAAGCTTGAGGATCACGTTGCGGAACCGAGATATCTATCTGCGGCGTTTTCAATCGATACACCTCAGGCAGCGCAACCCATTCGAGTTTGTCAAACACGCCGATATTTTTTAGGATGCGTTCAATGCGGTTGTCTCGAACGGATGTTCCGTGCAGGGATACTTCAAAACGATATTTGCCACCGGCCCGATCAAATGCGGTTGCATAGCCGCCGGGAATATCATGCTGTTCCACAATCGTGACCGGTACGCCTTCACGCGCCAGATAGGCGCCACAACACAAACCGCCCAAACCGGCACCGATGATCATCGTCGGATATTCTTTTTTAGGACCCATTTTAGCGGCAAACGCCTCAATGTTTTTCCAGTTTAAGGCCATGGTGGCGGTAGACATGGCAGCCAGCGTGAGAAACGAACGTCTTGAGATGCCTTTCAAATTCATGGCTTGTCCTCTCTAAATTTAAGTACGGATTCATATTTTGATGGTCGCTTTTGATTCGAATCTAATGCAACATTTTATGATTAGCCAAACGAAAAGCGATAAACGGTTAAAAAAGGAGACCAATGGCAATAAAGCGGGATGAAATGACCTTGCGTAACAAAACAGGTAGCTTGCGGCCTGGTTGGCAACTGACTGCGTTTTAGCGTCTAGCCTTTATGGCTATGCTCGCGGTTATGCAAATGTACCAGCAGCGGGAACCATTCAAATTTATGCAAATCTCGCCCAAAAGTTGATGACGGAGTTGGATAACCCCCACCGACAATCCGTGGTGGACCGCGTCATATTTAACACCGCATCGGATTCATTTCAGACGCATCCGAAAGTATTGACGGACACCTTTGATGCCATGAAGGTGCTGCTGGAACGCGGGATTGCCATTTCTTTTTTAACCAAAGGCCGCATTCCCGGGCAGATTTATAGATCTATTGGCCTGTTACGCCGATCAGGTGACGGCCTGTCTCGGTTTCGTTTCGGCTTCGAAACGGTATCAAAAACTTTCCGATTGATGTGGTTCCTTAAACCCGCAACGAAAGGTGACTTGAGACTATTGTCAATGATGCCTATGTATTAAAAGAGTGTAATCCATATAAGGAATCAAATGATGAGCACACCAGAAATTGCCCCTTTAGTCCGCAATATTTTGCATAATTGCAGTATAACCGATGCCAAACATGCCGGTCTGTACTCAGTTTGTGGGCTGGCCATGCGCTTGCGCGATTTGTATAAATGGGAAAATAGACTTCCTCCTTGGGAGGAGAAAAATTCAGCGGAGATTATCGAGTGGATCGGCGACAAGGAACAGCTTTGGGATGATCTTACCGAGGAAGACTTCGTACCGCTGCCGATTAATGGTTCAAGTTTCGGACCCTTCGACACCCAGGCCGTGAATGCCAGGTTGGAGCCACAAGGGTATTTTTACGGCGCTGGTTATGCATACCAATTGAAGCCCACTTTTTTTCTAGCGCGCATTGAATCCAAAGAAACGATAGAGGGGTGTACGGTCTATTCGCTGGGGCAGGAATTGGCGCGTGATCTGTTAACCATTCCAGCGCTGGCCCAGGACGAATGTATTCTATTACGCCAGGATGCCGGAAGGATGTTTTTATGGGATCAGATGTTTTACATCAAAAAATCCGGGCGCCCCGCCCTGCAATTTGCACTCGAATGCTGTGGATTATCGGATCAAACATCTCAAACGCTGCGAAACAATCTGGATACGCTTTATGCGGCCCAGCGCGATACCTACATCTACCACGAAATCGGTGAAATCCAAGATACAGTATTTGACACGGAAATCTGGCGCGAAGTGATCGCAGCATTTCCGCATTCGCCTGTGGAATTGCTGACGCGATCAGTCAAAGATCTTTTAGCAGATACCGGGATTTTTGGTACCCTGCCCCATATCATCCGTAACCGCCAAGCCGTCTCATTAGGCCTCTACGTTGCTTTTTTTGATGGGTTGGTGCGTGAATTATTCCCGGAGTTACGCCCGGCGTTTAGCAAATTTCAAAAAGACGGCAACTGGCAGATTATTAAGGACGTGGTATCTGTTGGAAACCATACGGCCCGCAAGTCCGCCCAAACCATTATGGATCTTTTTTGTGAAGGGCGACGAAAAAACAATTTGCAATGGGCCCGCGATGAAATCGAGAGGGCGTTGTTGCCTTCCTAATAACCAGAGAGTCAGCCTTAACTAATTTTTGCCTTGCTAACTCCGAATAAAAAAAGGGAGAAATACAATGCTATTTCAGGCAATTCTCACTCCGGAAGCATTTGTTTTTTTCTTGATTGCGATAATTTACGTGCTTGGCAAAAGGTATATGGAGAAAAGCATCCAACGCAACCAATTGCGCAGCATTGAAGAGCAGGTGGCTAAGATCGCCGCAACTGATCAATGCAGTGTTTATGACCTGTTTCATA
>JASJAZ010000096.1 GCA_030066785.1 Desulfobacterales bacterium | reverse complement strand
ATCTTAAAACGGTGAGCACTTTCCAAGGTATTAGCAGAAAAAGCCGAATAGTCGATAACCCCATCTGTGTCAACCATAATTATCATATGACATTTACCGGTTCGGTCCTGTTTCCCATCCGAAAATATCTATCATTTTCATTTTTTACCGTCACCATATCCTGATTTCCAAAAGCAGTAAGATCTTTACGCCTTGGGTTTGTTTGTCGCTGTAAAATGTAGTAAGTTGTCTTCGATTCGTCCTGGTTAATTATCAATAATCTCTTTATACGCTTTGAACCATTTATTTACAAAAGGGAATGAGGGCTGATGTTTAAAAAGAGAGTCCGCGTATCATCTGGAATCGATGCACTGGACCGACTGCTGAGCGGGGTTTTTATCGGCGATAATGTTATCTGGTATGATGATGCCGGCAGTCTGGCCAATGCCTTTAGTTTCAACTTCATTCAGGAATCGCAATCGCACAATAAATCCCTGATTTATGTCAACTTTGATCGGTCACCCAAAAAAATTCTGGAAGACTTAGGGCCATTGGCTGAAAGTCAGCATCTAACCATCCTCGACGGCTTTACCCATGGCAAGGGAGACGGATCGGAGGTATTTAATAAATTCTATGAAAAAGATGGCGCCCAGTGGCCGTTTCAAATTATCAAGGTGAAAGAACCCTGGAAACCGGATCAGGTTTCAGATGCCGTTTACAGTCTTCACAAAACCATGCAGGGCGACGTTCGCCTGGTTTTTGAAAGCCTGACCGGCATGCAGGATCTGTGGGGCGGCGAAGATCTGGTTTTAAAATTTTACTCCCACGCCTGCCCCCGGTTGTATGAATTGGATACCATCGCGTATTGGATTATGGAAAAGGACGCCCACTCCAATCGCCTGAAAGCCCATATTAACCAAATAGCCCAGGTGGCCATTGAGCTTTCCATCAAAAGGGGCCGATCCACGCTGAATATTATCAAAGCCGACAACCGCAAGCCCGCAGCGCTGAACGAACCGATCAGTTTTTGGAACGACGGCATGACCGTTGTGCTGGAGACCGCAAAGCGTAAAATCGGTATATTTGATTTGGGTCTGCGAATAAAAGAGTTGCGTACCGCTCAGGCCATTTCGCAAAAAAAACTGGCGGATATGGTCGGGGTTACCCCCAGCACCATTTCACAGATTGAAAGCAATTCCATTTATCCATCGTTACCCGCCCTTTTCAAAATCGCACAAACCCTAAACGTTGAAATCGGTTCTTTTTTTCAGGGTGCCGCCGGCGGGGCCGATCGGGTAGTATTTACCGATGGGCGCACCAAAATCAATTTTGCGGATTTGCCTACAAACGATGTCGAAGGCTACCGACTGTCGCCAGTTGATTTTGACGGCAAGGCCGAACCTTACCTATTAGAAATCCCAGCCGGCAAGAAACTTTCCTCGCATTTCTTTGCCCACAAGGGCGAGGAAATGGGATATCTTCTTTCCGGCCAATTGGAACTAACCCTCAAAAATGCCCACCATCATGCCAAGGCCGGCGATATTATATATCTCACCGATGACATACCGTCGCAGTGGCGCAATACCGGCGCAAGTACCTGCCGGCTACTATGGATCAAAATAAAATAGCTTAAAATGAAAAATCACCCCCGAACAAATAAACGGGGGGTGATTTTTAATTGAGGGCCAATATTAACTGTTCAGTATTTTACGGGCACTTTCGTCGTTGACATCCGAAACATGCGGAACACCGGTTTCTTGGGCGGTCTCGCGGTTGCCCGAAAAGATATCGTTGCGGGTGATCTGGGAAAGGGAGAATTTTCGGGCTCCGGCCAGAAGCTGCTGCAGACCGCAGGCCAATTTATCAGCCATTGTGTAAAAAGCGATGGCGCCATAGGGAATGTTCTTCATTTCATCCTTGCCGACCTTTTTCTCCACATCAAAATAAGATGAGAAGATTTCCTTGGCACTGTTGCCCACGCGCTGAACTGTTTTCGGCAGTTCCGGCCAGTGTCCGTTAAGATCACCGCGTTTTTCCGGAAAAAGGGCGCCTTCGATATTAGCGCCCACGAAACCCGGAATCATGATGGCACGGCCCATACAGATGAGCTTGGTGAACGGGGCGCCCAAAGCAAGCGCCTTGAAGATATGGTCTTCCAGAGCAAATCCGCCTGCAAAGGACATATCGACCACATTCCGACCCTTGGCGGCGATTATGTTAGCATATTCATAGGCTTTAGCATGCAGGTTAATGGAGGGAACCCCCCAGCTTTGCATCATGTTCCAGGGACTCATACCGGTGCCCCCACCGGAACCATCGATGGTCAAAAGGTCGAGATGGGCATCGGAGGCAAACTTGATGGCCATGGCCAGCTCTTCCATACCGTAAGAGCCGGTTTTCAAAGTAATCCGGCTAAAACCGAGGGTGCGCAGATATTCAACGGAAGTCATGAAATCCTCACGCACCTGCTCCACCGAAATTAGGTTAGTTGCGCCCAAACGACTGTGGCGGGCAAAAGATTTGATCGAACCGTTTTCATAGGCCTGCTGCACTTCCGGGCTTGAGGGATCCGGATCGACAATGTAGCCTCTATTTTGAAGGAAAAGGGCGTAGTCAATGCTGGTTACCTGGATTTCACCCCCGATATTTTTAGCGCCCTGGCCCCATTTCAATTCAATGATGCATTTGTCACCATATTTATCGGCCACAAATTCGGCGACACCATTGCGGGTGTCTTCCACATTCAGTTGGAAAACAATACCGCCGTAGCCGTCGTAGTAGCGCAGATAGGTTTCGATGCGCCTTTCCAACTCCGGCGCTTTTTTGACAACACCTTTGCGATTATCGGACTGATCAATTTCAGATTCGCGGTCCACACCCACCACGTTTTCGCCGATAACCACCGGAATGCCCACCAGGGCGCCACCGACCGCAAATGAATCCCAGTACTTTTGGGCGACAAATGTCGATCCGAGCGCACCGGTAATCAGGGGCATACGGATACGGGTTTTGACTCTGTCGCCAAACTCCGTTGTCAGATCCACATTGGGAAAGATACAATCATCGGGATCATTGCTTAATCCCTCACCAATTCCCGTGGCGCCGTAAGCATATCCTTGAATTCTGAGGGAGTTGTAGGATACCCCCACATGGGTCGTATTGTTGGCGCCGGAAGTGCTGATGCCATAGCTGCGCGGGTAAAGCAGTTTGCGGCCCACCAGACTGGATAACCAAGTCTCGCATTTGCCCTGGCAATCTGCCCGGCAGAGGGTGCACAACCCCGATTCGGTGGGATTGCCACGGTTAGTGGTTCCCAGAGCGTCATTTGATTTTGAAAATCTCATGTTTGGTCTCCTTTCTTACTGTTATATTTTTTATATATTTCCTGTTGTGGCGCGGTCTAAACGTAAAAAGGCGTCAATCTGTTAGTCACATCACACAGATAAAGACGCCTTTGTCTTTTTTAATCGATACTTTTCCGCACGCCGTTGTGCGAAAAACTTATCTTTAAACCGATTGTGCAGATTTGGCCGGCAATCAGTACGAATTTATGGAATCGTATGTTTAGTATCGCTAAATATTATTGTCAAGTAAATTTGAAGTATATTTATTTAGTAATACTTATTCAATAATTTGAATTGAAAATTGGAGCTATTTATTTGAGATTAAACTATGTGTATTTAAGATGATACGTCTGATTGATATAATTTGCGGAATTGGCGCAAATTTTATTAGAAGAAAGCGATCTCATCTTAAAACCACAGATTATGTTCTGATATTTAGTTTTACTAAACTTAAGGCGTATCGCAATAAAGTCTAAATACCCTTGGCAGTGTTGTGAACCGACTCAAAATGCTCACATGTTTCGTGGATCTTCCGCTTTTTCGCCGCTTCACGTTTGATGATCACAGCCTTAATAAAATGGAGAGTGAATTCATGCTATTGGCGGAACCAGGAACCCTAATCTTTTTCTTGAGATATGTTCTATGGAATTTTTTTTATTAGACTGTTAGAATGCGGTGCCATTCGGCCATATGATTGTCTGGCGGGTTGGCAACCATTATTTTTAGATCAAGGAGAAAATTCCATGACCCAGATGAAAAATACAATGGATGTTTTTAAATTACTACCCAAAACAAATTGCCGGGATTGTAACGATGCCACCTGCCTAGCCTTTGCCGCTGCGGTATTTCAAGGCCGCAAGGAACTCAGTCAATGCCCTCATTTAGATCAAGCGGTCTATGATCAATTTGACGGTCAGAGCACCTTATCTTCTACCATTGAGCAGGATCAGGAAGAGGCCCTGACTGCACTGAAAAGCGAGGTCGCTCGAATTGATCTGGCTGCGGTGGCTCCACGGTTGGGCGCCCGGTTTTCAGACGGCAAATTGACGCTGAAAGTGATGGGCAAGGATTTCAGTGTCGATTCAGAAGGCAATCTTTCATCCGATATTCACATCCATGGCTGGGTAACCATACCGATTCTGAGCTACATTATAAACGGTACCGGCAAGGATATAGTGGGTAAATGGGTTCCCCTGCGGGAACTGCCGGGCGGTAAAACGTGGTATCGGCTTTTTGGTCAGCGTTGCGAAAAACCCTTGAAACGTGTGGCTGATATCTATACCGATCTTTTTGAGGACATGATCCATCTATTCAATGGCCGGCAGGTGGAAAAACATTACAAGGCTGATATTTCACTGGTGCTGCATCCCTTGCCAAAGTTGCCGATGTTGATTTGTTATTGGAAACCGGAGGATGGATTAGAATCAAGCCTCAATGTTTTTTTTGATGCCACCGCTGAAGAGAATCTCAACATTGAATCGATTTATGCGCTGGGCACCGGGCTTGTGCGTATGTTTGAAAAAATTGCCTTACGGCACGGCCTTTCATGATTCGCTGTACGGCGGAAAGTTAGTATGCCATTCACTCGTTTGTGAGACAGGTTGGGCGCCTTTTTCCACAATTTCAGCGCAAAATCCAAAGCCCCCCGATTGTAACCGTAAAATGGCACATTAATCTACGGCACTCCAGCTTTGAACCGCATTGCAAGATTACCAATTGGTAATCTTAAGGTCATCTTCCCGTAAACTAATCTGCGTATTATTAGGTTAATTTGTTAACGGCTAAATAAGTTGATTCTGAGCTTGTTTATTGCGCAGATGGAATTATTTTTAAACACATTATGATCAAGGAGGTTTTTATGATTCTTTCAAAACGATTTACATTTATACTGGTAGCGATGTTGGCCGCCATCGTCTGGGTCAGCACGGGAGTTGAAACCGCTACTGGCGCCAAATACACCGAACCACCAATGGTTCCGGCAAACTTTAGCGAGCTGGCTCAAGCCGCTCGACCAGGCGTGGTCAATATCCGTACCGTCAAAACCATGAAAGGCGGCGGTCCCGTGTTTCGCCACTTTTTTGGAGATCCCTTCCAGCGTCGCAATCCGTTTGAAGACTTTTTCGGACCCAATCGCGAGCGGGGTCCCAATCGAGAATTTAAACAACGCAGCCTGGGATCCGGTTTCATTATTGATTCCAAAGGATTTATCGTTACCAATAATCATGTGATTGAAAATGCGGATCAGATTAAAGTAATTCTTTCTAACGAAAAGGAATTTGATGCGGAACTGGTTGGTCGCGATCCGAACACAGATTTAGCGCTTATCAAAATAAAAGATGCCCGCAAGCTTGAACCGCTGAAATTCGGCGATTCCGACAAATTAACGATTGGATCCTGGGTGGTGGCCATCGGCAGCCCCTTTGGTCTGGAACAGACCGTGACGGCCGGTATCGTTAGCGCCAAGGGCCGTGTGATCGGTTCCGGCCCCTATGACGATTTCATTCAAACCGATGCCTCCATCAATCCCGGTAATAGTGGCGGACCGCTGTTGAACATGCAAGGCGAAGTGGTCGGCATCAACACCGCCATCCTTGCCCAGGGCCAGGGAATCGGGTTCGCCATACCGGTCAATTTGGCCAAGGGTATTATTGATCAGCTTAAGAACGAAGGCGAAGTTACGCGTGGCTGGCTGGGCGTTGGTATCCAGGATTTATCGCCTGAATTGCGCGACTATTATGGCGTGGGCGATCAGGAAGGTGTGCTCGTCTCCCAGGTGTTTGAGGGTGATCCAGCCGATGAAGCGGGCATCAAAGCCAAAGATATTATCGTGGCAGTGGACGGTACGCCGGTTAAAACCAGCCGGGAACTGACCCGGGTGATTGCTGGCAAAGAGGTGGGTAAAAAAACCACAATTTCTGTACTGCGAGATGGTGAGGAAAAGCGGTTTAAGGTTAAGCTGGCCAAACGCCAGGACGAAAAGCTGCGGGCTTCGCGTGAAACGGAATCTGATGACGAAATCGGTATCCAGGTAACCGACCTGACGCCTGAAAATGCCAAGCGTTTAGGCTACGAAGACGAATCCGGGGTTCTCATTGTGCGAATTAAACAGGGCAGCAAGGCTCAGGAAGCCGGTCTGCAGCGCGGTGATCTTATAAAAGAAGTCAATCGTAAAGGCATTAACTCCGTAAAGGAATTTGAAAAAGCCATGGATCAAACGGATAGCGGCGATACCATCAACCTGCTGGTGAAGCGCCGCAATGCGGGATTCATCGTGGCAAAGATAACCAAATAATTTTTCTACCCAATCGTAGTTTTATCCCGGATGTGCTGCAAAGCCATCCGGGTTTTTTTATTGGCATCAATTATTTTATACCGCGTTGCATGATAATATTCCGAAATAAAAAATGGCGGCATAAGTGGTTGTAGAAAAAACGTTCAAATAACGAAACGTTTTTTTGACAACCAGTATAGATGAATAAATCGGGGGCGGGCAGCTATGCATCGATGCAAGTTGAATCTTGATTTTTACGGTAATATTTGGTTTTTTAATTTGAAAGCAAAAAAGAGCAGGAGCTCCCATTAGACACAGTCAGGCCTGAAAGCTTTAATCGGGGTGTGTGGTCATGAACTTTGATGATATTCAAAACGCATTCCAATTTGTCAGCATGGCGCCCCGCTACACCAACAATGCCATATTGCGCCTGGACAACGGTCGTATTTATTACCTCTCGGGCCTGGGCGATTCCGATCAATTGCCCGACGATATTGATGATCACAAGTTTGTCGAAATTCCCCATAAAAATGATTTAGACCTTGGTAAACAGCTGGTATTTCATTTTGCAAGCGCGCGCTTGCCGGATGATTTGCCGCAAATCAAAAAGATCTTCAGCCGCAAGGGAGCTTACACCCGCTACAAGTGCCTGCTGGTCAAAAAAGGATTGCTGGATGAATGGTCACGCTTTGAAGAGCAGCAGACAAAATCGGCCCTTAAAAAGTGGTGTGTTGAAAATGAAGTAACCTTCACAAGCTAATACCTTAAATGAGCGTAAGCTGCAGACGTTTTGATTTCGCTACCAAATCTTGTCAGATACAAACATTATAGCTCTTAACCTGCTTGCTTCATTGTGTTTACGATCATTTAGGCTAATATGAATTCCACCAAGCGTTAAACCTTTAATCTAATTTTTCACATCCCTGCCCGGTTAGACCAAAATGTCTTAGCGTTATCAAACCACAGGCGGGATTGCGTCCACAGCCGGGACTGAGCGAGATCGCGTTATGGGAGGGTATAAAATTCTGTGGGGCGCAGTTCTTTTGAGGGAAAATCTTGGTTGACGAGATGGTGGCGGATATCGGTGCAAAGATCACATTTGTTAATATATTCTTTTTTGGGCGTTTCGAATCCATAATCGCGGGATGCCATTTCGAATAACCCTTTTACCCCCACATTTGCCAGCAGGGTGATAATCGGATAGATGTCGGGTTTGAGCGGCTGTCCCAGATCCTGCACGGCAATGGCCAGGCCCGCACACAATCCGGGGATGAAATTGCCGTAAAGATCAATGTGAAAATGACTGGTGTTGCCCAAATCAGCGGCACACGATCCCGCCGTGTTTAATATGGTGTCAATGGATTGGCCGGGCAGGGCAGGGCGAAAGGTATCCAGTGCGCGTCCCCCCAAATGAATCCAGTATCGTTTCAAAATCCGTTCACGGTATTTGCGGCCAAAAACCGATTCATACTCTTGCAGCGCATGCGGTCGCTCGGCCGCAAATCGATTGAGATCAGCGACGAATTCAGATATCCACGGAAAAACAGCGATGTTCATTTGCTGACAAAGCGCCATCAGGCCTTTTGTGCGCGCAAAGGGAATAAACTCGTTATGCATCGGGCTGATGGAGATTAACAAGGTCTGTAGACCAACGGCACGTAAACTTTCTAGTATCAAACGGGCCTCGGCTTGATCGCGAAACCAGGCTGAATTGGTTTCCACATATTCGATAGAGATACCGGCATTACGGGCAATTTCCAGGATATTTTGCAGCGCCGGCGGATTGAGCAGCGGTTCGCCGCCACCGATATGCACCGACCGGCAATTAAGTGCCGCGCTGCGCGCTAAAATAGTTTCAGCCGTCTGGGGATCCAAATAACGTTTGTCTCGCCGGGGACCACTTTTGTATAGGCAGTGCCGGCATTGCGATGGGCAGTTATAATTGGTAATGATGCCACCGGAATGCAGATGCTTGATTTCAAAAGACTTGGTACCCATAATAAGATTTCAAATTAAGATTGGTTTAGGACCAAAAATAAAATGCGGTAACGTTTAAGATAGCTTGGACGGCATCCTTTTGATCATTGGTCGTCGAAATGCTATGAACCGTCTTTTCTCGCAAATCATGGCGTTTGCGTTTCTTATTTTGCCTTGAACGTCATTGCAAGTAAAATTGATATCTCTATCGCCAAGCTTTTTAGAAAGGAAATGATAATGCAAATATTTGAAAAATTACATGCCTTTTTATGGCAATCAATGTCGGCCAATAATTGTAACACTTACTTTATTGAGGGCCCGCCTCGAATACTGATCGATCCCGGTCATCTTCAGTATTTTGAACACGTGCAGGAGGGATTAAACGATCTGGGATATGGTTTAGCGGATATCGACTTGGTCATCTGCACCCACGCGCATCCGGATCATATCGAGGCGGTTCAGTTATTTAACGACGCGCCCAGTCTTTTTACATTGCATGAAGCCGAGTGGCAATTTATCAAAGCTATGGAGAAGGAAATAAATGCCATGATGGGCATTCGCCTGGATAAATTCCAACCCGATTTTTTTCTGGTGGAAGGCGAGCTGAGCCTAAAGAAACTTCAACTTGAGATTGTGCATACACCGGGCCATTCACCCGGCGGCATTTCGATACGATGGCCAGAAAAAAAGGCCCTGTTCACGGGCGATTTGGTGTTCAATGCGGGATTGGGGCGCACCGATCTGCCCGGCGGCGATGGCAATCTGCTAAAACAAAGCATTCAACGGCTCAAGCCACTGGACGTTGATTATATTCTGCCCGGCCACGGTGATTGGGTAGAGGGCGCAAAACAGGTTCAACATAACTATGATCAACTGGAGCAGGTCTATTTTGCCTATATTTGATGCAAATCGGACTGTTTAGCGCCGCTTAGAGCCCCTGAAACGGCCGATTGAAAGAATTAGGCGACACCCATTGATGAAACGGTCGAGTGTTTACGAAAGTATTAGGGCTGTACGTTGGGGTGGTTTGCCAGCGGGTACGGTTTCCAGCTTGGCGCATGGCGAGCAGTCGGCGCACGCGGGCCTTCGTCGGCGGATGGGTATGCCAAATATTGCTACCCGGTTGCTGTCTGCGCATCGGGAAAAAGAAATGTTTAATCAAGTTGCGCTGTGAGCGATCAATTTTGACCAGGGCGGCAGCTAGCGACTCCGGTTCACCGGTCAATTCAACCGCGCCGGCATCGGCATGATATTCACGTGTGCGCGATAGCGCCAGTTGCAACAGCATGCTGACGGTTGGTGCAAAAATCAGCAGCAAAATCGCCGTCCAGCTGATGGCATAATCGCCAAACATCATCATCGGTAAATTCAACAGCAGCAGCATCTGCCCCAAAAGGGAAAGCATGGCGGTCAAACGCCCTACCAAGCCCGCAAAACCCATGATGCGAATGTCGTTATGGCGAATATGGCTGATCTCATGGGCCAGGACAGCGGCGATTTCACGTTGATCCAGATAGCGCAATAAATTTCTCGATATGGCAATGGCGGCATTTGACTGCGAACCAACGGTGAATGCGCTGACCAGACTTCCGGGCAGCACATAAAGCGAGGGCATTGACGATAAACCGGCGCGATTGGCCAAAGCTTGTATCATAGCCTGTAGTTGGGGAGCCTCATGGGGCTGAAGTTTCTGCGCGCGATGGGCGCGTAGCATCACAGCGGGCGAAAACGCTGGATTGGCATAGTACAGAAAAATAGTGGCACCGACCGCCAAAAGGCTCAGCGTTTGACCACCCAACAGCCAGCCGACCCAACCGAGTAACGCTGCCATCGAAAAAACAAGCGCCTGGGATTGCAATTGTGTGATCAATTTATTTAGGCTGAGCCTGCTGCTGTTCATGGCCACCCCCGTCTTTAGCCGTAAAAATGAAATTTCCAATAAGGGCTTGCGTCTTGAAAAGTAATTGATAGGCATTAACTGCGGGGGATTCATCCCCCGCAGCGCATAATCTGTTCTTTTTTAATGCACGGTTATCTTTTTGGGTTGTTGTTTGGCCGGCTTGGGAATTTCAACCTTTAAAACGCCATCGGTGTAATCGGCCTTGACCTTATCCGCATCGACATCGGCCGGCAGCGTAAATGATCTTTCGAAATGGCCGTAGGTTCTTTCACGGCGGTAGTAGTTGTCTTCTTTAACTTCGTTTTCTGCCTTTCTTTCGCCTTTAATGGTCAGGCGCTGATCTTTAACATCGACCGCCAAATCCTTTTTGTCGATTCCGGGCAGTTCGGCCTTGATCACGATATTGTCATCGTTTTCATAGATATCCACCGCCGGGTTCCAATTCCAAGATGATGTCTCATCATTTTTACGGGCAACCGGTGCAAAGAAATCATCAAAAAGGCCGTTCATACGGTTGCGCAGCGTAAACATTTCCCTTGCGGGATTCCACCTAATTAAATCCATCATGGTAACACCTCCTAAGTGTCGTTAAGTTGATCATTAAATTTTTTGTGACCTTAAAATAAAACTAAAAGATCATATGTCAATAATAAAACATTACTAATTTTATAAATTAGCTTTTAGTAATGATATAGCCTTTGTTTCGGTTAGGCTTATCGGTGGGATGTCTGTTTAGGATATCAGTGGCGGGGTTGAAATTGATATCAAAGTCTGTTTTGCAAGATACCGATTTTAGGAACGATAGGAAGTTGGGATTTAGGTATGTGCATTAAACACTTTGAAAAGTAAAATGATGGGACAAGGCCTGGGCGGTTTGAAAATGACCGCTATGGTCAGATTATTTTATTAATGCATCTTTATTGAACTTACCGTTTTTGAGAAAATACACGGTCTGATCGATTACAATTTCGTCTGTCATCATGAAAGGGTGGGTTGCTGGCAGTGCAATAAAATCGGCCATACCTTCCACTTTGGTGGATTCAACTGAAACTTTACCATCATCAGGATTCGGCAGCATAGTAGATAAAATGAGGTTTACGCTTTGCGTACCTGCGATGACTCCTAGCTCGAAATCTACGGGCCCCAGCGAACGCGGTAAATTTGAAGGATCCGTACCAAGCTGCCGGCCTGCCGGGCCATGAATTAACTCAAATCCGGGCGTATCCTTAAGGTTATCCACAACTTCACTGCCTTGATTCGGTGGGCCCAGCATGACCACCCGCCCAATGTCCTGGCGTTTGTGTGTTTTCAGGTACTGTCTGACCAGTATGCCGCCCAAAGAATGCGTTACAAAATTAATTTTCTGTGATGACTGTTTTTTACAATAGCGAAGCCCTTGCTCGACCGCCATCGGCGCTAACGTTTCGATGGGATGATCTGTTGACGGATAATCGACGTTGCTGACAGCATACCCCTCTTGAACCAAGCGACCTTCAAGTGCTTCCATCGAAGCCGAGCTTCTTGCCAGCCCATGCAGCAGAATCACACATTCGCTTGCATAAGTAACTTCAAAAGAAGTCAATAGAATAAACAACAGTAAAAATTTTATCTTACCCATCATATACGTCATGGTAGTGTTTCACCGTTTGCCTGAGTGAGCACCCATATTTGCAGCCGTAAATGTAATCATCTCGAGTCTATGGCTATCTTGCCGAGACTACCGCAAAACTCGTCGTAAGCAAAGATTCCCTGTTGTTGATGTTTCGGCCTGTATGGCAAAATCGAAATGATCGACCATGAGACACAGATCAAAGTCACTTTCAGGCGACCAAGGCTGCTTGGGATCGAAGAACCTCTCAGAGAATTTAGAAGCCCTCAGGGTTGGTTTGACTGAAGCGTCATCAAACGAGCCACATCCGAGCAAAAACGTGAAATACTCGGCACAAAGGTCGTCCTCATCCGATCGGCTCCTGGCCTCAAGCCCCATTCGCACAAGTGTTATAATCTTTGGGGCAAGTGATTGGATGTAGCACGCAGTGGCCCGGGCATTGACAAAGGCGCCGGTCAGAATCATTGTCGCGTGTCTGACATTGACAAGTCCTTGAGTGCCTGCATGGGTGGTGTGAATAAGCGTCTTGCCGGTCAGGTCGGCGCCTTGGATTTCGGTGGGTGAATTTCCAAGGTCAAAGCCTTCGAGCTTTTTTCCGCCCCGCTCGCCCACCAAAACGGCGTCAGGCAACTTCGCTTTCAGCTTAAATGCCGCATCGATTTCCCCGACCGGGAAAATCCTTTCTGCGCCCCCCGCAAATGCGTAGCATGCCACAGAAAAAGCACGAAACACGTCGATGACCACGGCGACGCCCTCTGCTTTTCTCGCACCTTCCACAAAATCAACGGTTCTGATTTTCATGTGATTATATTTGGGATCAATATTTTAGTGGCAAAAAGAACACGGCCTCTGAAGAAAAAGGTTTTATATTAGGTCCCTTCTTTGTTTAACGCTGCTTTTTTTCGTACATAGATCACTTTTTCGACTCTTGCTACTACATCATTACCCCCATCCTTTATTTCTATAAAAAATTTTGCAAAGTGTTTGTCGCCTTTTTCAGTATTGCGTCTTATATCTTCCAGATTCTCATCGGATATTTTAATTACCGATTTTACCTTCTTTTTGCTGGCTTTAACAAACTCAATATTTGCTGATTTATCCCAAACCCAATATTCCTTTCCAAGCAACTGCATCAAAAGAAGCATCAAGTGAGGGTCAATCATTGAATACAGGCTGCCTCCGAAATGTGTGCCAACAGCGTTTCGGTTATACCAACGTAGCGCCATTGACACATGCAGCTCTTTCCAGTCTTTGCTGATATATTCAACTTTTACACCCGCGCCAAGATAGGGTGGATACAAATTAATGATTCGCTTAAAAAGTTTGGGAGAAACATGCATGTAATTAACCATGGTGTAAAGCAGACCTTTAATAGAGACTTATCGTTAGGTTTGATTTCTTTAGATAGGCCTTTGGGGAGCCGCCGGCCAACCGCCTGCAAATTTAATGATTGTGCCGGTATGAAAGGAGCCCTTCATATTGGCAAGGTAGCTTACCAACTCACCGATTTCTTCCGGTTCTCCCAGCCTGCCTGCCGGTACAACGCCTCGTATGAATTCTCTCCCGACAGGATCATCTATAAATTTGGCCTTTGGAAAATACGCTTCACTGTATAGGTAATTGGGTGCAATTGCGTTTACCGGAATGCCGAAAGGCGCTAAGTCTAGACTTAACGATTTCACCAAGGCATTGGCTCCCGCTCGGGCAATGTCGGGTATGGCGCCACCTGGCAAAGGCAGTTCAGTGCGACACGATGTGATCAGGATGACATTTCCGCGGCCTTGTTTTTTAAGTCTTGGGATGGCTTCCTGCATTAGTTTAAACGGATAAACCAATACATTTTCAATCGTAGCCTTTAAATCCTCAACATCCGCTTCTTCGATCGGGACATGTATCGCAGGATAGGTATCGTTGCTGACGATAACATCGACTGCTTCATTGTTTTCCCACACATGCTGAATAAGCTTCTGTGGGTCCTGGAGGCCCGAAGGATCTGTACCAGGATGATCGGCTTTATATGCCTCTTGTTTGTTTGAGTCTTGAAAAGCGGGATCTTGCGCCACAACTTTAAATCCCCCTTCCACAAGCGCTTTGACCGCTGGTGGGCCAACATAGTCCAAGGCATTTGTAACCAAAGCGATTTTTTTGTGCATAGTATGCTCCCAGCTATTATTTGCAGTTTCGTCGGAGTTTGAAAAAACCTAACGTTTGCATCCGGTGCGCCGCAGATGGCGTGGCCTGAATCCGCCTGATGTTAAGCGCCCACTGCGTTCATAAGCGCGGCATACGCTTCCGGCGATCCGGTCTTAAATAATTTATACCAAGCTTCAAGCGCTTCGGTTGTATAAAGATTTAATTCTTTAAATATTTCTCGAGCGAACTCTAAAGAAGCAGTGCCAGAGGCCGTAATAACACCTTTGTCACTAACTGATAAGACATCTACGTAGTAATCAGCGCCTTGGTACTGAGAATTAAGAAGGTAGTCTTTGGAATTGCTAGTATGTTTTAAAGAATCAAGCAGTCCTATTTTTGCAAGACCAAGGGTTGCGCCGCAAATGGCTGCCACCTTAATTTGGTTTTCGTGGAATTTTTTTGCAAGCAGGGCAACTTCTTGATTGCCGCCTTCCTCCCAACTGGTTCCTCCGGGAAGAATTAACATTTCAGCATCCGAATATGCTACCTCATTTAAACTTAGGTCTGGTGTGATTAGAAGCCCGCCAATTGTACGAACAGGTTTCCCGTTAATACTGAAAGTTTTTAGCTGATACTTTCCGGGATTAGCTTGCATCATAGGATTGTTGATGCCAGCCGCAACATATCCTATCTCCCAATCTGAAAGGGTGTCGAACAGAAAAAGATAAATAATTTTCGTTGGCTTCACAAGGTTTCCTCTAAGGGCTTGAGGGCAAAATCATTGTTCTGTGAACATATTTTGCCATACTTGCATTCGATATGTATTAAATTCTTTGAATCCATCACCATTTCTATTTTCCCGCGTAAGTTTCTCATTTAGACGGGCAAGTTTTTTATGAAAAACTTTTAAAAGGATTTTTGAGATGATGGGTTTGTTGATGGACATTACGCGGATAGTATTGTCAAGCAATGGTTTTAGCAATTGTATCTGAATATTTTGCAACAAATCAAATGTAGGCGAGATATTTTCAGTTATATCCATATCTGCAATGAGGGTGTAATGCGATCTTGCACATATTTCAATATGGTCATTATACAAATGGCCACCGCCAATTGGACCTCGGTTGTTGGGATTCGTTTTAAAGATATCTGACAGCATTAAATATCCATCGCGGGTGACACATTCAGATAGTTTCTTAAACAAATCATTTAATTTAATATACTGATAACTTTCGCAAAACAACAGTAGGTCGTACTTTTTTGGGGGTTTAAAGTCCTCAAATTTACATTCATAAACAGTCAAACCCGGGTCATTGTCTTTAACCTTTTGGGTTAAGAAAGTCGATGGAGAGATGCATTCAACTTGATAGCCGTTCGATTTAAGTAGTTTGGCGACCATCCCTGTACCGCACCCAACATCTAAAATTGTTTTTACGCCTTTTGGAACTAAAGAAAGTAGCTTGTCTGTATAGGCTTGCTGCGCTTTACCAAAATTCCAAAATTCAGTTTCTAAATCATTATGAAAATAGCCATAATGAATATATTTCGATTTAACTAAACAATTTAAAATAAGCGTAATATTTTCAAGGCCATATTCAGATCCTTTAATTTTTTTCCCCATTTGTTTCTCCATCAGGCGAGGCTTTTAATCGATGTATTTTCACACAAAACCGACTGCGCAACAGCTGCGCAATGTGCGTATAGAGGATAGTGCGTCCGACCACATGCGCTTCTTAGGCGGTATTGCGGTAGGGTGCGTAACCATAGTACTTTGGTCGATCATCCAGCCGTACATGTAACCAGGCAACGCCGCCTCCTGCAGTATTCAGCCAAACCGGCTTCGAACTGATTCTACGCTGCATCGTTGCACCCACCAACTCCCACAACAGGTGCTGTTGTGGAACATGTGAATTTCGCAGATACGCGGCAAGGTGCCCAAAGTCGGACTGGGAATCGTCCGGACATGGTGCTATCAAGATCGCATCTCCACCAAGGTTCGGAAATTTGACAACCCCTTCCGGCCCCGTTTTTTCGAAATGCTCAGCGAATGCGGCTGGATCTGGATCAAGTGAGATTTCAGGGCTGTCTATCAGCACAAACTCGAAAGGCTGATCTGCTGTTGCAATTGTGACGGGTGGCGTTTCCCATCGAAAGGCGGAAAAAGGTGAATTCAACAACAGGTCAATGAAAAATGCTCGGAAGTCTGAATTGTTTTGCCATTGGTGTATGACGTCAGCATACGATACCGGTGACGAATCATTCTCAATAGCAAATTTAATGATTCGTCCACGGGACAACTGTTGGGAGCGTGAAGCAAACATACTTTCCCTGCCTCCTAACGTGGCCATCACCGGCGGAAATGGAGCGTAGAGGAATTCCCATCCGTATGCATGGCATAGATAGACGATCTTTTACCATCGACCGCCGTCAAACGTGCTTCGTGTACTTCGCACGACAGCTTCGCAAAGAACCTGCCATTCTTCCAAATACTGCCGATAGAGATCGCTCTCCGTAACCATCACGGGACGAAAAGCCCATCCCCGCAGTTTGTGCTCAGTAAATGCTTTGGCAACACGTGAGCTCACGACCCAAGAGGATTGGCCGTGCCATCCACCCCACGGCTCAGCTGTACGAGCGAAATCCGGAATATTCTCCAGGGCTATGGTTGGATATGACAGACATCCGAGATGGCGGAGGTGTCCATTTTCCTCTGGATAGGCACTCTTTATTCGTTCCACGGAGCAATCAATCATTACAGCACTTAAAATAGCATCGCTGAATATCTGAACAAAGTCGGGATGGGGCGATTGTGTTTTTAAATTAAGTACAGGCTTCACCGACCAACCAGTAAATTTTGCCTGCTCGAAAACTTTGACAACTGCGGAACCGATTACGTATTCTTCTGTCCATTCTCCAATCGCTCCTACCATGTTGGGCTTTAACCTAATCCGGGTCAACGCAAATCCGTATGGAAGACTAATTGGTGCTTCTCCACCTGCCGAGATAAGCTTTGTTTTCTTGTATAGGTTAGCGTTGTGTTCGTAGTCTTTTTCAGATTCGGGGATAAACTTCCTACAGACAGTCTCTAAATGTGTGATGCTTCGAAGTTCCGTCTTTGTGAACACGGCTTCCGCAGAAACCCAGAAACCGCCGGCAGAGTCGCCCTCTTGGAGAATTTTAAATAGAATCTCATCGCCGACTGTAACAGGGTAACGATCGCTTGTCGGCCGCATACTTTTAGCTGGAAGTAAACGTTTAAGAATCGCACGGCTGTCGTCGCTCAAGGGATGTAAACGCGCCCTCAATAGCATATCTTTAACCTTAGTGGCAATTTTTGTCGTCTAACGTAGAAGTGAGCTGCGGCCTTGATGAGTGCCAAGCTTGCACGGACCTTTTCGATGAACTGCCACACTACACGCCGTCAGTTCCACTGATGAGTTAGGCACAATTG
>JASJAZ010000010.1 GCA_030066785.1 Desulfobacterales bacterium | reverse complement strand
TCAGGGGCGGCCGAACCGGCTACAACCACAGTTCGCATAGTTGGATAAGTGCCGTTTTTAAGCAGCTGGGCCAACAGCAGGACATCCTGCCCGTCAATAAACCAGGATTGATTATCGGCGGCAGATTTCCTGGTAAGATATACCATCACACCGGGATCATGGGCGGGATAATTGCCGGCATAAGTATGGGTTACATGACCATCAAGGGTTGGGGGCAGCTTTGCCCGATTGTGGGCGGCAGTGACATACACACGCTCTGGTGCGATCTTTTGCAAAGCATGCAGTCCAAATTGAAAGTCGGCTTCACGGTCCTGTAGATAGACGTGCGGTTGCGGAAAAAAGGGTTGCATATTGCCCAGGCTCACAAAGATAGCTGGCGGCAGAACTTGGGGATTGGCCATATCTCTAAAAGGCAAGGCTTTAAGTAGGGGCCATAGACCACCATCAATTATTAAACGGATAAGATCTTCTCTATCAATGGCATCCAGATCCGTTTCGTTAAGGCTTGCAAACTGTTCAAAAGCTTCGGTTTCATCCAAGCCCACAACCACTTCCTTAATCACCCGCCGGGGTCCGAAATTTATCTGCTCAATGGTGCCGCCGCCGGGTGATAAAAATTTAATATCCGGATTGCGTTTGTCTTCAAATAAAGCCGTACCCACTTTCACCGCATCGCCAACTTTCACGCTTAACCGCGGTTTGATGAAAGGGATGCGTTCCGGCAAAACTGCCACCTTTGCGGGCGTACCGGATTTCTGTAAGGATGACGCGGGACGCCCCAGGATTTTTAAAGTATACCCTTTTTTTAGATTAACCGAGATCATGAATGCTTAGCGGAACGATGCTTTATGGTTTGATTTACAGGAACGATGATTTTAACCTGCAGGTATGGCCACGAATTAAGCCACTTCAATAACATTGACGATAGGGTTTTTCAAGCAGGCATTTTTAATCATCGCCACCTATTTTGGCGAATCATGCTTGACAAATACAACGACCATTTAAATTATTTTTACAAATACTCGATTTAAAACAGGATTCGTGCTATAGACAAACCGTCTTTAAAAGATGACTATCTTACCTTATTGACAGGGGGTCCCATGAGTGCCACCGTTAAAAAAGTTAAAAAAGTTTGTGAATGTAAAAATTGCGGCAATGAAGCGGAGATGACGATTACCTGCAGTTTGGAAGATGTCACGGAAACAGTTTCGGGTCAGCCAGACACCGATAAAGCCGCGGAACATCAACCACACCAAAAGGTGAAAGGAACTGGTGTCTGTTCGCATTGCGGTAATGAATCTGATATGTGGATCGATTTATAACTTCATCAGTTAACTGCACTGTAAAACGTTTTTATTTACACACATAGCCCCCAGGGCATCAACAATCGATCGAGGTGCATCATGCAAGATTCCAGTCCCATCATCAATACCGGCTTACGCGGAATCACCATAGCGAGCACGAAAATCAGTGACGTGATCGGCGATGCCGGTAAACTTATCTATCGTGGCTACCTGATCCAAGACCTCGCCGGCAAAGCGAGCTTTGAGGAGGTGGCCCACCTGTTATTGCACGAGAGGCTTCCTAACGACCAAGAACTTGAAGCATTTAAAACCGAACTTTCGGGCGAGCGCGCCCTCCCAGCGGAAATTATTTCCGTTCTGCAAGCCTGTCCCTCAGGCGCACTGCCAATGGATATCCTGCAGGCCGGTGTTGCGATGCTGGCAAACCATGATCCGGATGTGAAAGAGCTATCTTATGAGGGATCGCAAAGAATGGCCATGCGGCTGATTGCCAAGTTGTCAACATTGCTGGCCGCCTGGGAACGCATCCGCAATCAAAAGAACCCGATTGCCCCCGATCCGAATCTGGATCATGCTGCCAATTTTCTTTACATGCTATCGGGTGAAAAACCGGATGATGAAGTTGCCAACTTTTTTGATGTCTGCCTCGTTTTGCATGCCGAGCACTCCTTTAATGCATCAACATTTGCCGCCCGTGAAGTCGCCTCAACCCGGGCGCATATGTATGCGGCCACATCAGCCGCCGTGGGTTCATTATCAGGGGAATTGCATGGTGGTGCCAATGTTCGGGTTATGGAGATGCTGATAAAAATCGGCGGCCCTGATAAAGTGGAAGCTTTTGTAAACGATGTGTTGGACTCAGGCGGACGAATCATGGGGCTCGGCCATGCGGTGTACAACACCGATGATCCGCGGGCTCACATTCTTGCGCCCATGTCTAAAAAAATGGGGGAACGGGTCGGTGAAACCAAATGGTATGAAATGTCCCAGTTGTTGGAAACCAAAGGCAAAGAAGCCTTCAGGCAGCGTAAAAATAGAGATATCTTCGTAAACGTTGATTTTTACAGTGCCTCGCTCTACTATAGCATGGGTATTCCGGTTGATTTTTTCACACCGGTCTTTGCCATATCCCGCGTGGCAGGCTGGACGGCCCACGTTTTAGAAGAACAGTTTGCCGAGGCGGCGCCCAAGCCGATGCTTTATCGTCCGGAATCAGAATACATAGGCGATTACTGCGGCCCCGACGAGTGCAGTTTCGTGCCGATAGATGAACGCTAACAGCCTTATGCTCCAAACAGCGTACCAGGCAGTGTTGCCATCGGGTTCAATAAAAAAAATAATTCCAAGTGTGTATTTTCACCTGCTAGAATGCAATTCATACTTGAATAACATTTTCTAAGGAAAAAGTGCGCGTTGCTTAAAGAAACCAATCTGCGAATGACCCGCCAGCGCCGCGTGATTTTAGAGGAGCTGCGCAAAATGGATGGTCATCCCACAGCCGATAAGATATATGCGGTGGTACGTAAACGCTTGCCTAAAATAAGCTTGGGCACCGTGTATCGCAACTTGGAGGTTCTCTCTGTTCTGGGTGAGATTCAAAAATTGGAATTGAGCGGTTCCCAAAAGCGCTTTGATTGTATTTCTGATTTCCATTATCATATACGCTGTACATGCTGCGATCGGGTGGACGACGCTCCCATGGGACCTCTGAAAGATTTTGAAAACCGCATTAACGGCGAAACGAGTTTCAAAGTTCTCGGCCATCGTATCGAATTTGTCGGTTTGTGCCCGGATTGCCGCGAAAATCCCACATCACCCGGTTTAAAAAAATTTATACCCCCAAATCATCTGCATGTTGAAAAATAACTGATCATCAAACTGGGACTCAGCTTTTTATTACGGTCATCCTTCAGCGGTATCCAGCCAACTTCTTGACCGCTTTTGATAAAGCTCACGTTTTAATTGTGAACAATACCATGAACAGAGACTCCCGACACCAATTGAGCATAATTGCTACCTCTTTGGCCGTACGCCAAAATTATATGCAAAATAGTCTCATCACCGGACTGTGATATCAACAGGCATTGATGGACGATGGCAGAAAATCCGATTTGGGACTTGAAAAAAAAGACATTTGCACTTAAGTTAGACGCATTTGATAATGAGAGGTTTTACCTAAAGCTTATCAGATTGTCGGTCCGGTTGAATCAAATCGCTGGCGCGACGATACTCTCCCACACCATAACGCAACATCGCAATTGAACAACATAAATAAACACAACAACATCTAATCAGGAAAGGAGTTAAACATGGCCGATACTCTGCAAATTTACAAATGTGATGCATGCGGCAGCATTATTGAAGTTTTGAATGGTGGTGACGGCGAGTTGGTGTGTTGCGATCAACCGATGGTATTGATGACTGAAAATACAGTTGATGCCGCTAAAGAAAAACATGTTCCGGTGATTGAAAAAGTCGATGGTGGTATTAAGGTGATGGTCGGCAGCGTGCCCCATCCCATGGAAGAAAAGCACTTTATCGCCTGGATTGAGGTTATCGCTGATGGTAAGGTCTACCGGGAATTTTTGTGCCCCAGTCCTGATGGCAAACCCGAAGCCATTTTTAACATCGAAGCGGACAAAATTACCGCGCGTGAATATTGCAACCTTCACGGACTGTGGAAATCATCATAAATTCATGGTGTTATCACAATATTAATGGCCTGTTGTGGTAAGCGCTTGACCAAATTTACGGATATTATCGCATATTTATTAACGGGTGGTTGCCATTAATAATATCTGGAAAGCCGCCAGATATTGACAGTTAACAGATAACGGTTAATTTCGTGCAGCGCATAATGAAAATGTTAAGATAAGATTCGGCGTTGTACATCAAGATAGCGCGGTTGGTTTTAGCAAGTTGGTCAAGTTTCAATATTTAGAACGGAGGTGATCATATGGCCAGTTGGAAATGTGCCAATTGCGGGTATTCGTTTGATGCCCAAGCTCCGCCTGATCAATGCCCGTCATGCAAAGAGAAGTGCGAATTTTTAGACAACTCATGCTATACGCCGGATTGTGCCGGTGAGGGCATCGACGGACGCATTGCCTCAAAGCCCAAACAGGGCTAATAATCATTAAGCCCTGTGATTTAAGATTGACCCAATTCTTGAAATATTCGTTTGCATCCACTTGAACAAAAGTTCAAGCCAGAACTGTTTGCTGGGTCACAAAAGCTGCAGACTGAATATATGAAGGAGGGATGCATCATGGCAAAAGCATTAATCGTTTATGCATCGCGGTCTGGCGAAACCCAGCAGATTGGAGAGCTCATTGCCGAGGGCCTTCGATTCTCAGCAGTTGAAACGAAGGTTGCAAATGTAAACGACATTAGCAAAGCCGAAGACCTACAAGGGTATGATGCCATGGTGTTTGGCTCTGCCACTTACCATGGTGATATGTTGCAGGGTATGAAAAAAATGCTTTTTCTGGCAGAAAAAGCCCAGCTAAATGGTAAAATTGGCGGGGCTTTTGGTGCGTTTGGATGGAGCGGTGAAGCACCCGAGCGTATTTACGAAACAATGAAAAATATTTTCCAAATGGAGATGGTCAGCAACCCCTTAAGGTTGAAATCGAGTAAGCTTGGCGGCGGAATTCAAATGGCCCAGGATTACGGCAAAGAGATTGCCACAAAATTACAGACATAACGACTGCGACACAAACAAATTCAATCGAAGCATAACAATTAGGAGGAATCTACAATGCCAACCACACCCCAACACTGCCCCGGTTTTTCCAACTTTAAACACTTAAAATCGTTCAACTGCAAATGCCCCAAATGCGGTGAAGAAAAAGAAATCTTCTCTGATGAATTTGACAAGACGCATACTTGCGGCAGCTGCGGAGAAGAAATTGACTTCACGCAATGCACATTGGAAGGCGAAGCTTAATACCATTGAACGACATCTTGATTCAATAAATCTAATCCTAAAATACGCAGCAAAACCTGAGCCTTCAAAATGCAGAGCTGAAGCTGATGAAGGTCGCCTCGGCTATGTACACGTAATACGCAATTGAGCAACAAATTTGTTGGTACATACATCAAGCGCTGCTAAGTAATGATTAAACTTTCGGGAGATTTCATCATCATGGTGCGAATACCGGTGGTACTTTTCAGCGTCTTGGTCTTGACGGCAATCACGATGGCAAGCGTGCAAAACAAGGGAGCGGCTGAAATCGATTTATATGGTGGCAAATCCGGTAATGTTCCGTTTCCACATCTCCGTCACCAAAATGTTTTGGAAGATTGCAACATCTGCCACACGCTATTTCCCCAAGAGGCCGGCGCCATTCAGAAACTAAAAGATGCCGGCGAATTGAAAAAAAAGCAGGTCATGAATAAACAGTGTACCAAATGCCATAGACAGCTTCGCAAAAAAGGAGAAAAAACCGGCCCCATAACCTGCAAAACCTGTCATGTTAAAGTAGAAAAAGAAAGGGACAAATAGGAACATGCTGATACTGGGCCTTCAAGGCAGCCCTCGGCGTAGTGGCAATACGGCACATCTGCTTTCCATCTTTCTGGATGAAGCACGTCGTTACGGCGCCCAAACCCATACCCTCGAAGTCGATCGCAAAAATATTTTACCCTGTAAAGAATATATCGTTTGTGAAAAAAAAGGGTACTGTCCCATTAAAGACGATATGCAAACCGAGGTCTATGCTTTATTGCGTGCAGCCGATGCGATCATCATGGCCTCGCCCATATTTTTTTATAACGTCACTGCTCAACTCAAAGCCTTAATTGACAGGAGTCAAACCCTCTGGGCCCGCAAGTATCGATTTAAACTCAAAGACCCCCGCAGCAAAACTAGACAAGGTTTTGTACTGTCCGTTGCTGCGACCCGTGGCAAAAACTTGTTTGAAGGTGTTGATTTAACGGCTCAGTATTTTTTTGATGCCGTGGACGCCCAATATAATGGACGCTTGACCTACCGTCAAATCGAACACCGGCATGATATGAAACATCACCCTACGGCTGCGGCCGATGTCAAAGCCGCTGTAAAGAAACTGTTAAGCCCTCGGGCCAACCGCAAAAAAATACTGTTTGTAAGCAGCGCAGACGCCTGCCGCAATCAAATGGCGGGGGCCTTCGCCCAACTATTGGCCGGGGATAAAATAGATGCTGTAACCGGTGGCAGCCAACCGGCCAAATCTATCCTGCCGATGATGGCCGATGTCATGGCGGAAAAAAACATTGATATGGCCTTTTACCGACCCCAATCTGTAAATGATGTGATATCCGATTTTACACCGGAGGTCGTCATTGCACTGGATGGCAAAAAGGAATGTCCACCGGTTCCCGGTGCCACCATCATCGACTGGGATCCCCCTAAAATCACAACCCCGAATATTGAAGTCTTAAGATCCATGCGTGATGATATTGAATCACGGGTAAAACAATTAATTGATGCACTTGACCTTTAGCCGATTTCTCAGCTATCTGAAAAACAGATTGAAACAGGCCGCATGTTCTTTTACTCAACCACTTATTAAAAAAGGAGGCAATTTAAATGCAGAAATACGTGTGTACGGTTTGTGGTTATGTGTATGACCCTGAGCAGGGCGATCCCGATAATGGTGTGGCTGCCGGTACGAAATTCGAAGATTTACCAGACGATTGGGTCTGCCCGATTTGTGGTGCCGGCAAAGATGATTTTGAAGCGGAGTAATTACCGTTTACTTTAATTGAGAAAACGTTCAACAATTCGAAGTACATAAAAAGAAGCCTTTTTAGCTACCGCTCATTGGGTGGCAAAAAGGCTTCACTTTTTGGGGACATATATTCATCACCAATCATTTACGCCAATGACAATGATCTTGTTTTGATTATAATAATTAATGGTTATTATGTTAAATCAAACACGACAACGCGTCCATAAATTAATTGCTTTTTAAAACCTTAATTAGCCTGGGAAGTAAATATGAAACCGATTAAAATTGCCGAAAACATCTACGATGTTGGTGTGAATGATTGGAATATTAGCGATTTTCATGGTTATTCACTCAAGCTTGGCACCAGTTACAATGCCTATTTGATTGTCGATGACAAAATAGCACTCATCGACGCCGTTAAAAAGGATTTTGCCGATCAGTTGATCGCCAATATCTCCCAAGTGGTGGATCCTCATAGAATTGATTTTGTGGTCAGCAACCACACGGAAATGGATCACTCCGGCGGGCTGCCACGGATCATGCATCGAATCGGTGAGAATAAGCCCCTGTATTGCTCCAAAATGGGATTTAAGAATCTATCCCAGCATTTCACGCACAAATGGAATTACCAGCCCGTTCAAAGCGGAGATGAGGTGAGCCTTGGCAAGCGCACCCTCACCTTTTTAGACACCCGCATGTTACATTGGCCCGATAGCATGTTCACCTATTTAAAAGAAGATCAAATTCTTTTTTCCAGCGATGCCTTTGGGCAACATTACGCTGGATTTGAAAAATTTGATGATGTCATGGGCGATGCGATTATGCCCCATGCAAAAAAATATTTTGCCAATATATTAAATCCTTACGCCCCATTAGTACTCAAATTGCATGCCCAAATCGTTGAAATGGGTCTCGATATAAACATGATTTGCCCTGATCATGGCATCATCTGGCGTGAGAATCCCTCTAAAATTATCGATGCCTATGTGCGTTGGGCCAAACAGGAATCAGGCCAAAAAGCGGTCGTGATTTATGATACCATGTGGCATAGTACTGAAGCGATGGCCAACGCCATTGCAGCGGGAATCGCTGCTGTTGGTGTAAATGTCAGGCCTATGTATATACGCAATTGGCACCGCAGTGATATCATGACAGAAGTATTGGATGCCAAGGCCGTTGTGATCGGCTCACCGACCCTGAATAACGGACTTTTTCCAACTGTGAGCGACTTTTTAACGTATATGAAAGGACTCAAACCGCTTAATAAAATTGGCGCGGCGTTTGGCTCATACGGCTGGAGCGGTGAAGCCGCAAAGCTTATCAGCAGCGAGTTGGAAGCCATGAAGTTTGATATTTTTGAAGCCGGCCCCCGAATCCAATATGTACCTGGCGATGATTCACTGGCTAAATGCTTTGAATTCGGTGAAAGTATCGGGGCAAAAATTATCAAAAGTTAACCATAAAAGTGATCATTACTGCAAATATTAGCGGGATAATATCTGCCATTTGATCAGGTTAAGCTATAAACAGAATGTTAAGGTTCTCGCCTAATGAAAGTACCGGTAGTTGAGCTTAGTGACTGTATTCTTTGCGAGGTATGCACAGAGATTTGCCCAGAGGTATTCCAAATGAATGCCGCCGGCTATGTAGAGGTTATCGACCTTGACGCATACCCGGTAGCCGAGGTTGATGAAGCCATAAAAAATTGTCCGGTCGATTGTATCTTTTGGGAAAATAAATAGATCAACAATAAATCAGGTGAATAAGGGCAAACAATCTGATAAGGACCAATGCATACTAATGAATTCTCACCCTAAAAAACGGCTCTTGCCTGCATGCGCATCAAGGCAAGGTCAAACTTTCCAATCGGCAACACGACATCTTTATTTCTGATCCGGGCTTGGTCCATGACGGTAAATAAAATTGGGACACGCGCCTTAAAAAAACAATTTCGACGCCTGTTGCTGGAATCCGATATAGATGCTGCTTTACAAAACATCTGCCAAATTCCTGGGCGGCAAGCGGTGAATCCCCTTTTTGCATTTTTCCACGATCGCGATGAGTTGGTAAGATGGCGGTCAGTTACAGCCATGGGAATGGTTGTCAGCAATTTGGCCGATATTCAAATTGAGTCAGCTCGCGTGGTCATGCGGCGCTTGATGTGGAATTTAAATGATGAATCCGGCGGAATTGGCTGGGGCTCGCCTGAAGCGATGGGTGACATCATGGCGCGCCATGCAACGCTGGCCCGAGAGTATCATGCCATGCTTATTTCCTACATTCGACCGGATGGAAATTTTCTGGAACATGATATGCTGCAGCGAGGTTTGCTATGGGGTTTGGGTCGATTGGCCCAGGCACGACCGCAATTAACGGCCGGCGCCGCTTCCTTTCTGATACCCTTTTTATCATCCAGCGATAAATACCATCGGGGCTTAGCTGCATGGGCCGCCGGTTCTTTTCATGATGCCCCATTCCTTAAACCCTATTTGCGGCAACTAAGCGATGATAAAGCATCGTTGCGTCTGTATTTGAAAAAACAGATAACGGTATCTTCTGTCGGTAATTTGGCTATCGCAGCTCTCAAACAAATCGATTTTGGGCATGAAATTTAACAATAAAACCTTTCCATACAATTTATATTTTTGACTAAGAAGCTTATTCCCCATTAGTCTTCTGGCTTCAATCGCTTATTGCGCGTCGATGTTGACCATAAAAAAATTGACTAATCAGGTTATAACCCGCTAAGATAAGGAATATGGCCTATCGGTGCTTCTCTCAGATGCACGTCCTGCTGCTGGCATGAATGCTGACAGATGCTGAATGACCATCGGCGCAGGTGAATCTCCTATCGAAAACTGATCTGATCTTTCCAAACCGCTAATTCATCGCACAATCATGCCCCGACTCAATCGGCCGCTGTTGATTGATCCTTCTTTATTACAATTGATTGGTAAAGATTCATGAATACGACCTCCCAATTTAATCAAAAAAAGGAAGTTTTATTAGATGTTATCATCGACGCATTTGATGCTTTTATATACGTCTGTTCAGCGGATTACCGTATTCATTTTTTGAACAAACATTTTATCCGACGCCTTGGTTATGATGCGAGCGGCGAGTTATGCTACCGAGCACTATTCAAACGGTCGTCGATGTGTGCGTGGTGTGACAATGTACACGTGTTTCATGGTGAAACCCATTGCCAAGAAATCCAAAATCCCACAGACGATCGCTGGTATTCGCTAACCAGCATGCCGATAAATCCTGATCAGACCAAGGTTTACAAGCTGACTTTAATGGCCGATATCCACGACCACAAGGTGGCGCTGGCCCAAATTAAGCAGCACCGCGATCATTTGGAAAATGAGGTAAAGCTACGCACATCTGAACTGCAAAAAATCAATGCCAAACTACGCCAGGAAATTGAAGAGCGCAAATCCGTTGAAAAGATCCTACGTGAAAGTGAGACAAAATACCGGGAACTGGTTCAAAACACCAACAGCATCATTTTGCGGTTTGACACCCACGGTCACGTTACTTTTTTTAACGAATTTGCCCAGCAGTTCTTCGGTTACAAAGAAGAAGACATCATCGGTCAACACTTGGTCGGCACTATTATCCCGGAAAAGGCCTCTTCCGGGCAGAACCTCCGGGCCATGTTTCAAGATTTTTTCCAACATCCGGAACGTTATGAAAACAACGAAAATGAAAATATTTGCCGCAACGGCAAAAAAGTCTGGGTTGCATGGACCAATAAAGCCATCCATGATTCGTTCGGAAAAATCCGCGAGTTTCTCAGCGTTGGCATTGACATTACAGAGCGCAAGCGCGCCAAGGAACGTATCCATACTCTGACCCAACAGTTGATTAAAGCGCAAGAAACCGAACGCCAGCGAATTTCACGCGACCTGCACGATCATCTGGCGCAAGATTTATCCAGCTTAAAAATATCCAGTGAGACATTGTTTGATAAGCAGCCGGCCCAGGCCCCTGAAGTTGAGCGCAAAGTTGACGAAATTGCAAAAAAGCTGCAGGATTGCATCACGGCCGTACGCAACATGGCTTACCATCTGAGACCGCCTGGGCTTGATCAAATGGGATTGGTTCGCACGGTCTATCAGTATTGTGAAGATTTTGCTGAAAAAACCGATATCAAAATCGATTTCTTCTCAGCTGGATTGGATGAAATCCAGTTGGAGTTCCATATTGAAATTAACCTTTATCGGTTGGTTCAAGAAGCGTTGAACAACATCATGAAACATGCTGAGGCCACGACGGTAAAGATTCGACTTGTCGCTTCTTTTCCAAAAATTATTTTGCGCATCGAGGACAATGGCAAAGGATTTGATGTGGAAGGCAGCCTGCACCGGGCATCGCCAGAAAAGCGCATGGGCCTGATCAGCATGGAAGAGCGCGTCAGCCTGCTTAACGGATCACTTAAAATTCAATCCCGTTTAATGGTCGGAACCAAAATATCGATTGAAATCCCAATTAAAAGTAAAAAAAATGGGCGCTAAAAAAAAGATCCTAATCGTGGATGACCACCCGCTTTTCAGAGAGGGGCTCAAAGCCATTATACAGCGCGACGCAAAATACGAGGTCGTTGGAGAAGCCGGTACGGGTCGGCAGGGTTTTGAAGCCGTTGAAAAAATAAAACCTGAATTGGTGCTTGTTGATATTTCATTGCCGGACATTAGCGGCATTCAATTAACGCAGGATATCCGCAATCGATTCGCGGCAACCCGTATTCTCATTATCAGTATGCATTCTAAAATCGATTATATCACGGAAGCATTTCAAGCCGGCGCCACCGGATATTTAGTTAAAGAATCCGCAGCCGAACGATTGTTAATGGGATTAGACACTGTTTCCAAGGGAGACTACTTTCTCGACAGTTCGATTTCACATGCCGTGGTGGAAAAACTAATGGGCCTGCCAGCCAAACAAGCCAAAATTTCCGATACCGCTTACAGTTCTTTAACCCCGCGGGAGCAGGAAATTATGCGCTTGTTGGCCGAGGGGCTGTCAAGCAAAGAAATTGCCAAAAAATTATACATCAGTCCTAAAACCGTGGACAATCACCGTTCTAATATTATGAATAAATTAGAAATCCATAGCGTCATGGAATTGGTTCGCTACGCGGCCCGATTGGGCCTAATTGATGTCGATCTTTGGAAGGAATAGAGACGAGTTTAGACGCTTTTTGACAACGAAAAGTTGATCGCACCGGCAATGATTGGTTTGTTAACCATACAGGCATAGCTCTGTTATTGATGATCTGATCTTAACCGCAAATCGGGACATAAAATTATGCAATGGGAGTTTTCCCTATTAAAATGCAGCGATTCACCTATGGACATCTTTTCATTCAATAACGTAAAAAGTAAGCTAGAAGAATATGCTTTGGGTAACTGTTTGATATTTCATATTGGGATACAGATAAAATGGCCGATAACAGCAGATCTTCGCTTATTCAGCCGAACTTGCGGTCGGCAAAACAAAAGTTACCGGTTAAAAAAAAACCCAGCATCACTAAAAACTATTTGGACCTTACGGTCTTGGTGCGAAGCATCCAGCGTGCTGAGGACAACGAGGCGTGCTTTCGAAGTGGCATGACAAACTGCGATCAACCAAAATGCGCCTGGCGTTCATACTGTTTGGAAGAATAAATAGGTTCTGATGTATTCAAACATGATTAGCGTAAGCAGAACTGTCTTATGAGGAGCCAGTCTGTGGCAAATATCTTAATCGTAGATGATCAACCGTATACTCGGAAACTGATTGCACATGAATTGACCGATGTCGGACACCACGTTGTGGATATCGGAGACCTGGATTCATTATGGTATCACGTGGGCCATAATTGCCCCGACCTTTTATTGTTAAACCTTGCACTGAACGTAGTTGAAAGTTGGGAAATCCAACGCAACATCAAACGCAAAAATAAAAATCTATCTATTGTGACTGATTCGGTAAAAAATCAGGATGACCTCAACCGATTCAAGGCATCCATCACCTCGCATTGGCCTCCGCTTGATTCCGTAGATACCACGCAAGATTAATACAAACGCCAGCCCGTCTTAAACGGCGTTTTGATGAATGATAGGGCAATAAAAGTAACTTGTTGTTTGAAGACCGGGTGCTGCCAAGGAAAGGTAGCATTATGAGGCTAAAACCGCATGCGAACAGCCGTAAAATGAAGATTAACGAAAAATTATTAAGATCTGATGAATACGACGCCATGCTAATCTCTGACCGTCCGCTGTTTGCCACGCGTAGCGACTTTGAAAGCAGCAGATTTTTAGAGCGCCGTATGCATCCACGCTATTCAATTCAGGAACCAGCAATTATCTTAATTGAATCCGACTCCTCTGAGTTGACCGATATCGAAAATATGTCCATGGGCGAAATCGGCATTGCTGTTTTCAGATCTAAACCCAGTGAAATTTGCCGAATTTTAGATATCAGCCTGAATGGGGCTGCTTTTCACTTTCCGGGATTTCAAAATTTTGCAAAACGCGAATTTTATGTAGATATTCTCAAAGCCGACAGCGGTATCTATATCAATGATATTAAAGTAATAAAGGTTTCAGATGATACGCTGGGCGCACCCTTGCCGTCCGGATCGTTTGATATCCGGAAGATGGCGGTCCGATTCATCAACCTCACCTCGCATCAATTGGCCTCCATCGATACCTTTATCACCCATCATGCCGCCCGGCCGTTGTAAGACCTACACTTGGTGAGCAAGACCCGGCTTTTTCGGCCACATCCGGCCTCAACATAAAGGGCAACCACTTTCGTCATTACGTCGTATCGTCTCAGCTATTGCTCGCTGGTGTTTTTATAACGGCTTCGCTTTTTTTTCTGATCTTTCACGCTTCTCTGCCAACATCAGCTCGTATCGATTCGCTGCTGCTGTTTTGGAGGAATCCGTATGATTCAATGGTCGACCTCTTTGAATATAGCAGTATTTAGCAAACGAAAATTAAAGCGAAAGGAGGACCTATGAAATCGATTCAGCAGATAATTGAGGATCAGGCCAGGAAGTGGCAGATGTTGCAGGGGCGCGAACGCAAACCCGTTATTTCTATTTCAAACATTACAATTTCCAGGGAACCAGGCAGTGGCGGCCGTTTAGTGGCCGAGGGACTTGCCGATAAATTAAGCTATGATCTATTTCATCAGGAAATGATCAATGAAATGGCACAGAGCGCGAAGATAAGTACGCGAATATTGGAAACCTTGGATGAAAAAGGTCTTTCGATCATAGAGGATTGGATTGCATCGCTGGTGCACCAGCGTCACCTGTGGCCGGATCAATACTTACAGCATCTGATGAAAGTCGTAGGCGCCCTTGGTAAACATGGGCGGGCAGTGCTGGTCGGCCGCGGAGCTAATTTCATATTACCCCAAGACCAAACCCTCAGGGTCCGAGTGGTCGCGCCCCAAAAAACGCGGATTGCCAATGTGGCCGGTAATTTCAAGGTCAGCTTAGAGGATGCCAAAATGCGGGTACTGCAAACCGAAGCTGATCGCAAGGCATTTATTCGCAAATATTTCCATGCCGATATTGCAGCCCCCATTAATTATGATCTGGTTATCAATACCGGGCAGTTGACCATTGAAGCTGCGGTTGAAGCGATCCAAAGCTGTATTGACGCGCAGATGCGTCATCGAACACAAAAAGCCGCAGCATAGCACCAACCGATACCAATCATCTCAGATGAAATGCCTGGCAACTTTAAGTAGTTGCCAGGTTGCTTGATTGGCCCGCATATTTAATAGACAGCCTTAAATCGCCCCTCTTGGTTAGCATTGGCTTTAAATTCTGTATTGCTTTCGAACTAGTCGCTCACCACTTCAGATTTATACTAACAAAATGAGTCGCATTAAATGATCGGGCGTACCCGATTGAAGGGTGATTTATAAAGCTCTTGCAGTACGAGACTGGCAGCTCCGCGTGCCCAGTCCGTATCGCGCCATTTCTGAATCACGATTTCAGAAGCATCGTAAAGCGCTGGATTGGTGTGCAAGCGGATCGTGCGACGCAATGATTGAAACATTAAATTACCAGCGCGCACCCCTTCACCGGAGATAATGATTTTAGTAGGATTAAAAATTTGGATTAAACCGGCTAATCCCATACCTAAAAAAGTACCGGCATTGGTAAATATATTCTGCAAATTACGCTCGCCTGACTGGGCCGCAGTTACCACTTCTTCAAACCTCAAATCCGGTACGCGCTCATGGTGCCACTCACCCTTATCGATGGCGGCTTGCGCTTCATCCAAAATTGAAAAGTTACTGGCATAGGCCTCAATACAGCCTTTTTTGCCACAGCGACAGTCACGACCATTGGGATCAACCACCACATGGCCAAATTCTGCGGCAATTCCCCGCGCGCCTCGATATAATTGACCATTGACTACGATACCCATACCAACGCCGTCTTCAATCGTCACCACAAGAAAATTGTCGATCCCTTTTCCCTCGCCAAACCACTGATGGGCCAGCGTAACCGTATTGGTATCGTTTTCAATCAGTGTTTCGATTTGAAAACGTTTCTGAATCAAGTCTTTTAAGGGTACATCACCTTTTTGATAAAGCGGCGTCCAGAAACAGACGCCCGATCGACTGTCGACAAATCCTGGAATGCCTAAACCAATTCCAGAAACTTGACTAAGATCGATTCGCGCTTCAGAAATACAATGGCGAATGCCTTCTTCAATAAGGTCGGCTACAAACTTGACCGGCCTTTCACTGGTCCGCACCGGCATGTTGACCGAGCTTTTCACGTCCGCCTGTATATCAGTAACCGCACAACTAATACGGTAAGCTGACAGCTTGACACCAACCACGTAAGCTGCATCAGGGTTTAGCGCCAGCAAAACGCGTTTGCGGCCCCTGCGGGAACGATCTTCTGTCTCTTTTTCATAAATGAGGTTTTCCACAATCAAACGGGCGGTAATATTGGTCACCGTCGCACGGCTCTGCCCCGTAATCCGAGCGATTTCCACCCGTGAAATGGCGCCGGCAATACGAATCGCATTAAGAATGTGAAACTGATTAATTTCACGGACTAAATCGCGGCTGGCCGCAACCATTTTAACCTCATTTATGTTAGCAAACTAATCAATTGCTCGGTTTTCGCTTAACAAGACGCTAATCTATATGTTTATTAACTAAATTAATTATAAAAGGCAATCTATTATTAAAATAATTCTATTGCAAAATTTCACAATTATTACAATAAAATATCTTTCTCTTGCAAATCACGGGGCTACAAAATGAAAACGCAGTCACTCTAATGTAGTTATTTTGTTTTTTATATAAATTATTTATTGACATATCTTTTTGACCCTCTATAATCGATCCAAATTGCACATCGCATTTATCCCAATATTATTTCTTACCTAAGGCAATGATATAATATTATTTTTTTACCGCTATTTAGCCGCATCAACGGCTGGCCTTAGAAGAATTTGAACTGCGATCCCTTTTCGGATTTAGTTGCGCTTATATGTGTGCCTAATAAATCCAAACAACCCCAAAAATGAAAGGAGTAACTCATGAAGGCGAAATTATTCAAACCTATTCTGATGGTTAGCGTTTTCATTTTTCTATTCACTTTCCACGCTGTGGCCGGCGAGGTGGAAGTGCTGCACTGGTGGACATCCGGCGGTGAAGCCCGCTCCGTTGCCGTACTAAAGGATTTGTTGGAAAAAGAGGGACATGCTTGGAAAGACTTTGCTGTTGCTGGCGGCGGCGGCGATACTGCGATGACGGTCTTACGCTCGCGCGCTGTTTCTGGCAATCCTCCCACTGCTGCCCAAGTAAAAGGCCCGCAGATCCAACAGTGGGGCGATGAAGGCGTTCTAACTAATTTGGATGATGTCGCCCGTGCCAATAACTGGGACACGTTATTGCCCAAAGTGGTGGCGGATGTCATGAAGTACAAAGGCCATTACGTGGCTGTGCCGGTCAACGTTCACCGTATCAATTGGATGTGGGTCAATCCGGACGTCTTCAGAAAATCCGGCGCCAAAATTCCGACCACCTGGGAAGAGTTTGATGCAGCCGCTCAAAAAATACAGAAAGCCGGTTTCATACCGGTAGCATTCGGTGGGCAAGCCTGGCAGGAGGCAACGGTTTTTGAATCCATCGTTGTGGGTGTTGGCGGACCCGAATTTTACCAAAAAACATTGGTGGAGGCCGATCCAAAATTCTTGAACAGCCCGACCATGGTGGAGTGCTTCAAGGTTTTAAGAAACATAAAAAAATACACCGATAAAAATGCCCCCGGCCGCGACTGGAACTTGGCCACCGCCATGGTCATTCAGGGCAAAGCCGCCATGCAATTCATGGGCGATTGGGCCAAAGGTGAATTTACGGCTGCCGGCAAAACCCCCGGCGTTGATTATGTGGCCATGCCGGTTCCCAACACCAGTGAATCATTTTTATTCAACGTCGATAGTTTTATAATGTTTGATGTGAAAGATAAAGGTGCCAAACAAGCCCAGAAAGCAATGGCCAGACTCATTCTGGAACCCAAATTTCAGGAGGTCTTCAATGTTAATAAAGGCTCCATTCCGTGTCGCTTGGGCATGTCCCGCAAAGCATTTGATGATATTGCGTTGCGTTGCATGAATGATTTTATTGCCTCTGCCGACATGAATGCCTTGCTGCCGAGCATGGCCCACGAAATGGCCGTGTTTCCGGCTATTCGGGGAGCCATGTTGGACACCGTCACTAGTTTCTACAATTCCGACATGTCTGCAGAAAAAGGGGCCAAAAATCTGGCCTCAGCGGTCAAAGGTGCCATGTAATGAACTATTGAGGTCTATTTTTACCCCATGGGCCGGTTATTCAACAACCGGCCCATGGGGTTATCCCCTCGGGAAACGCTTCAATAAATGCCAATTGACTGAGCTTAGCGCATGATATCTGTAAACAACCAAAGAGGAATTTTTAACGGCACCTTTTCCAACTGGCTGGAAAATACGTTGCCCAAAATCGTGCTATCCCCCACCCTTTTGGCATCACTGATTTTTGTCTACGGCTTTGTTCTTTGGACCGCATGGATCTCTTTCACAAAATCACGTCTGTTACCCAAATACGATCTGGCCGGCTTTTTCCAGTATGTGAAACTCTTCAGTAATGATCGTTGGTGGGTCGCCAGCAAAAACCTGCTGATCTTTGGTAGCCTATTCATTCTCTTTTGTATTGTTCTGGGGCTCATTATTGCCATTCTGCTTGATCAGCGGATTCGGGTTGAGGGAGCACTACGCACGATTTACCTTTATCCGATGGCGTTGTCTTTTATCGTGACCGGCACGGCTTGGAAATGGATTTTAAACCCCGGACTCGGATTTGAACGCTTGGTGCGCCAATTAGGCTTCACCGATTTCACATTCGATTGGCTGGTCAACTCCGAGATGTCGATTTACACCATTGTCATTGCAGGCGTATGGCAATCTACCGGTTTCGTGATGGCCCTTTTTCTCGCCGGGTTGCGGGGTATCGACGATGCCATCATAAAAGCCGCCCAAGTAGACGGCGCCAGCCTGCCACGGATTTATTGGCGCATCATCATTCCAAGTCTAAGGCCCGTTTTTTTCAGCGCTATCATCATACTATCGCATATTGCCATTAAAAGCTTTGATCTGGTGGTAGTTTTAACCCGCGGAGGGCCTGGTTATTCTTCCGACCTTCCGGCAACGTTCATGTATGCGTTTGCCTTCAATCGCAACCAATTGGGCTTCGGTGCCGCCAGCGCCATGGTGATGTTCGGTGCGGTTATGGCGATCATTATTCCATATCTTTATTCTGAGTTGAGAATGAAACGCTATGAGTAGCGCATCATCACCTTCAAGCAACCAGTCCGCCGGGGCCATCATTGGCCGTATGGTCGTATATGGCATTCTGATTATTGCAGCGGTATATTTCTTAATTCCGCTGTTTGTCATGATGATCACCTCCATCAAAACCATGGCAGACATTCGGACCGGCAATCTGATATCGCTGCCGCGCGAGGTGACCCTCGACGCCTGGAAAACCGCTTGGAACTCGGCCTGTATTGGTGTGGCCTGCAATGGTATTAAAGGCTATTTTTGGAATTCAGTGCGCATGGTCATACCGGCGGTGGCCATATCGACCATTTTGGGCGCCATCAATGGATATGTATTTTCCAAATGGCGGTTCAAAGGCAGCGAAGTGTTTTTTTCGCTGTTACTGGTGGGATGCTTCATCCCTTTTCAGGTCATACTGCTGCCCATGGCCCGCACGTTGGGCCAGTTTGGTATCTCTCAAAGTCTGGTGGGACTGATTTTTGTCCACGTCGTATATGGACTGGCTTTTACGACACTGTTTTTCCGCAATTTTTATGTATCGATTCCAGACGAACTGGTGAAAGCGGCACGCATTGATGGAGCCGGCTTTTTTCGAATTTTTTGGCGGATTCTGTTGCCACTTTCCAAACCGATCTTTGTTGTCTGCATCATTTGGCAAACGACCCAGATATGGAACGATTTCCTTTTCGGTGTGGTCTTTTCAACCGGCGATACACAGCCCATTACAGTGGCACTGAACAATTTGGTCAATACCTCCACGGGCGTCAAGGAATACAATGTCGATATGGCGGCGGCCATTATTGCCGCCATACCTACCCTATTGGTGTATATTGTGGCGGGTAAATATTTTTTACGGGGTCTCACGGCGGGGGCCGTTAAAGGTTAATCAAATCGCGTCAAAAACACATACATTCTAAGCATGATTCAACCGCAAACCGTTAGAAAGCATCATGGCATCTTTAAAAATTAAAAATATTAAAAAGGCATTCGGGTCTGTTGAGGTTTTAAAAGGTGTTTCCATCGATGCCCAGTCCGGCGAATTTCTGGTCCTGGTGGGCCCTTCCGGTTGCGGCAAATCGACCCTGTTAAACCTTATTGCTGGATTGGAAAGCATTACCGAGGGCGACATTTATATCGGTGATCGACGCGTCAATACTGTTAGTCCCAAAGATCGCGATATTGCCATGGTTTTTCAATCTTACGCTTTGTACCCGAATATGAATGTTCGGCAAAACATTTCCTTCGGTTTGGAGATGCGTAAAGTCCCGACTAAAGAAATCAACGACATTGTCCAGAAAGTGGCTGGGATACTCCAGATTGAAGACTTGCTGGATCGTAAACCGGGTCAACTATCCGGCGGTCAAAGACAACGCGTAGCCATGGGGCGGGCCCTATCACGTAATCCATCTGTATTTCTGTTCGATGAACCCCTCAGCAATCTGGACGCCAAACTGCGCGTTGAAATGCGGACAGAAATCAAACTGCTGCATCAACGGATTGCCACCACCATTGTTTATGTAACCCACGATCAAATCGAGGCTATGACCCTGGCCGACCGCATTGCCATCATGAAAGATGGTATCGTACAGCAATTAGATTCTCCGCATGGGGTTTATGAAAACCCGGCCAACCTTTTTGTGGCGGGTTTCATCGGTTCACCGTCTATGAATTTTATTCCATGCCGACTCATTCGGTCAAACAATACGGTGGGCGTCCAGTTAGAGGCTGCCGACCAAACCAGTGCATTTCTGCCGATAGGTCACAAGTCGAACGGTTTGGAAACATGGGTCGATCGCGAACTTATCCTGGGGCTGCGCCCGGAACATATCTCAACGAGTTTTCCCCAACAGGACGCCAGTGATCAAATTCATCCGATCAACTGCCAGGTTGACGTTGTGGAACCCACCGGCCCGGATACATTGGTGTTTGTCAACATCAACGCCAAAAAAGTGACCTGCCGGGTTCATCCCCACGAAGCCAAACCGCCGGGAGAGCTGATCGGACTTCTTGTGGATATGTCGCGGGCGATTTTCTTTGATCCGGAAACGGAAAAAAGAATTGTCTAGTCGAAGAAAATCAAAAGTCACCATCGCAAACCAGCATATAAGCGATCTCTAACCGTAACGTTCAACCTTAGTATGCAGTGGATTCTAATATGCAGCCCTATCAGATCGGCATTGATTTAGGCGGAACCAAAATCGAGTCGGTTCTGTTCGATCCACAGGGCCGCGAGAACCAGCGCATCCGAATTTCCACGCCCCGCAATCAAACCGACACGTACATCGCCATTTTAGAAGCAGTCGAAGGCTTAATACGTGATACTATCAACTATATCCCCAAACCACAGCATTATACGATTGGTGTGGGTATCCCGGGAACAATTCATAAAGACACCCAACTGGTTCAAAATGCGAATACCACCAGCCTGAACGGTAAACCTTTCAAGCATGATTTAGAAAAAAAACTGGGCTGTCGTATCGGTATCGAAAATGACGCCAATTGCTTCACCTTGGCAGAAAGCACGCATGGCGCTGCCGAGGGCTATCCGATGGTTTTTGGAATCATTTTGGGCACCGGTTGTGGCGGCGGCCTTTGTATTAACGGTCACATTCACCAGGGTAAGCATTGGATTGCCGGGGAATGGGGCCATTTCCCGGTCGACCCCGAAGGCGCCCAATGCTTTTGCGGCAACCACGGTTGCATCGAAACCAAAATCAGTGGTAGTGGCGTCGAAAAAGCTTACTTGCGTAAATACAAAAAACATTCAAGCATGCCGGCCATTGTCGAAGGCTTTCGGGAAGGTAGGGTCGATTGCATAGAGGTCTTTGAAGAATTTCTAAAAAACTTTGGGCGGTGTTTGGGGGGGCTAATCTCAACACTTGATCCGGATGCGATCGTGCTTGGGGGTGGCTTGTCTAAAATCGACGAACTCTATACTTTGGGGGTTGAACAAGTCCGACACTATGCATTTCATGAACATGTGACAACGCCTATCCTCCGCAATAAGCTAGGGGATTCTGCCGGAGTTTACGGTGCGGCTTGGATCGGCGCCCAATAATCTCTTTCATTTATTAATTGCCTTTACTACCACTCTTCCTTAAAGCTAGAAGTATTACTTCTCCTGAACGATTGCCGTCAAAAATGAATTATGCCCGGACATTTCGCGATAATCCACAGGGTGAAGCGCTGTACACCTATGGAACGACCGCCTTTGCCGAAATTTTTTCTGTTAGCGGCTGCCTGCCGATCAATAATTTCCGTTTAGGCCAGGCAGATGACCCTGCGTCGATAAGTGGCGATGCGTATAACCGCGTCCTGCTGAAAAAACGAAAAGGTTGTTATGCTTGCCCCATTCAATGCAAACGCCGCATCGCATTGAAAGATACCCAATATGACATCAAGGGTCGCTATGGCGGGCTCGAATATGAAACCATCGCAGCTCTGGGGACCAATTTAAATATTGTCGATTTAAAAGCCATCGCCAAGGGTAACGAAATTTGTAACCGTTACTGTCTGGACACCATTTCAGCCGGTATGACCATCGCATTTGCCTGCGAGTGCTTTGAGGCTGGCATTATTAACACGCAAGATACGGATGGACTTGAACTACGATTCGGCGACAGTGATTTGATGCTCCGGTTGCTACCGATGATTGCCCAACGACAGGGATTTGGTGATGTGCTGGCCGAAGGCAGTGCACGGTTAGCCCAGCGCTGGGAAGTAACGGATATCAGTGCCAATTTAACCGTGAAAGGCCAGGAAATTCCAATGCACGATCCCCGCGTGAAGGTCGGGGTTAATCTGGAAATCGTGATTTAATGTGGATGAGCGTGATATAAAACAATCAGAATCTTATGTCGATCAGCCCTAGCCTCGAAACCATGGATAAGCCGAGTAGGACCTGGCTGAATGCGATGGTCGCTGAATCAGAACCTCAATTAGCCGGTTCGGGCACCTTCAGTTTCGGCGTCTGTCTCGGTGGATGGTTGCCAGATACTTTTCCAAGTGTTAATGCGGACCCATCCTGTGCGACGTTCGTTGGCCACACGGCGTTCGGATCCTGATCGGCGTTCAACACCACCGCTAGCAAAGTATGCCGCGCTGTCTTTTTGGCGTCGATCCGCGCCACTGCGTCGATCCGTACCCGATCGCCGATCCTGTTTTGAACCTTGCGCGCCATTCTCTTCAAAAATCCAGACGCTTTTCCACTCGTTAATCCGCTTCCACCCATAGCGGCGCTCCGCTTCCACCCGTCGTTCGCCATTTGTGCGCCGTTCCGGTTTCCCACTGGCTAAATATTCGGCACTACTATCTTTGCGCCGATCCTCTCCGTTACGCCGATCAACCGAAGAGCGTTTCTTTTGAGCCATAACATCTCCTCATGTTAAAATAGGTTTTGGCTCACCACTAGTATCCTAAGATTTCATAAACCGATTAATATAAAACAAAATTTTAATCCCGCGTCAACAAGCAGTTTTCTTAATAAAGTATGTGCTTAATATTTTATGCCTGGTTTCATGGCGGTTTGTACAGCCAGACTTGACAGGGGCAATAAGGTTGAATATGCAATGCATAATGCCATGTTTGACATTGTCTCACCGTATGAAGCAAAGAACCGTTCTCTCCGAGGTTATTGATAACCTTTACCTCATAGTTTTTACATAAGAGCAAATTAAAACTGTAAATCCAATTACGTATTTGACTGATCTAACGTCATTTTAAACTTCATAAAATATAACGCTGCATAACTGGTTATCCGTTAAAAAAACCTTCAATTGCCACAGTGCCATGAAACGAAGTTTTGACCGCCTCTGTCAATCGCTGTTAATCACGTCTGTTCGGTTAAAAAACCGTATCACGATGGCACCCTTGTTCACAGGTTACGCCAACCAAGATGGCACGGTTAGCGACTTAATGTTAAAGCATTACCACGAGGTGGCCGCAGGCGGTGCGGCCATGATCGTGGTTGCCAATGCGTCTGTGGATCCGCGCGGCACCCTTGCATCGCATAATTTGCGGGTTGACCATGACCGTTTTATACATGGACTTTCCAGGTTGGCCCGCACCATCAAAAGCGTCGGGGCTGTGGCGGTTCTTCAAATCAATCATGGTGGTCGTTTTGCACGCAGTGAGGATCAGATAGCACCTTCAGTGGTATCGATGAGCTCAATTAGCTACGGTGGTTTTTATAAATCAGCCCTTAAATCACTCAATTTCCAACAACAAATGGAAGTCCTATCCGAAACGTTGCAGCACCGTTCCCAACGTTGCCGGGAAATGACCCGCAAGGATATTCGCCAAACTCATCAAGCTTATGCCACTGCTGCCGCACGCGCCCAAACCGCTGGTTTTAATATGGTCGAAATCCATGGTGCGACCGGGTATTTGCCGGTACAATTTCTGTCTTCGCGTACCAATCGGCGTACAGACGGTTACGGAGGTGATCTGGCAAACCGGATGCGTTTTGCGCTTGAGTTGGTGCAAGCGGTCAGACAAAAAGTCGGTGACAAATTTCCTGTTGGTTATCGCTTTTTGACAGATGAGTGGCTGCCCAACGGTTTTCACCTGGAAGAAGCGCAGGAATTTGCCCGGCATTTGGCCAATCGCAACATTGCCTATCTTTCGATTACGGCCGGTACTTATGAATCGTTTTTTAATCCCGATATCATAATGAAAACTCAACAACCCGCCTATATGGCGGATTTGGCGCGTAAGATCAAAAAAGTTGTTACGGTACCGGTAATTTGTACAGGTAAAATTCTTTCACCGAGCATTGCTGAAAATATTTTGCGCAAAAAGCAAGCAGATCTGATCGGCCTAGCACGCCCTTTGTTTACAGATCCCCAGTGGCCGACAAAAGCTTTTAATGGTAAGCAAGAAAGCATTCTTAAATGTCAGGATTGCCAGATCTGTATGCAGATGGTATTGGCCGATCGGCCCGTGATATGCTCGCAATGGGATAAGATAAAATTAGTTAAAAGGAAAATGCACATTAAATCAATGAATCGCCAGCAAAACAAAATACTTCTCGTTATGGATGGATCGGACAACGCTGCCCTGGGAGCTGCCTATGCCGGTAAAATCCTGGCTCACCGTAAAAATGTTTCTATCACATTGTTGCATATTCAAACTGATGACGCGCCTACATCTGTCCGCGAAATTAACCGCATGATGGACGTCACACGTTCGCTTTTAATCAATGCCGGTTTGCCCGCAGATGCCATCGAGATCGAGGTGCGCAAGAAAACGATCGGTATCGCCCGAGATATTTTAACGGCAATTACCGAGGGCCGCTATGGAACCGTTGTCATCGGCAGGCGTGGATTATCGCGCGCCCAGCAGTTTCTGTTTGGCAGTGTTTCCCATAAAGTTGTGCAAAATGCCAAGAATTGCACCGTCTGGGTGGTTGATTGATACGGCCTTAATCAACGGCTACAAATAACGCTGCCGCGATATTCTTGAATCAGCTGGGTTGGAAGAAACGGCTTTCCACCGCTGATTTGGGTTTTCCTCCGAGAGGCATGATTGCGTCTGCTGCATTTTAGGAACGCGCTCCACACGGTCAACGGTCAGGGTTAGCGCACCAAAATCTTCATCGACTCGGCCGTAAAGGATAAAAGGGCGGCTGCGGTCCAGCATGGCACAAAAACGACGGTAAGCTTTGGGGAAAAAGGTCGTTTCAATCAAGCCGGTTTCATCTTCAAAGGTTAAAAATTCCATCGGATCTCCGTGCTTGGTGTGTACAACCTTGCCGGTGATCAGCACGCCGGCGGCCCGAATGTGTTGGCCCACAAAGCGCCCTAAATCGCAGGCTTTGACGGTTCCCAACGCTTTCAAGCGATCGGCATAAAATACCATGGGATGACGATCGCACAAAAAACCGAGTACCGCAAATTCCTGGCGCAACCGCTCCGTTTTGTTTTGGGGCGGAAATTGCGGTGCTTCAAGATCAGGCGTTTGATGGAAAAGGGTTGGTGCGGCGGAATAATGGACCCGTGTTTTTTGCCAGTAAACCAGTTGCCACAACAGGGCCGCGCGACTGTTTTGCGGCGGCAGGGCGTCAAAGGCGCCGGCATGAATTAAGGCTCGGACCTCGTTCTCATCGGGTTGCACCCGTTTTAAAAAATCGATCAGACTAGGATAGGCGCCGACACGGCGTTGTTGGACAATGCGTTGTTGCACGCCGGCACTGAGGTGTTTAACCGACAGCCATCCCACCCGCAGGGTACGATCATGGCCTTTCCAGCGAATATCACTATGGTTGACATGTGGCGGTAAAATTTTGATACCAAGCCGCCGCGCCTCTGAGACATAGGCAAACGCATGATAAAAACCGCCCTGATTGCTAATAACCGCCGCCATGAATTCAGCCGGATAATGGGTCTTCAAATAGGCGGCCTGGAAAGAGACACGCGCATAACTGGCACTGTGGGGTTTGCAAAAAGAATAACCCTCAAAACTCATCATCATATCCCAGATAGCATCAATCTGGGTATCTTCAACCCCACGTTTCCGTGCACCCGCAACGAACCGCTCCTTATAATCCTTTAATCGACGAGCCTTATCTTTCTTGGACATAATCTTGCGCAAGCCATCGGCCTCCACCGGCGAAAATCCGGCGACAGCTTCGGCGGCCTTGGACACATCTTCCTGATACACCATGATGCCATAGGTTTCATCCAGCACATCCGCCAGTCGTGGATGTATCGGTTCCCAGCGGCCGCCGCGCAGACGGCGTACGTATTCCCGAATGAATTCATTGGCTGCCGGACGAATGATGCTGCTGTGAATAACCAAATGCGCGAAATCACCAACACCGGCTTTTTGCTGCAACAAGCGCGTTGCGGGGCTTTCGATATAAAAACATCCCATGGTATGACCGCGGGCCACATTGACCTGGGTTGCCGGGTCATCCTCTGGTTCCCAGCGCTGCTCGTCGAAATCCTGGCCGTTCATTTTAATGTTGGCAATGGCATCGCGGATGACACCCAAGCTGCGATTGCCCAGCAGATCGATTTTGACCAAACCGGCATCCTCCGTGGCATCTTTTTCCCACTGAATAATCGGAACGCCTTTCGGCGCCTGCTCAATGGGGACATAGTTTTCCAGGCGTTCCGGCGTGATCACCACGCCACCGGAGTGCACGGATAGATATCGAGGAATGCCGATGAGACGCTGGGCAATGGTAATGATTGCCGGCCATGGCTCCGGGAAATCCAATTGTTTCAGCTCAGGCAGCGCCCTAAGATGTTCCAGCAGCCGGTCATCGGCAGCAAACGTCGCCCGCCAGAACCAGGGCAAACGCTTGGAAACTTGACCGATTTCACGATCGCTCAAGCCAAAAACTTTGGCAACTTCACGGATCGCCATACGCGGCTGAAAGGCGACATGATTGCACACCATGGCCGCATGGCCCTCGTAATGCTTCAGAACGGCGTTGAGCACGTCATCACGTTCATCCCAGGCAAAATCGACGTCAATATCAGGCGGATCGGTACGGCCCGGATTCAGAAATCGGGTAAAATAAAGATTATGCTTGATCGGACAGACATTGGTAATGGCCAAACAGTAGGCCACCAGTGAAGCGGCACCACTGCCACGCCCGCAAATACGGGGACTGCGTGACACAATATCGCGAACCACCAAAAAATAAGAAGCAAATCCCATCTGCGCGATGATACGCAATTCGTACTCGAGGCGTTCAACCACGCTTTCGGATAGATCGCGGCCATAGCGGCGGCGGGCGCCTTGGTAGGCCATTATCCGCAGTTGCTCCTCAGCCGACCGCTCACTGCTGCCGCCCCAGGGTGGGAGCACCAATCCAAAGTTTGGACCGGCAAACGCTAGCCGTTCGGCTAACACATGGGTGGCCTGCACGGCATCCGGCCATGCCGCAAACCGCTGGTGATAATCGGCGGCGGAAGCCAGCCAGGCTTCGGCAGGCGCTAACTCCGAACGTGGTAAACGTGACAGTGACGTATTGAGATCAATTGCGCGCAAGATCCGATGAATCATCATATCGGCCGGTTCCAGAAAAAAACTTCCCGGTGTGGCCACCACCGGCACGTCGCGATACCGCGCAATTTGACGCAATTTGACGGCACCCCGTCCGGGACGCCGTGGCAAAGCCCCGACCACACTCACACCGGCGGTGTGTAAATCAGCCAAAAGCGCCGGCGATTGCGTCAGTACAATCAATCCCTGGGCATGATCCGGCAAAGCGATGTCCAGGCCAAATGCACCATCCTGATGCCGGCGGGTAATCAGGCGGCAAAGATTACGATAACCGATTTCGTTTTCAACCAAACAGACCACTCGCTGCGGCGATCTGGTTTCAGTCACCTCCGCACCGATAATCGGTTGAAGACCTTGTTCCTCACAGCTTCGCAGAAAGGGCCACAGACCATATAAATTGTCGGTGTCTGTGAGCGCCAACCGACGATACCCTTGTCGTCGAGCCGCAACGCAGATCTGCCGAGGAGCGCAGGTACCCCACATCAGCGAATAATGCGAACGAACGGTCAACGGTATCATGGTCACATCTCGTCAGTGAAAACTTTAATCGAAAATAGAGGCGAGCCGTCTACAGATGACATTTCTCCAGCTATCAGATCGGCGATGCGGACAGGGTGCGGCCAACTTGAATCGCACCAAAACCGAAACGGTGGCGAATGGCATCCAGCGCGACCATCAAACCATCGTGGCGTTGGCGGCGGGATTCGGTATCGGCAAAAAGTTCCTGTTGCGCCGGGGGAAACGTCAATCGATCACACATCAGGCGCAGATGGCGAATCCGGATCCGTCGCGTCCAGGCATGCATCAAAACCTTCTGAGCGGCTGCAAACAGGCCATTGTCATGGGCCGTTGCCGGATAGACACGTGCTTGGCGAATGGTGCGTTTCCCATCGGAATAGTCCACGACAAGACCCAGTCGGCGGGTTGCCAGCCGGCGGCGACGCAGATCGGCCCCGATCTGCTCGGCCAGCCGGTACAACACCGCGCAGACGCTGGCCACATCGTTGGTGTCATTGCCGAAAGTGTGATCGGCACGGAGCACCGGTTGCTTCTGGCTGGCGGTGAACACCGGTGACAAATCGATACCGCGGACGGCTTCATAAATATACTGACTGCGCTTGCCAAACATGACATCCAGTTGCAACAATGACAGGATCGCCACCTCACCGGTGCGTGTCAGATTGAAGTCTCGCAAACGTTTGAGATCATCCAGTTCCAATCCCGGAATCAGGTCAACCGGCAAAGGGGCCAGGAACATCGCTTCTTCACCTGCATCCACAATATACTCGCCGGTTGGCTTGACCACGCGCGTCGCCACTTTGGCCACAAGTTTGTTGGTTGCAACCGACCAGATCGGATCGAATCCCAAATCAGCCCGAATGGCCTTGCGAATTCGCCAGGCAACATCGGGCGGCGGACCAAACAATCGCCCAGTACCGGTCGTGTCCACGAAAAGGTGCCCGTTGTAATCCGTTACTTCGATTAACGGTGAATAGGGGCACGCTAGTTTGAGGAGCCGCGCCATGGCCCGTTCGTAACGATCGGGGTGCGGCGGCAAAACCACGGCACCCCGGCAATAACGCAGGGCCCGTCCCAGGGGCATGTTTTTGCGCACCCCACTCTGGTACGCCTCTTCGCTCATGTCATAAACAGCCGCCCGCACGGCTGCTTCCGGGGCAATTATCACCGGACGGCGACGCAGCCGCACATCGACAACACGTTCCACCGCAACGGCGAAATCAGCCACATTTAAATGAATAATCGATCGCTCACTCATACAACCAAACCTCTGTGCGCGAAATGCCACAGCTCATTTTTTTGCGCTACGGCTTACATGGACAACAGTCCGCGTTCCATCAGTAGGGCACGCATGCGCTGGGCGTTGGCCGGTGCCTGACCCCGCACATGATTATTAAAAAAAAGAACTCCCCTGTGGGCATGCCGACTCATGGGTTCAATCCGTTTTTCAACCCATTCGTGCAACTCATCGTCGGCGTAATGGTAGTCAAACTGCTGGTGCATGTTACCGGAGCGCCATCCTTTGGCATTGCGCCCATGAAACCGCACATAAAACAGATCCGGATTGGTCACCACATCCAGGGCCGGATACAGGCCCGGCAGAGCCGGCGCATCGACCCCCACCAGGGTTACTTGACGGCGTTCAAGTTCGCTAAAAACCCGCTCATGGACCCACGAGCGATGCCGGAACTCGATCGCCAACGGCAGTCCGGCAAGTGCATCCAGAAGATGGGCCAAATGCTTGCGATTGGATGGCGAGCGGTTAAACGTCGGCGGCAGTTGTATGAGTACCGCCATCAATTGGCCGGATTGCATCAGCGGGGCCACGCCTTCCCGGTAGCGGTCCGCGTCCCGGGGCCAATTGTGCGGGTCGATTTCGTGGGTAAGGGTGCGGGTCAATTTGGCCGCAAACACAAATTGCGAAGATACCTGCTGCCGCTGGCGCTCAACCGCTTCGGCCTGCGGCATCTGATACCAGGTATAGTTGAGTTCGGTGATTTGAAAACAACGGGCGTATAGCGATAGCATCCGTCCCGATGGCGTATCCGGAGGATAAAATCCGGCGTCCACCCATTCGGTGTATGAATAACCGCTGGTACCGACCAGCAAATGGCACCGACTGGAAGACCGTGGTTCTTTTTCAGTGCGACCGGACATGCAATGCCCCCACCTTACAGTCGACCCATCACATCGGGGCCGCGTTGGACCCCCACCACCTTACCCTGAACCAGAATCTCGTCAAAAGGATACCGCATCGATCGATACCGGGGGTTGGCTGGCTGTAATTCAATATGGTCGTCACGCAGGAAAAAGCGTTTGACCGTTGCTTCTTCCTGCTGGATCAAAACAACCACGATTTCACCGTTACGGGCGTACTGGCGTGGTTCACAGATGACCAAATCGCCGTCCAGAATGGCGGCATCCTTCATCGAATCGCCCGTCACCCGGAGGGCAAACAGGCTGGTACCCGGGTATAGGGATGCATCAACCACCACACTGCCGTCCCATTCCTGCTGCGCATACAAGGGCAGCCCGGCCGCAATTTTGCCAATGACAGGCACTTCCACCCATCGCATTGCACCGGCAATCGCGCCTGCCCGGTTAAGCAGGTGAATCGTCCGGCTGTAGCGGCCCTCCCGTTTGATCAACCCCTTGGCCTCCAGGGCACGAATCAACTGGGATATGGCGGCATGACTCACCCCCAGGGCGGCCGCCGCTTGCCGCAGGCTCGGCGCCTGGCCGGTATCACCTATGGCTTTGGTCAAATAACGAAAAAATGCCTCCTGCTTGGGGGTCAGTGTGGTGGACATTGCATACTCCTTGTTCAAATTGATGATATCAACATAAACCGTCAGAATGTAAATGTCAATGTAAATATAAATGTATATTTTGTAAGTTATATCTCAGGGCCTATCCGCGCGATACAAATTGTTACAAAGTGTTACGGCAGCGAAAAGCATTGCTGTTTAAAATGCATTAGGTTGGCGGCGAAACATCGGACAACATGCCAACAACCAATCAACTTTGAAAGAAAGGAGGTATTATGTTAAAAAAATATGTCTTGGGTGTGGTAGGGGTTTATGTTGTAGTGCTGGCGCTGCTTTTGTCGGGTACGCTCTTATTTTCCGGATGCAAACATTCTTCGCCGGAAAAACGAATTACCCAGGTAATCAACTATTTGATCGACGAACTTGATCTAAACGCAGAGCAACAAGAAATGCTGGCAGACATGCAGCATGAGTTTATCGAAAAACATGCCGAAATGCATGCCAGCCGCAAACAAACCATGGATATTTTCATTGCTGAAATAAAAAGCGACGCCTTCGATCAGGGGCGGGTAACAAATGCTATTCAGCAGAAAAAGGCCCAGATGGATGAAATGATCACATTTTTGGTTGCCCGTTTGGCCGAATTTCACAGTACATTATCTGCAACCCAGAAAGAAAAGCTGGTTGCCAAACTGGAAGGTTTGCGCAAGTGGCATTCATATGCTGCGGAATAAGATTGCCGGGGCTTTCGACACAACCGAAAGCCCCAATCAAGTCACAGAGCCATGGAATCGACCATTCTGATCATCGATGACGATGAAAAATTAAATCAATTGCTGATTGATTATCTGAAAGATTTTGGGTTCAAAGCCATCGCTGCGATTCATCCTGCCGATGGGCTGCAAAAACTGCAATCCGAATCGCCGGACCTGATTATTCTGGATGTCATGCTGCCGGATATGAATGGTTTCGAGGTGTGTAAAACCATTCGTCGCTCCCATGCGGTGCCGATCATCATGCTGACGGCAAGAGGCGAATTGACCGACCGGGTCGCCGGCCTTGAGCTGGGGGCCGATGATTACCTGCCCAAACCTTTTGAGCCGCGGGAGCTCGTGGCCCGCATTCAAACCGTATTGCGCCGCAGCCGCCAGTCCCTGCCGGAAGATACCCGCCGCTTCGGCGAATTGGACATCAACACAACCCGGCAAATTGCCAGGCTGGATGGTCAGACAATTGATCTGACCACCAACGAGTTTATCGCATTGGCATTGCTGACGTCACATCCCGGCAAAGTATTTGACCGGGATGAAATATTACAGGCCCTGCGGGGAATCGACTGCGATGCGTTTAACCGCTCGGTGGATATTACCATGAGCCGCTTGCGCCACAAGTTAGCTGATGATCCCAAATCGCCAAGATTTATCAAAACCGTGTGGGGCCGCGGTTACGTCTTTATCGGTGCGGAGAATGATAATGCCGCTTAAACGCTTACGCAAACTATCGCACTCGGTCTTTACCAAGCTTCTATTGGTCATTTTGATTTGTGGCCTACTGCTGAATCTTATGGTGTTTGGCTTCTTTAAGCACATCTTTCGTGACCGTATCAAAACCCCCCTCAATCAAAATATCATTCAATATATCAATTATATTATTAATGATTTGGGAACGCCTCCCAGCCTGGCGCGGGCGCGCCAAATCGCGCACCGGTCCTCAATGCAAATTCGTTATATCGGACCGGATCAAAGTTGGATGACCGCCGATGAAAAATTTCATCTGGCCCAAAAGCATGCCCATGTGCTGCATAACGATTCTGTTTTCTGGATCGGCGTTTACCGGGGACGGTATTTCATATTAAAGCAGACCCCCGCGGGTGAATTTATTTTTAGTATTGGGCGAAAGCTTAATGTCCACCTGATGGGAGTGGGTGAACTCATTTTTTTAATCAGCATCATGAGTGCTTTCTTAATTGGCGCTTATCTGATCATTCGCAAAATCTTAACGCCAATTAAATGGCTTTCCGAGGGTGTTCACCAAATCAGCACCGGCAATTTGAAACATGACGTCCCTTTAAAACGGGCAGATGAATTGGGTGATCTGGCAAAAGCCTTTAACGACATGCGCGATCGCATCAATCAAATGTTAACATCACGGGAGCGGTTGCTATTGGATGTGAGCCATGAACTGCGGACACCCTTAACCAGAATGAAGGTCGCCCTCGAATTTTTGGAAGACGGGCGGGCCAAAGCAAACATCAAAGAAGATGTTTTTGAAATGGAACAGATGATCACTGAAATCCTGGAATCGGCCCGTTTGCGCAACACCAATGGTCGCATGCAGCAACGTGCAACCAATGTGGTGGACCTGATCAAGGAAACCGTGCGCCTTTTTGAAAGCCAAGCACCCGGCATCCAGACCGATGATTTGCCGCAAGAATTGATGCTAAACATTGATCCGGACTTGATCAAAACCGTTCTGAAAAACATTTTTAACAATGCTTTGAAATATTCCAATGCGGACAGCGCACCGATTAACGTCAGCACAGCCCGCACCATTGATGGTGCGATTATTAAAATTAAGGATCATGGCATTGGCATTCCAACGGAAGAGCTGCCCCATGTTTTTGAGCCCTTTTATCGCGTCGACAAATCGCGTACCAAACGCACCGGCGGATACGGTTTGGGTTTAAGCCTGTGCAAAACCATTATGGAAGCCCATAATGGCCGGATTCTGATTGACAGTGGACCAGATGCCGGCACCACCGTGTCACTCATTTTTCCCGTCGCTTGACACCTGTGCAAAGAAGCTGTTAGCCAGCATACTGACAACCAATTTAGTCGGTAAGTGGATAAATTAGGCCCATCGCACACAAGCAGATGATGACACTTAGTTTACCGGGAGAGAATCGATGCACACAACAAATGTGGCGGTACCATTGGAAGGCAATGAATCAGTGTCGGGGGTGATAACGATGCCAGATGAATCAACCGCCCCCAACCGCACCGGCATTATTCTGGCACATGGAGCGGCCAACGATATGCACAATGCGCTGATTGTCTATTTAGCGCATGGCCTGGCCGACAAAGGTTTTATCAACCTGCGATTTAACTTTCTGTATAAAGAGAGGGGGCGCAACACGCCGGATGCTCAAAAAAAACTCGAGCACACTTGGCAGCAAGTGTATCACTTCTTTAAAGATCAGTGCGGGCATCAACTCGATACGATTATTGCCGCTGGCAAGTCCATGGGCGGGCGGGTGGCATCGCAAATGGTTTCTGAGAACCAATTGCCGGTAAGCCGCTTGGTGTTTCTGGGCTATCCCTTACACCCGCCCGGAAAGAAGCACCAATTACGCGATGCGCATCTTTACCAGATAGACATACCGATGTTTTTTTTCGCCGGTTCACGCGATCCGTTTTGCGATCTGGCCTTACTTGAGGATGTTACCGGAAAACTTTCCGCAGTATGGTCGGTTGATATCATTAAAGACGGCAATCATTCCTTTCAGATTCCCAAAGCTACAGATACTGAACAGCAGGCGATTTATGCGCACATATTGAACACAATGGCAAAGTGGATCGACACAGACCTTCCCGGCAAATAACGGCTTGCCAAGGCAGACGCTGATTACCGATTCCCAAAATTAAAGCGCCCATGGCATCGACCATGAGCGCTTGTTGTATTTATTTTCAGTAGACTATAGTTAATAATCGTCTTTGCGATTTAGTGTCTAAATTTCACGGCAATTCCCTTTTCGTCGACCCTCACAATGGTGCCTTTCATCATAATTTGAGATCTGTTAACAGAGTGCATGAATGTAATCGTAACCTCTTTACCGACATCAAAGGCCCGTTCCGTCTCAACGTAGGCACCTTCAATACTAATGTCACGCATCAAACAACGGATGGAAACATTATCAACCACCAGTTCGGCCGACCGGTCACATTTTTTGCGGCTATTGTAACGCTTTTCAGTCATGGAACCAAACGGATTGGGGACTGCCATATAAGATACTTTCTTAAATACTGCTTAAAGAAATAACACTTTCGAAATGGGCTGTATAATCTTATTAAATAATTTTTAAAAATACTAAAAAACCAGAAAAATTGCAAAAGAATGTGACATTTGCTTCCTTCTTCTTTTGCTGTTCAATGGTTATTAGGAATTAGTTAATGCACGGTTGTGGTGGTTTGTATCAAGTTAAACTTCCTGGAGCAAACCGTGATGATCTTCACTCGCAATGAATCTTTTGGATTTTACTATTCTAATTCTAATCGAACCTGCAAGGAATGTCCAAACCGATTGTGCATCTGTACACAAATGTAGTCAAACTAATGATAGACTTGAATATTTTTGAATACAATTAGATGATAATCGTAGGTTTTATCAGGATTCAGCATATATTTTTCCTACGTAACCTCCTTTTTTTCTTGATTTTTTTGCTGTTATTCGATTTAAAATAAATTATTGGCACATAAAATGCTGTTTTGAGTAAAAAAACTGCTTCAATAAGCCGCAAAGCCAATAATGTTGGATCGGCATCCATGCTCGAAGGCATAGGCTTCTTCATCACAATGTCAGACAGGTGATGGGCAATCCTCAAGATTTTTACAGGAACGGTAATTTGTAGTTTGAATCGTTCACCGAGAGGGGAATCGGAATGAAGATCGCTTCAGAGGAGAGAAGAACACATCCCAGAACACACTGCTCCAATGGAACGGTTCTAGCTTCACGTGACCACGAGAACTGGATGCCAGTGGTTAACATGAGTACCGGCGGGGTCCTTATCAAAACTGAATCGCCTTTGCCGGTCGGGAAAAAAATATCCCTCTTTTTCTCATTATACGAGAGTAAATTGCCAAGCAAATTTGACGGTGAAATTGTCTGGTCCAACGATTACGGCAGCGGCGTCAGGTTTAATTGGCAACCCGCAGAAGCGAATAACTAACCATATTTACCTTCAATTTAATCTAACGTTGCGCTGCTAGCCTTTTTAAATCATGCCACCAATTTCGACTGCATCGCGTTACGTTCCTTTTCTTGAATTCCGGCTTAGAATTATAAATTGATGCGCCGGATGCGAGGCCTGACTGATGAAACCAATTTTTGAAAGTTTATATAAGGTGGTCGTGTTGGGTGCCTGTTAAAAAAATGTTTGAATTGGACTAAACCACGCTATGCCTCGGAACGTTCCATATTCAGGATAGATTAAGTTGGCCAAAGCACTCAATTTGTGCTGCACGAACTATGATTGAAAAATAGAGGGGTTATGATTGCCAGGATCGCACCACTGAATGATCAGGACTTCTATGTAGGCAAGTTTGAAAGGATTACACCGCGCCAGTTTCTTCTGTGACATACATAGCAGCGCGTGTCGGTCTATCTGACCGGCGATCACCATTTTTGCGTCGATCGGAACCCTCTCTGGCCTCGGGGATATGAATCGAATACGTGAATTGACGCCGATCGATCCCAGAACGACGGCCACCATTATCGATTACATTGCCGATTGACCGGCGGTTTGCATTTGATGATTTCATATTAAGGTCAATATTTTGATAAATTTCGTGAAAATCAGACAAATTCGCTTACCTTTCTGCACTGGTCTCATCCACCGCAATCTAATGGTCAGCCAACGCTTTGTTGCCGTCGCCTTGGCGTAAAATGAATTTTAAATATTTACGCTCAGCAATCTTTAAATCTTTTTCAGAGTAATAATTTATATTTTCAGGAATGCGAAACTGATCGCGGTATTTTTCTATTAATAATTTAATACCGGTTTTAGGAGTTGGCTGCGTCTGCATGCCCCTCATAGTCTGCAATTATCGTGCAGGATTTTTAAAATTATTGAAAATTTATAAATTTCAGATAGTTATAAAAATACCCCCCGTAGATATTTTGTAAATTTAGTTAAATTATTCACCAACAAATAGGAAATATACTTCATAAGGTGAAAGATTTTTTATAACAAAATTCAACAATTGGAAAAGAATTCGACATCATGCCGCTTTGCATTATAATGCTCCGAAATAAAAAATGGCGGCAAAGGTGGTTGTGGGAAAAAGCGTGTCAATGACGGAGCGTTTTTTTGACAACCACTATAAAATAATAGGGTTTTGCAACGACTTTTGGATTGGAAAGAATTAGAGAGGCCGGCTAACAAACCTGTTAAATCATCAATTCAGCAAATTATGCGCAGAGCAAGAACGATTGGTGTGCGGACGATTCTCAAAGACCATCTCAATTGCAAATGGCTATGGTTTAAAATTCGAAATGTTTTCAAGATCTCCGCTTGCACGGATCAGATAGGATCAAATCGCCAATCCTCATTCGCAAAAAACCAGCCGTTTCACCATTCAAAGATAGCCACCGTTTGAGAAGGGCTTGTGACGATTTTATCTTTTGAGACGGTTTCGTCCGCGGTAATTTTCTCTTCATCATTTTGATCTTTATTATTAACGGGTTCTTCTTTATTTTCATTTTGAGTTGATTCTTTACGGTGCTCAAGAATGCCAGTTATCAAAACTGGTATGAAAATCATTAAAGCGCCAACTATCCACAGCGCTTTTTCGGTATCTGTATCGTCTTCTGCCAATGCAGCATGGTTGGTAAACGTAACACTTAAAAAGCTGACAACGACCAACCATATGACCATCTTTTGCAGCATCCTGGATCAGTTCCTTTCGGAAAATACCCGTAAATTTTAATTCTCAAAACCCCGCCACATTAGCCAAACTGATGATGTAAGTCAAACCAGCACTGAAACGTCGCTAAACAATCTCTTCAAATTGGTTCAAAATATGAAATCAGGGCTATTTAACGCCGGTGTAAAGATTTCGCTTTTAATCACTATATATCAGCAAGCTAACGAAATCAGCTACGCCCTATCAAACTGCATATTTATTTGCATAAATAAGAGGGTTTAGGGTATTCTGAAACAATAAATGAACGCACCATATTAATACTGATTTCTTGGAATTTCCATGTGTCACAATAGAACCGACGTATTAAAAACCTCGATTTTGATTGTCTTTAGCTTCGTGTTTATCGCCAATGGCCTAGCGGCCGATTTGGGTATCATCACAGGCGATCGCAACGGTACCGATTATCAAGCTGGTCTCGATCTACGGAATCTGCTGCTGCAGGACCACATCGATTTAAAAATCTATACATCCCGGGGATCGGTTGACAATGTGTACGCTGTTTATAAAAAACCGTATACCCATATTGGGATTGTCCAAACCGACCTGTTGGCATTTGTGGCCCGGATTGAAACAAATGCCACCATTGATCGGATGAAAGATAAATTAAAACTAGTATTTCCACTTTACGATAAAGAAATTCATCTGCTTGGCCGGCAATATGTCAACAAAGCGGAAGATTTGATCAGGTATAACGTCGCCATTGGTGCCGAAGGTAGCGGCACCTATTTGACAGTCAAACTTCTATTAGCAGCGACCGGCATCCGTCCCGGCAAAATGGTGCCAATCGGCAACCAAGAGGCGCTTGCAGAATTAAAGGCCGGCAACATCGATGCCATGTTTCTGGTGGATGGGTATCCGATAAAACTGCTGCAAGAAAAAATCATCCAAGAAGATGAATTACACCTGATTCCCATCGTCAATCCAACCATCTTTCAATTTTATCACCGCGGTACGATTCCCGCTGGAACCTATGCCTGGCAGCAAAGTGCGGTTCATACGGCGACAGTTAAGGCCGCGCTGATTGCCTATGACTTTAAAGGCAGCGCTTGTGAATCCATCGGCCGATTTGCCCGTACAATTTATGATAACCTGGGCTGGTTAAGAGCAAACGGCCACCCAAAGTGGCACTCCGTTCAGTTTGATTTAGAAATCGATGGCTGGCAGCAATATGGCTGTGTACAGCGGCACCTTCATGCAAAAGCTTCACAAACGCATAAACCAAGCATCGGCTTTAATCCGGTTTTGGCAGAGATAAAAAGGCTCCTAAAATAAATTATATTTCCATTGGTTTAAACAGACCGAAAACTATAAATATTTTACCAAAAACCTTATTTCAAACACCATATGATGTATCTTTCTTTCTATAATCTTACAGAAAAACCTTTTCAGATCAGCACCGATCCCAAGTTTTTATGGCTGGGCGAAAAACACCGCGAAGCATTGGCTTCCTTAAAATACGGCGTTTTGGATAACAAGGGATTTCTGCTGATGACCGGCGATGTCGGTACCGGCAAGACAACACTTATTAATGCATTGATCAAACAATTAGGCCAAGAGATTATATGTGCGCGAGTGCCTGATCCAGGCTTATCGCTTATTGATTTTTATAACTTTATTGCTGATGCCTATCAAATGGGTTCCGCTTTCAGCAGTAAAGGCCCGTTTTTGATTCAGTTCGGAGAATTTCTGAACAACGCTTTTGCGCGTAATAAAAAAGTCCTTTTAATTGTCGATGAAGCCCAGCGGCTGCCGGATGATTTGCTAGAGGAAGTCCGGGTTTTATCCAACATTCTGGCACACGGTCAGCAAATCAATATTTTTTTTGTGGGGCAAAATGAATTTAACGACAGTTTGTTAAGGGTTGAAAACCGTGCGCTTAGAAATCGAATTACCATCACCTACAACATCGAACCATTAACGGAAGAAGAAACCCGGCAATATATTCAGAATCGTTTAAGTGTCGCTGGTTCGCAGAAAGAAATCTTCTTACCAGATGCAATCCAACAAATATTTGCCTTTTCAGACGGCAATCCACGCCGGATCAATATTTTATGCGATTTGGCCTTGCTGACCGGTTACGTTCAAGAAGCCCCCCAAATCAATGCAGCTATCATAGCCGAATGCGCGCAAGAAGTTAGCATTCCCATGTTAACGGTGGTGAACAATTCGGAGCCGACCGCCAAAAACATCGCAAACAAACCCTCGAACACGCCCCAACCATTACCAACCACAAATACCGTTATGCCGCAAACCCATGCAGATAATGATTCCGGCAAACGCAGTGCATATAAATTGTTCATTTACGCGCTGATACCGTTACTGTTAATTCTAGTCGCATATCTTTTTTTTGCACAGCCCTTTAAACTATTAAGCAGTATAAGATCTACGGACAACCACACACCAGCAGCAATTGTGCCCGCCAATAGCAAAATGGTCCCCTACGCAACCGAAAATGTTTCTGAACCTGAAAAACTGAATACCCCTTCCGAGGGCAAACGGCTAATTGACCATCAGACAGATAATACGCAAGACCAGTCTTGGCATCAATCCGATCGACCATTGCGCCAGGCGCCTATTGGCAACCCACCGCCTTTTATGGCAAGCGAAAAGAAAATTGAACCACTTAGTACCAATGCGTTTGGGTCGAAGGCGCGCCTAAACGGGTTGCCGGTTAAAAACCAAACGGGAGACGCATTGCCACCGGACCCATCGAAACTCATCGATTTAATTCTTAAACAGCCACCCGAAGAGTAACCGTATGTCCAACAAGATGACGATTGCCCTGTTGAAAAAGGAAGCGGAATTATATCGCTCCCATGGTTTGTATCAGGAAGCAATCGCCGTATATGACAAAATGCTTGACGTGGCTTCCGGAATGCATCCGGCCACGCGCGACTCGATTCAGGCAAAAATTAGACGGCTGAATCGCGAAATCGAAGAAATGGAAACGGATGTTCGCCAAGTTATTTCCCCCCGTGACCTTATGCTGGTTCGCAAAGGATGGTCCAAAAGCGAAACAGGGCAGGAAGTATTACAATCTGCCCGCGCATTCAAAGATTTAGGACTTTTTAAGGAGGCCATTAGTGAATACGTTAAATTGTTTCAAAAGAAAGTGCATGAAAAAGAATTACTGGCCGAGATCAGTGATTGTATGAGGGTGGCTAAATCCGACCGGGCGGCAGTTGAATTGATCGACTTTATTTTAGAAGAAAAAAATGCGATCGAATTGAAGAATACCGATTTCGCATTTAGCTTTGCGCTTGCGTTGGAAAAAAAAGGATTATTTAATCCCGCTCTGTATCTTTTTCACACCATAAAAAAAATCGATCCGCGATTTCCAGATATTGATAGTAAAATTAAAACCGCGCAGAATCTCCTGGCCGCCGCCGCCCAAAAGCAAAAGGCTGAAGCCGAAGCGATTCAACGTGCTAAAATCACACCGCACCCTGAAAAAGTCTCCCTACTAAAGGGGTTGATAGCCGCATTCAGAAGCATTTTCTC
>JASJAZ010000009.1 GCA_030066785.1 Desulfobacterales bacterium | reverse complement strand
TTCAACAAGCCAAGATTTCAATGATCACCGGATCCTCAACCAATCCCAAAGTTACGCGTATTGGAAATTACATTTTCCGGACCTGTTTTATTGATTCTTTCCAGTCACAGGCAATGGCTCAATTTGCTTATACTGAACTTGGAGCGAGAACAGCAATTGTTTTGGAAATAATTAATGAAGAATTTTCTCTGACCCTGGCAGAGCTTTTTGTCAACGCCTTTCAGCAAGCGGGCGGCAAGGTTGTCTTGAAAGAAAGCTATGCCAACACAGCGGTTGATTTTGCTGCTATTTTAGAAAAAGTTAAACCATTGTCGCCGGATGTCGTCTATGTTCCGGGCTATGCAAGAGACTGTGGCCTATTAATCAAACAGGCTGTTGCAATGGGCATAAAAACGACCTTTCTCGGTGCTGACGGCTGGGCAGGGGCCTTGATGTATAATGTTGGGGGACATGCGATAGCGGGCAATTACTATTCCGCGCACTGGCATCCCGATGTCGATTTTCCACAGAGTGTTCACCTGCAAAACATATACTACCAGAAATACAAGAGCAAAATTCCGCATATGAACGCGCCACTGAATTATGATGCTTTTCTTCTTTTGGCCGATGCGATTCGTCGGGCTGGAAGTTTTGACCACGACCGAATACGTGACGCATTGGCCGAAACACACGGATTTCATGGTGCTACAGGAACCATAACCTTAAACGATTATGGTGACCCGGTGAACAAGCCTGTGGTCATTATGAAATTAGGCCGAGAAGCGCCAAGGTATTTTAAGAGCGTCCAGCCATAGATGACAAAGCTCAAATCAATAAAAAACGGCTAATTATGTTGGGGGAATTATGAAAAAAAGCAGCTTTATTCCTTTTTCGCTGTCCATATTTTTATTGGTATTGCCGGTTCACGCAGAGGAGGCAATTGACATCGCCGCCATTTATGCCCTAACGGGAGCGGCAGCCGAGGCCAACGCGTATGCCCTGCGGGGAGTCCGTTACGCAGTCGATGAGCTCAACAAACAGGGCGGAATTTCAGGCAAGAAAATCAATCTTCGCATGTTCGACAACCAAAGCACACCCATCGGTTCGACTTTAGCAGCAAATCAGGCGGCTGTAGCCAAGGTCGTGGCCATCGTGGGACCGGACTGGAGTTCGCATTCTATTGCAGTCGCCCGTGTGGCCCAGAATAGCGGCATTCCGATGATTTCAAGTTTGTCTACCAATCCGGAAGTGACCAAAATTGGGGATTACATTTTCAGGATCTGTTTCACCGATGATTTTCAGGGTGAGGTGATCGCGAGATTTGCAAGGCATGACCTTAAAGCCGGCACAGCGGCAATTTTCGTCGATGTGACAAGCGATTACAGCCTTAAGCTTTCCGAAATATTTCGCAGAAATTTCGAACAGATGGGCGGACGGGTTCTTCTGGAACTGGAATATAAATTAAAACAACGCCTATTCGACGAGGAAATTAAAAATGCTGTGAAAGCCAATGCCGATGTCATCTTTATTCCCGGCCACGATGAGAGTGGTCTGATCGCCAAAAAAACGCAGGATGCCGGCACATCTTCCATTTTTATCGGGGGTGACGGGTGGAGCACGCCGGTTTTTTTTAAAAAGGGCGGCTCTGAATTGCGGCGAGGCTATTACAGCACCCACTGGTCGGTTTTGCTAGATAACGAACAGTCCCAGGCTTTTATTAAGAAATATAAGATCAATTCACAAGATCCGGATGACAATATTGCGCTGGGTTATGATGCCATGATGGTTCTGGCCGATGCGATCAAACGATCCGGGTCCCTTGATCGCAAAAGCATTCGGGATGCCATCGCAAATACCCGTTCTTTTAAAGGTGTAACAGGCGCCATCAGCTTCAATGCAGACGGAGATCCGATTAAAAGTGCCGTGCTAATGGAAATCAGGAATGGGCAACCGCATTATCTAAAAACCTTAAAACCTTGATATGTGGCTTTCCAAAAAGCAAACCATAAGATCGAAAATATTTGACGGGCGCGTGTTATGAAAATGAACAGCAGAACGCTACGATTCAAAATTAATGTCGCCATATGTATTACCTGCCTCGTTATTGCAATTATTTTCGGCGCGATTCTCTACCCCTTTGAAACCGAACGCCATGTCTCGCATGAGAGAAAGATCGAATTATTGCTGGACACTATTTTTCAGCATAAAAGGGATGATATCGCCAACGAGCTGTTTGCCGGACAAAAGCGGGCTTTGGCATTAACGCTTAAAGATATTTTGAATGTCGAAGACATCGCCGCCGCCAGCGTCTATTTGCCTGACGGCGCGTTGTTTATATCCACCGACATCGAGCTGTCTGAAAAGATCAAGATACAGGATAAAAGTCCTGCCGGAAGCGCCTATTCATTTAAAACCGGATCTTATCAGGGAAAATCATTGGGAATCTTTTCCCGCGCAATTGAAGTTATCGGTCAAAAAATCGGCACTATCATGATTTACTATGACCTGGAGGAGCTCACCAAAGAAACGCATCGGTCGATTGCCATTTTTCTGACGCTTTTGTTGACGACGCTGCTTCTTATATCCGCGCTTCTTAATTTCATGCTTGCCAGATTTGTGATCCGACCTGTTTCCATGCTGCGCAAAGCCATCAACCAAATACAGGCGGGCCATTTAGGTGAAACCGTCAATTTGCCCTTTAAGGACGAAATCGGGAAAATGGGTGAGGCTTTCAATGAAATGTCTGTAAAGCTGCATCAAGGCCAGGTGGCCTTGATAGCAGCGGAGCAGAAATATCGAAGCATTTTTGAAAACGCCACCGTCGGCCTATATCGATCAACGCCGGACAGCAAAGGCCGGCTGCTGACCGTTAATCCCGCTTTTGCACACATAATGGGCTACGAATCACCTGAAGCCATGATCGAAAGCACAGTAGATATCAGCTCGCAGTTCTATGCAGATCCGGCTGACAGGGAGCGATTAAGACACCTTTTAAAAGAAGAGGGCATGGTTCAAAGATTTGAGACTCAGTTTCAGCGCAAAAACGGAGAAAATATCGATGTATCCATCAGCGGGAATGTGATCAAGAATGAAAACGGCGAAATCCTTTATTATGAAGGAATCCTTGAAGATATCACCGAAAAAAAGCAGGCTAGCCGGTTGAGAATCGAAAAGGAAGCCGCCGAGGCGGCCAACAAGCACAAGTCTGAATTTCTGGCCAACATGAGCCATGAACTGCGGACTCCTCTGAATGCCATATTGGGCTATACGGAGCTGATACTCGACAACATATACGGTGAAGTGCCGGAAAAGATACGGGAAGTCCTTGAACGACTGGATAAAAATGGGCGTCATCTGCTCAGCTTAATCAATGATGTTCTGGATCTTTCAAAGATAGAAGCGGGTCAACTGGTCCTTTCGCTTGATGAATATTCAATGGCGGATGTGATTCAGACGGTCATCACTTCGGTTGAGGCCCTAGCTGCGGAAAAGAATCTTCAGTTGAATGTCACCGTCCCTGCTGATTTGAAAATAGGCAGGGGGGACCAGCAACGCATAGCACAGGTGCTATTAAATCTGGTCGGAAACGCAATCAAATTCACTGAAAGAGGGGAGGTGAAAGTAGAGGTGGGTGTTTCCGATGAGACGTTCTTAATCTCCGTTATTGATACCGGCCCTGGAATTTCGGCAGCTGATCAGAAGCAAATCTTCAAGGAATTCCAGCAAGCCGACGGATCGAGCACTAGGAAAAAGGGTGGAACCGGTCTCGGCCTCTCCATTGCTAAAAGGATCGTTGAAATGCACGGTGGCCAAATATGGGTGGAGTCAATCCCTGGGAAAGGATCAAATTTCAGGTTTACGCTACCGTTGCGAGCATAAGCATAAAGGAAGCAAAGATGAGCAAGAAGATTTTAGTCGTTGAAGACCAGGAGGATAACCGGCGTATTATGCGAGATTTGCTCACGAGTGCCGGCTATGAGACCATCGAAGCAACAACCGGCAAGGATGGCGTGACCGCAGCAGAGACCCATTGTCCAAAGCTGATCCTGATGGACATTCAGCTGCCCGATCTCGATGGTTATGAGGCCACGCGGCGGATTAAAGCCAAACCCGGCCTGAGTAAAATACCGATTATTGCAGTTACTTCTTATGCACTGAGCGGCGATGATATCAAAGCGTTTGAAGCAGGCTGCGACGCATACGTATCCAAACCCTTCAGTCCACGAATGCTCCTGTCAAAAATCCGTGAATTTTTACCCCAAGATTAATTCAACCAAGGGGGTATCACCATGCGAACACCACCCCTCGTCTTGATTGTAGATGATAACCCTGCCAATGTGGAGATCTTTCAGATGCGCCTTGAAGCCAACGGTTATGATATTATCACCGCGACAGACGGTGAAGCTGGGTTGGTTTTGGCTACTGCAAAGCAGCCGGATCTGATCCTCTTGGATATCATGATGCCCAAGATGGATGGTATCGAGGTCTGTCGCCGCATCCGGGCAGATCAATCCCTGCCATTTATACCGATTATCATGGTAACCGCCAGAACGGATTCAAAAGACATCGTAGCCGGTCTGGAAGCAGGTGCTGACGAATACTTAACCAAGCCCGTGGATCATGCCGCGCTGGTCGCCAGAGTAAAGTCGATGCTGCGCATCAAGTCCCTGCACGACACCGTCCTTGATCAGTCTGTTCAGCTTAAAGTTCAGCTCAAGACCGCCACGAAGATACAATCTTTGTTTTGGCCGGATCTACCTGAACTCGGGGCAGGAAATCATATCTGGGCCGTATCTTTACCTGCAGGCTATGTCGGTGGCGATTTATACGACATGATTCCTCTGCCGGATGACAGTCTATTGGCATATGTTGCTGATGTTTCTGATAAAGGCGTTCCGGCGGCTTTGATCATGGCGGCATTATCAACCAAAATACGAAGCGAAGCATTGCACCAATCTGAAGTGGATAAACTTCTTGAAGCCGTAAACCATAGCCTGCATAGCCTGACTTCCGAAGAAGGATTTTTTGCCACAATCGTAATTGCGCGCTATTGGCCCTCCAACGGTAAAATGCAGCTCACACTGGGGGGGCATTTACAGCCTGTGTGGATCATTGAAAACGACGTGGGCGATCTACCCCAGATAAATGGAATATCATTGGGAATTACACCCAATGCCACGTACGAGAAAACAGAAATTTTTTTATCTCCCGGCGAATCAATTCTTTTTTTTACAGATGGCGTTATTGAAGCGGAAAATGCCGGGAATGAACTTTTTGGCAATCAACGATTGCTTGACTATATAAAAACGTCCAAAGGACCACCTTGGGGCCAAGGGCTTCTACATTCAGTGCATCAATGGCGGGAAGATTCAGTTTCAAGTGACGATTTAACCATATTAGAGATTTGGCGAGACGCATAGGTGATTTTGAAGCTAGCGATTAAAAAATATAATTATTATGGCTGGCCTTCGGCATTGCGGGCAACTTGGAAATATTCTTGATCGGGCACGCGTATACCAATCTTTATATCCTCTGAATCATCTGATTGCCATCAATTCGTCACCAGATTTTCATAATAATTCCGGCTACTGTAAATCGACCGGCAGCTGCATTTGTGTTGCGCACCCGTTGTCTGGATCAACTGGTTGGATTTGGCTACGGTCGATTGTAGGCGATTAATGCCAATCATAGTCGATAGCGTCACCGTCGGAAAGGACAACGGATCTGAATTACTTTTCGGTTTTGGTTCGCAACTCCCCGCGTGTAATGGAAAAAAAGATTCCCGCCACGCACAGAAACGTAAAAATCAAGAATGACAGCTTTACACTTTTCAGAAACAATTCATAATTTGAGGGCATGATCTGTTCCCGGCCGATCAAGACCGCAAAAATTACCATGGCGATGGCCATGCTGGTCATCTGGCCCAACAGCCGCATGGTTGCGACCGTTCCCGAAGCAATGCCGAAAAATCTCTTATCCACCGACCCCATAATGGCATTCATATTTGGTGAAGAAAACAGGGCGAAGCCGAAACCGAGCATCATCAATGTTGCAATAATGAATATGATGCCGGTTGCGGTTCCGATCAGTGAAAAAAGAAGCAGACCCAAAGCGGTGAGTGTCATGCCGGCCGAGGAGATAAAACGTGGTTCGATCCGATCCGAGAGCCGGCCGGCCAGAGGAGAGAAAACAGCCATGACCACTGGTTGGGCAACCAGGATGGTGCCGGCCGTCCGGGGATCGAACCCTTTAATGTACTGTAAATAAAGGCTAAGCAGAAAGGTGACGGCGAAAGTGGCGGCATAGTTAATCAGCGCGGCCAAGCATGAAAATGCAAATAACTTATTACCACTGAACAGACGTATTTCAAATACCGGGTTTGGTGTGTACAGCTCAAGCCGGACAAAAATCGCCATCGTAATGACACCGGTCAGAATAAAATACAAAGCCAGCCATTGCGGAAGCAGGGAAGCGCCGTACACCAGCAGAAAAACAGAGGCGGCGTACAGCAAACTCCCGGCAATATCGAATTTTGTACCTCTGGCATCGGCCCATTCGTCTTTCAAATACTTAAGGGTAACCCCAACCGACAGCACACCCAATGGGACAACTACGCCGAATATACTGCGCCACCCCAGGTATTGGGTCAAAAAGCCGCCGAAAAACGGGCCCACAGACAAGCCGATATAAACGGCGGCCACATAGATCCCGATGGCACGACCCCGCCTCTTAGGGGGAAATACGGAGGTCAAAATAGCCATACCAGTGGTGACAAACATGGCTGCTCCGAATCCCTGGAAAACCCTTACGGCAATCAGCATTGGCATGGATATGGAAAATGCCCCCAATAATGAAGCAAGGGTATGGATGGCCAGTCCCCACGTAAAGACTTTTTTGCGACCAAATATATCGCCGATTTTACCCATGGGAATCAAAAAGACAGCAACTGCCAGCAGCAAGGCGGTTGCAACCCAGCTTAGCACCACTGCATCGGCTGAGAACTCGCTCTGAATGGCAGGAAGTGCCACATTCACCGACGATATGATAAACGGCCCCATAAAAGAGGAAAGCGTGGCAACAAAAAGGGCCGGTGTTTCTTGGGTTTTATGTTCGGCCACGATGTATACTCCAATTTTTTGGGTTACAATACCGAGGTCCTGTTTCTATTGGTTGCATCAAAGTAATTCGTTATATCTATAGTATGATAGTGACGCCTTTAAAATCGCGTGCAAATTGAAAATGCATTTCTTTAGCACAGAAAGAACAATGAAGGTACAATTCAATCCCAAAGCCTTGATGCGACTCATAAAACCGCAAGGAAACGAAAAGCGTATTAGGTCGTCGCGAGAATTTATTTTAGTTTTTTCCCCAGCTTCTTTCATTTCCTAAGTTCAGACAGGCCCAAAAAAATGTGAGATGGGCCGTTTAACACGCGCTAGAGTTTCGGTACGGAGCCATGGTGCACTTTGTTTATCTAAAATCAGGCTTATAGTAATGCATTATCTAAAAACAACCTTAAAATTAGATAGGATTGCGTGAGTTATTTTCAAATAGAGAGGTTACAAAATGATCAGATCAGAAACAGAGCAACGGTCGATGCCTGCACGAATCTTTAGCGCGATTCCCATGCTCATGTTCATCCTGACAATTCCTGGGTGTGCGAGCAACCCGCCGATCCATACGGTGGATTCGGTTGATATCGAACGTTTCATGGGCGACTGGTATGTAATTGCCAATATCCCCACGTTTATCGAAAAAGAAGCTTATAATGCGGTTGAAACCTATCGCCTGGCCGAGGATGGCACCATCGACACAACCTTTACCTTTAATAAAGGCGGATTCGATGGGCCGCAGAAAGTCTATCATCCACGGGGATTTATCCGGGATAAACAATCGAATGCTGTTTGGGGGATGCGGTTTTCTTGGCTCTGGCCCTTTAAACTCGAGTATCGTATCATCTATCTTGCCGATGATTATTCGCAAACCGTTATCGGCCGCACCAAAAGAGATTATGTTTGGATCATGGCCCGCAAATCTTCCATTCCCGAAGAGGACTACCAGCGGATATTGGAGTTTATCCAGGCGCAGGGCTACGATCTCAGCAAGGTACAGAAAGTTCCCCAGCAGGCAAAATAGAAGTGCGGGAGATTCATTAAAACAGGAAATTTCGATTTATTTCAGGGGTCGGAGTGTTGCTTTCGTCATGCCGGCGCAGGCCGGCATTCAGAGATGGCCTCTTAAAAAGAATTAGACTCCGGATCAAGTCCGGAATGACAAGCCTTGATGCTCGAAACTCCCCGACGGCTCATCTATTTAAAGGTCCTGATCGAACCCATGCCACCATCCACCGGCAGGATTTGACCGGAAACCCAGGCAGCCTGGTCGCTGAGCAAAAAGATAGCGGCATGCGCGATATCTGCAGGATTTCCGATTGTTTTTAAGGGGTGCCGTTCAGCAGCCGCTTTGCGCTTGTTATCATCTGATAACAATTGTTGCGCCAAAGGTGTATCGGTTAGTGACGGTGCGATGGCATTGACGCGCACCCGTGGTGCCAGTTCTGCCGCCAGTGAACGGGTCAAACCTTCTATGGCGCCTTTGGCGCTGGCAATCGATGCGTGAAAGGGCATACCGGTCTGCACAGCCACGGTGCTGAATAAAACAATTGAAGCACCGTTTTTCGATTTTTTCAAGGCCGGCAAACAGGCTTGAATGGCTTTGATGGCACCGAATAAATTAATTTCAAAATCAGATAGGAAATCGTCTTTGGAAAGACGATGAAACGGTCGCAGTTTAATACTTCCCGGACAGTAGACCAATCCCTGCAACGGGTCGTAGATATCTTCTTTGGAAATGTCTTCTGAGGTGATATCCAATGGTAGATGGGTGCCTGCCGGCAAGGCGTGGGATGGATCCAGCGTGCGTGAAAACATTTTAACATTTGCCCCTGAATCAATTAGTTTTTTGGTAATATCTAAACCGATGCCGGAACTACCGCCGATAACAATGACGTTTTTTTGCTGCATCATACAGTCTCCTTGGTTTGCTGAAATAGAGCTTATTTTTGCAGGGCGCTAACGATGAGTTTGTAGATCGACTGAAGTTCTTGCCCTGCGGAAAGTGATGGTTTGGATTCGAAAATATTTGAAACATCTTTTTGCCCGACACCCAGCCTGTCACACAGCAATCGTGCTTGGTGCCAGGTCGGCAACCAGACCAGTTTGGCAACCATTTGCTCCACATTGCCAAATATTTGCAGAAAGCGTGGCATGCTTAGAATGAAGTAAACCCGATCAGGAAAAGGCGAATCAGCCTCGATATAACCTTCCGGGTCCCACACAAAACATCCCACGTGCGGCTGCCACGGCAATCCAAAATCTTTCATCTCACCGGCCAACCGGCAAATGTGGGCATCAAATGGTATGGGCGCCATATCTTTTTGCGAATTAAATGGTATCGGTTTCATTTTATTATTTGCGTTCCATTGATTTATGTAAATGAACAAACGCTCAAAGCGGTTTAACCTTGACGGTCAATGCTTGCGGCTCTGCGCCGGAATCATGGGGCGATGGATGCGTCCACACTCTGCGGCGGTTGCCGATAGCTTTCGGCCGGCGCCAGCCGCCGCCTTTGCCCTAAATAGTCATTGACCAGATCGTACGCGGCATCTGTTTTTAGGGTTCGAATTAGCGGAAACAGGCGACGGCAATCTTCTAATTCAAGCTGCTCTACTACTTTGATGGTATAGAACTCATCGCGTACATGCGGATAATTTTTCAAATCAGTTGAAAATTCTTCCTTGGCGATCAATTTCGAGTAAACCAATGACCGGGCGGCCAGTATATCTTCCAGTAATTCATCCGAATGGTTTGGATGAAATATGTACAAAAGCGTTAACCGATCCCCGGGGCCGTAAAGGTGACCGGTTTGATCCATCGATTTCAAAGCTTCATGGGCCAGAAAAACTGGTTTCACTGTTACCTTTTGGGGCAACCGTCGTCGCAGCAATGGCAACAAAGTATAGTGGATCGTGCCGGCTTCGATATAAGCAGCGCTATATGATTTTAGCTGTGAAACTATCGCCTCAACCCTTAGGGCGTCACGCAACCTAAATCGGGCGGCATCCAAACGGGCAAAGCGCTTAATGGCCTTAATGGCAAGCTCAAATGAAGGCCCCATAACGGTTCGATAGTAATCCAAAAGGGCACTGGTGGCGTGGCGTTCGGCCAGATACACCTGGTGCTGCACGGTATTCTGCTTTATCTCATCTGGACTGTGGCCCCGGGCGAAAAAATCATGGATTTCTAAAAGATATTCTAAATACGGCTCGACCTGTAGTATGATTTTGCCGGATTTTTGAAGCGCTTGCAAAAGAGCGCACATGCCGCGGCTAAATTCTGGAAATTCAACATCCACTTCCATTAAATATTCATCAATTGCAAGCTCATTCTTGAGCATCTTTGAAAATCCCGGTGCCGGCGGTTCCTCCAAAATAATCAGTTCATGGCTTTGCATCAATTTAGCGGTTAACGGCACCATTTCCGGTCGGTGAATTGCAAACCCGATAGTAACTTGTTGTGTCGATATATTAGACATTTGCTGTTCTTTTTTATCCAGCCCGCGGTTGTATTTATGTAAGGTATCAGAACATACAGCAGGCTGTTTGGAGCGTAAATTCAAATGATAAAATATATCTCATTCAGCATTTGTCGAGCTTTCCGCTGAGATGCCGGGCGGAATGGACCCGCGGAGACAAGGCGGTGAATTTAAAAAAACAAAACAATCCCCTTACGCCAGAAGCTTGACAGCTCGATGACGATATCTAAGATCTTGCTAATCTTAAAACCCTATGGCTGTTTGACGGGGTCTCATCAAATGATTAATAGATATGTTTGAAAAATTGATTTTTAAATTTGAAAGGTTTTCGGGGTTGAACAAACCAAAAATTCTGGTTACCGGCGCTTCCGGTTATATTGGTGGCGAGGTCGCCCGGCAGTTATCCGAGGGCGGCTATCGACCACGGCTCTTTATCTATGAGCCCCAAAAGCATTTGGCCAATAAAGCATTTGATGCGGATTATGTGTTCGGTGATTTGGAGGACCCGCAAAGCTTGAAACCGGCGGTCAAGGATGTTGACTGCATCATACACCTGGCGGCCCGGGCCACTTTCGAGTCGTACCAAACGCTTAAGCCGAGCATTCTAGACGGTTCGACCACGCTTATGGAATTAGCAGCCGATGCCGGCGTGAAGGCGTTCGTTTACAGTTCCAGCATTCTTGTTTACGGCGATGTTGCTTCAACTGTAGATGCCGAAACCTCGACCAATCCTGTGCTCGACTACGGGCGCATTAAGATCGACACCGAAAAGCGGTTGGCGGAAATGGCGGCAGCCGCCGGCATGACATTTTGCGCTTTGCGCCTACCGCATGTGTATGGATCGCACGCTATTTACTTTCGTCAGTTGAATAGTGGTTTGCTCGTGTTACCAGGCGGGGGTAATAATATCTACTCGCATCAGCATCTGTTTGACACCGCCCGTATATTGATTGCCTGTGCCGAGCAAGAGTACAGCGGCATAACGCCCATGGGAGATGATGAACCAACCACTTGGCGGGCGTTCACAGCACTTGTTAAAACCCTGGTCCCCGGTGCCAGGATTTTAGTGGTGCCGCAATGGGTGGGATTGCTTATGGCGGCTGTATTGATTCCCCTTCAAAGGTTTCGACCGCTTCCGGGGATTGAAACAGCAGGCGCGGTTCGGACCTTTAACTGCCGCACAGCCGTGAAACCCGGACTGGTTCGGAAGGATCTGGGCATTTCCCTGCGTTATCCAACCTTCCGTGCGGGTGTTCCGGAGGTTGTTGCAGAACTTAACGCCATGCCACAAGCAGCGTAAGGTTATGGTGATGAATCCTAAAGATTTAAAAGGAGCCAACATAGATGATCATTCATGAAGATATCGAAATTAATGCCCCTTTACCAGTGGTTTGGCGGGTGTTTGCCGCCATGGAAGATTGGAAAAACTGGAATACAGTCTGCGAAAGCTGCTGCATCTTAGATGGCGAAGCCATGCAAAACGGCTGCACCTTTTCTTTTGAAATGCGACCCTATTACCTTCCCATCAAAGTGGTGCCGACGATTACCAAATGCGAACCGCAAGATGAGGTCATCTGGGAAGGTAAACGTTTTGGGGTTTATGCGCGCCATAGTTTTATCTTTCGCCAAAAGGGGGATCGGGTGATTTTGACCAGTTCGGAGGAATTCAGCGGGCCACTCATGTGGGCAAGCAAGTTGATTTTAATTCCCAGAAGATTGCATCGGCTGACCCAAAGACTGATGCACGAAATCAAAGCGCGGGCCGAATCGTGTGCCGCTGAGCCCACGCCGGCCTAATATGATTTATAACATCAGCATCAAACCCCATTGAGTATCTTTTGTCGTGGTGCCGATTCGGAGGAGCGTTTAAGAAGAAGCGCTATCAACAACAAACGCGTTGGAGACGGTTTGCACATAATCATCCAGCGCTTTTCGTAATTCCCATGTAAAACGAGTCAAGGAAATGTTAGATGCAGTGCGCTGTAGACGAGTCAGGTTGCCAAACAGTTGGCGACGCAAACCGGCGGTTAGCTCCAGTTGCACCCCCTGACCGGCTAGACAGCGATTGCAGATATTTTGCGGATGAACACCTGGAAACCGGCCAGATTCCAAAATTCTAATTCGGTTGCGAGCTAAACGGTCACCAATCATTTGCTTTAACAGCAAGTTGTGCCCACCTAAATACACAGCCGCCTCCTCACCATCACAGCCGTGAATAGCTAAGATGGTATTTGTTTGTTTGGTAATCTGCATGGCGTGCGGCTCGTCAAACTGGTGACTGGTAATATGCAGGGACGCATTGCCGTGGGACATAAGGCCACTGAAGGTATAAAAGGAGTAGTCTTGGCCGGCAACGGCTTCGGCGATTTCAGTCGTGCCTGGTTCAATGCCGCCGCCGTGTATGGCCATTATCGCAAGATCCGGGGATGTGATCCGGAATCGGATACGGTAATCGCGGTCAAGCGTTGCATTCGCTTGCAAATCGGCAAAGGAAGAATAGGTACTCATTGAAACAAGGCTTTGACGTAAAAAAACAGCATTGTGACGGCGTAGATTATCTTCAGGCCAAAACTCATTAAGTTGCCGACAAAAATACCCCACCCCACTCGCAGCGCTTTGCCACCGCGTTTCCCACTGATCAGCTCACCAACAAAAGCACCGACAAATGCACCCACAATGATACCCCAAGGGGGAATAAAAAAAATACCTAGTATGGAGCCCGCCACGCACCCCCACATACCCCATTTGGAGGCGCCGTATTTTTTGGCACTCAGCAATGGAAACACATAATCCAGCACCATGACCAGTGCCAGAGCACCGGCGCAGACCAACAGAAAGGCAGGGCTGAATGCCTGCCAGTCTTTGGCCAAGGAAAGCACAATCAAGGCAAGGTAGCTGAATACCACTCCGGGAAGTACCGGCAGCAAAGTGCCCATCACGCCGATGAGGGCGATTAACAAACCCAGAATAATGAGAAATGTGGTCATGGCCGGTTTGTCAAGCTGTCCAGCGGCCGGGGATGCGCTGCCGGCAGAATTTGCAGTGATTGCCGTCCATATTGTAGGTCGGAATGTAATAACCCATGCGTTCCACAAGCAGTTTACCGCAGGCATGACAATATGTGTTGTTGCCTTCATGGGTGGGCACGTTGCCTACATAAACATAACGGATACCTTCCTGCAGGGCTAGTTCGCGAAGCTTGGTCAAGGTCGATACGGGTGTTGGCGGTAAGCGGTTAAGTTTGTAACGTGGGAAAAAACGGCTAAAATGCAAGGGGTAGTCGGGTCCCAGGTTTGTTAATATCCACTGGCACATCTGTTTGATCATCTCATCGTCATCCACATATCCGGGAACCGCAAGGGTGGTAATCTCAAAATGCACGCCCTGGGCATGCAGGGTTTTAAGCGTATTGAGCACCGGCGTTAACCGGCCGCCGTTCAATTTGCGATAAATATCATCCTGAAAAGATTTCAAATTGATGTTAGCGGCATCCAAAACCTGGCACAATTCCAAAAGCGGCTTGCGGTTGATGTAGCCATTGGAGATAAGCAAATTGTTAATCTGGGCGGCCCTGGCCTGGCGCGCCGTATCAATCATGTATTCAAAATAGGTGATGGCTTCGGAGTAAGTGTAGGCAATCGATACGGCCTCTGAGCGTCGGGCGGCTTTGATGACATCCGGGGGGAAAAGCTCAAAATTTCGGACTTCCTCCGGTTTGGCCTGCGAGATTTCCCAGTTTTGGCAATTCAGACAGCGTAAGTTACAGCCGGTTGTGGCAATTGAAAAGGCACGGGAGCGGGGTATGAAATGAAACAGCGGCTTTTTTTCCACCGGGTCGTTGTGGATGGCGCACGGATTGCCATAGGCCAGGCTGTAAAGGGTGCCGTCCATATTCACTTTGGATCGGCAGGCGCTGCGATCCCCCGGGGCCAAAATACAACGATTGGGACAAATAAGGCAGACGACTTTCTGGTCCTGCAGTTTTTTATACATGAATCCTTCGTGGGACCATTTCCACAGGGTTGCGGGCGCCCCGCCCTTGAAAACTTTGCCACGAATGTCTGAAGGCCCTGATATCGGGCCCGATTTGGCTGCCAGATTGTCCGGTAGGCACAAAGCCGTGCAGCACAGGAAGGCTGCGCTACGGTATATAAAATCTCTACGATTCATTGTCAGCATGGCCACCCCCCAGAATCACAAGACTGGAAAGTTTTAAAGCAATCAAAGCCGCGGCCGCCCACAATATTCCCAAGTGCGGAATCAGAACCACACTGGTGATCAGCGTACCGCCAGCGGCACCGATAAGATCGGCTGAAAACGTGCGGGTTACGGCACCGGCACCAGCTCCTTCCAACTGCAAGGCCACTGGAAATTGAAAACCACAGGCAAGTGACACCAGAAACCCGAAAATTAGATACGAGGGTGCCGGCAGGCGATCCCCCAAGGTCATGACCATTATTATTAAAACAGCGGTTAGGCTGATGAGAATGCCGTCGGCGGTTATCAATGTAGCCTTAAGGTGTCGAATCTGTTTTTGGCCAATCCAGGCACCGGGCAGCAACCCGGCCAGAAATACGGTTACGATCAAACCGATTTGAAAGTAAATATAACCGAAAAAGATCTGAAACGCAAAGATGACTAAAATTTCGCTGCCCATGGTCATAAAACCGGTGGAAAACAGCACATATTCGGCCCGGGTCATGCGGGCGACATACACCAGGCTCACCGTGGCAATGACCAGCATAAATGCAACCGGAGAGGTGGCAAATTTGTCAAACCACTGCGAGAACATAATTTTAATCAAGCGCGGTGATTCATCACGATTGATCGGTGCCTGGGGGTCCATTAACGCGTTAAGTTGATCCACCCGCTCCCGCGTGACGTTGCCGTAATAATAGCCACGAATGTAGCGCGTGTGAATATTTCGGTGCTCCAAAAGGGCGGGGATATCCCAATCAATGGGGGCGTTGCGGCATAAAAAGAAAATGCGTTGTCCCGGCAGAAGCAGGATGTGTTTAAAATGCCTGGCGGCGGTGTTATGCAGCGACGATAATTTTTGGCGTTGGGCTTCCGCTAGATAGTTATCAAAACCCTGCATGCTAAAGCTGAGAATTCCTTCGGGGTTCAGATGCGTTTGGGCCAGCCTGAAAAATTGATCGGTGTAAAATCGGTTGACTTGAAACGTGTCCGGTTCGGGCAGATTCAAAATGATGGCATCATATCTGGCTGTGGTTTGTTTGAGATGCGCACGGCCATCCTCATGAATGACATTTAATCCGTCAATCGGTTGCATCAAATTGAACTGAAACTGGACAGCGGCAATTTTGGGATCCAGTTCAACATAATCGACGGTTTCCGGATGGTATTTTTCAATTTCGGCCATGATACCGCCCTCGCCGGAAATAAGTAATGTGCGGCGGGCCTTTAGCAGTTGCGACAGCGGGTAGTGGATGGCCTCTTCGGCGGCGGCGATATTTTGGCTGCTAAATACCGGTAGATTGTCTTTAAAGAGGGTATATTGCTCCTGGTCCTGGTGCACGCTGATGCGCCCATAGCGTGATTCCTGGTAATGAACCAAGCGACCCTCGGAAGGTACCAGGGACTGTTTTTCCCAAACAATTCCAAAAGCCATGGCGCCGGTGGCAGCAACCGCCAAAATGATGGCCCCTGGTGTGGGTCGCGGCATATACAGTAAATAAGTGGCGACCATCAAGGGGATATTGGCAATCAAAACCGCCTGTAAAGGCGTGGCCCAGAAAACCAGGATAAATGCAAACAGGGCACCACCGGTGACATCACCCAGGTTGTCGGTAATGTAGATGCGCGCACCGGGATAATCCGGAATTTCGTGGCGCAGCACAAATAAACTGTAGGGCAGCACATAGCCAAGCAGCAGGCAGTAGGGTGTGATCAGCAGGCCGATATAGGCCAAGGTTTGATAAAATCCAACGGAAGTTCCGTGAATGAAGAAAAAATCGCGTAGAAACCGTATGGCCAGGATTTGAACAGGCGCCAGGGTTGCCAGCAAAAACGATAAAATGCCCAAGGCATTCACTGACGCCCGCATCCGTTGCGCCACCTGCCGCGCGAGCAACGTGCCGATGCCGCCTAGCGTGAGCCAGCAGAACAGAATCAGCGCAATGATAAATTCGTTGCCCTGAAATTGGGCCAGAAATTCGCGAATGGTGATCAGTTGCACCACCACGGATGAAATTCCCGTGGCCGCAACCACCTGCAGTATCGCACGCTCAATTTTTTTCATCAAAGTATTGGGCCTGGTATGTGAAAACCTCCAAGGGTGTTTCCTGCCAGGCACTGGGCGGTAAGCCGGCTTTGCGACACAACGCACTTAAAAATGCGGACTTATCGGGAAGCTGTTCCCAGACTTGCGGTAGAAAGGTTGCTCCGGCATTGCCTTTGCGAAGAATAACACCGTCCACATGCGGGCGTAGCTTAGCCAGCAGGTCTTGACCGTTAATATATGGCAGCGCTTGGGGTTGGCTGAGGATGCTGATGCTGATGTGCACCTGGTCTAACTCCTCGGCGCGCAGCGGCGGGAAGCGCGAATCATGGATGGCCGCCTGGATGGCGTTTTGGCGGATGCCGTCTGGAATCGATTGCTGCGGCATGATGTTGCCGATGCAACCGCGTAAGCGGCCGTTTTTTTTGATGGTCACAAAGGTGCCGTTAAATTGTTGGAAACAGTTGTTTTGCAGATCGGATGCGGTGATTTCATGCAAAGGGGCTTCAGGGAAAAAATGGTTGATCAGCGTTTGTCGCGCCAGACGCACCAAAATTTGTCCTTCGATTCGGGTCAGTTCCGAGGTGTCCAACCCTGCCCGGTCGTCCTCGGATTTGCCGTAAAACGCTATGGTTGTGTATCCTACTACCCGTTGGCGATCACCAGCGGTATCACCGCTATTGCTATAGTGCAACTTTACCGGCTGCCAGTTGTGGCGGCGGGCCATTTCCATGACCATCAGGATTGGAAATCTGCCACAGGCGGTATTTTTGCGCTGGATCAGCTGCTGTGATTTCAAATTTAAAATTAGATCTATGGTTTCCTGGTCTTTGGCCACCGCTTCGTCATATGCAAGGTAATGGGAAAGATCTGAACTGACGACCAGCAGGGTATCTTTATCGCGCACATTATCGAGGGCCTGGGCAATGCTTGGAATATAAGCAGGGCCCAAAACGATGGGTACAAGTTCAAAATCCTGCAGGTAAGTTTGCAGAAAAGGTAATATCACTTCCAGAGAGTGCTCCTCACGATCGGAAGCCGGACTGGTTTGGAAAAGATGTGACTGCAGTCGCAAGCCGGATGCGTCCGGATGTAATTTTAATTTTCCCAGAGGCGTTTCATAATAATCGACATCACTAATAACACCGTTGCGGAAACCGATCCGATGATCCGGTGCCACCAGGATTATTTTTTTATATTGGCGGGGTTTCAGTACCAGCGAAGCATGGGCAGCGGTCAATCCTGAATAAATGTAGCCGGCGTGCGGCAAAATCAGCGCTTTTAACTTTTTTTGGGGTGGCGGCATGAAACCGGTTTTTTGGGCTTGGCGGGTGAGATCTGCAATCATATGCTGCAGGTCGGAAGTATTGGCCGGATAGAATTTGCCGGCCCAGACAGCTGCTCTGGTACGTTGCGCCAATGCCGGCAGGGGAGCCGCCAGAAGACCTATCAGCCCAATAAGCAGCAGCAAAGCCCGGATTTTCAATAATGTGTTCTGTAAACTGATGACCGGCATGCGAGCACTCCACAGTCAGCAAAATGATGGCATCTGCTACCCCAGAAAATCAGCGTTTAACAGGGCCAGCAGACCAAGCCGCAATATAGCAAAAAATATTGAATTAGAAAATTACGCAAAAATAATTGATTGAAGCGTTATTGAGTTTCCAAACCGTTGAGATCAGCATTTGTACGGACAAAAGTGATGAAAGCAGAATCCTCCCGGATTACCGTAGGGTCGATCGGTTTTTTTGATGCAGTCAGCAATCATTGCTTTGGAAACATCTTCATAATCGGATTTTTGTTCTTCAATTTTTTTACAAACCATACAGATCACTTTATGGTCATAGACTGATAAGATGCGTTTCTGTTTCGGATCTAGCAGCGAGTCACAATGTTCACATTTTCCGGCACAGACAATGTTTTTTTCCCAGTCATCCATTTTAAAGACCTTTCCGCAAAAATAAAAAAGATTTATCTTGACGGGGTTTTACCCGACTTTGTATCGTCCATAGTAGATATTTATGACCCGTAAAACAAGTCCTTAAATATTGGTCATTTTTCCGGTTCAACATGCAATTTAAGTCCTTGGACGCGTAAAATTCGTACCGTTTGTCCTTTGGGGACCGGACTATTGGTTTCGGAAACCTCGGCCCGCCAACGTTCCAGCCCCAGCCGTACATGACCTGACGGGTTCAAGGCCTGGGTCACAATGGCCTTTTTACCAATCATGGAAAAACGGTCATTTTTCAAGTTTTGATCATATGACCGCCATACAAATGGAAATAAAACCACATCTTTTATCGCCCACAAGCCGGCCAGGATCCAGATCAGCGCATCGGGGAACCTAAACCAGTGTCGCACAAGCAGTAGCACCGCGATGAGGATGATGAGCGACGGGATCTGCAATAGCGTATAACGGATAATCACCCGGCAGGGAATTCCTTTAATGTTTTTCTCACCATCCACGGCATTATTCCCAAATCAAGGTTGTAACCGATTTTAGGCGCAGGGCCTTATTCGGTCTATTACAAACGAATCGATTAATTTGCAAATAAAGGTAATGCTGGCAGCTTTTTTTTCAAATGATGTTATATAAAAACCTTTGGTAAATTAGAAGGGAACATAGGCGAGATTTGCCCGCGGTGGGTATGCGCGCCGCAGGCAAGCTCGGGTGATCACCAGTGAGGAATTTAACGAATTCGTATTGGTAGTAGTTAAGGGCGCATTGAAAAAGCGCCGATTATCATTGTTTGCGCGGCACAAAAAAGAAAGATTTAACCATCGTGATTGAAAAAACGCACGGTCTCTTCGACGATGTGGCGTTTATAGATTTCATCGCCTGAAAATACGATGGCATCGTTTTCAAGATTGTATTTGACGCGGCAGTCGCATTTCACAGCAACACTGTTTAACAGTTTGGAGAGAATCTCCTTGTTGTTGACGGTTTGATTGACTTTTAACGGTTCCATGATTTCGTATCCTTTATTTTTTATCCTATAGATAGTTACTCGACGCATCGCTTCCAAAACTTTAATTCATTTGCCTTCCACAAATCGATTTGATACCGTGTTTGACGATTCATATTCGATTACGGTTTACGCTTAAAGGAGGCAGATAGTGATGGCTGATGCCAATAACCAGGCCCTGGATCTTAAAGTCGATCGCAAAAATCTTTACCGCGAAGAGTCATTCACCGACCTTAAAGTGGCCACCATCCGGCGCTTGATCCCGGTAAGCCCTGACGGATCGGTGGATAAAAGCCGTAAAACGGTTTTTGTCGGTCAAACCAACCTCATGACCCCTAATGGACCAGTGCCCATTCAAGCCGTCATTCCCGCCAAAGATCTGCAACAGGCGTTTAAACGCTTTCCGGAGGCCCTTGAAAAAGCGATGGATCAATTGATGGAAGAGGCTCAAAAAATAAAGGAAAAAGAAGACTCGCGCATCATCGTTCCCGGCCGCTAAATTCCGTTCACGGCGTATTAGATACTTATCATTTGTCAATATTATCGATTAGTTTACAGGCACTTAGATAATTTTTTGGATATTACCGGCATCAATTTGCACCTTGTAACGGCATCCAGAAGAAGACGGATTACAGTATAGAATGCATTGCAATACGATTAATCTCACTTATTACTTAGTTTATATATAACCATCTGAAAATATGTTATATTTTTAAATAAGAAAATCCACGAAACCTTTTTATCCTTTAAAATCTCAAATAGGGGAAAAAAGATATGTTGCTCGATAGGTTTTTTGGAAAAGGCCGTGATTTTCTTGGCTGTCAATACCCGATCATGTGTGGCGCCATGACCTGGGTCAGCGACCCCCAACTGGTAAGTGCCATGGGCAATGCCGGCGGATTCGGCCTTTTGGCGGCCGGAAATATGCCGGTGAATCTGCTGCAGGAACAGATCAACCAGACCCGTCAGTTAAGCACCCATCCGTTTGGCGTTAATATTATTACACTGGCTCCGGCTTACAAAGACCATTTGGCACTCGTTTGCAATATGGGGTGCAAATTTGTGGCGTTTGCCGGGGGCATTCCGCGCAAATCAGAAATTCAGCAGGCCAGAGATGCCGGCGCTAAAGTGATCTGTTTTGCATCTACGGGCCCATTAGCCCTTATCCTGATAGATCGTGGCGCCGATGCTTTAATGTTGGAGGGTTCGGAAGCCGGAGGCCATATTGGTCCCGTGGCGTTATCGGTATTAATTCAGCAGATTTTATTCAAGGTAGACAGTGTGCCGATATTCATTGCCGGCGGTATTGCCACCGGCCGCATGATGGCCCATTTGATGATGATGGGTGCGGCGGGTATTCAAATGGGCACCCGTTTTGTCATGTCGGAAGAATGTGCGGCCCATCCTAAATTTAAAGAGGTATTTAAAAAGGCGAAAGCCAAAGATGCCATGGCTACACCTCAGTTTGACGGCCGCTTGCCGGTTATCCCTGTCAGAGCCCTTAAAAATGAAGGCAGCATCGAGTTTAGCAAACTGCAATTGGAGTTATTACACAAACTGGATCATGATTTGATGAACCGCAAAGAAGCCCAGTTTGCCGTCGAACGGTTTTGGGTGGGCGCCTTGAAAGATGCCGTCATTGACGGTGATGTCACCAAAGGATCGTTAATGGCGGGTCAGTCGGTTGGGTTGGTATCTGATGTTAAACCGCTGCCAGATATCATGGCGGAATTGCTAGAAGATGCCGAGACCGAATTGCAGCGCTTAAAACAGATTTTTATATAATTCTATGGTTCTAAAATGTTTGTTTTGAGGCTTATTCTTGACCCTTTTTGAGCTTTTTGATTAGTTGTAAATAGATCCTTTCCACCAACCGTATAACAACCCACTACAACCAAACGGGGGTGTGATGATGATGTGGATGGCCAATCGGAACAGGATCGCCTTAATTGTTTTTCTCATTGCATTTCTTAGTTCTTGCGCTTCCAACAAAAAATTGACGGTGGGCGCAACTGCCCAGCTTTTGGAAGACGTTGCCCGATCTTCCTACAAGCAGTCCGATCTGCGTGTGATTCGCGAAGGTATGCCGGCTTACCTTATGCTAATGGACGGAATGGTTGAGGCCTGGCCCGACAATGAGCGCCTCTTGCTGGCAGCGGCCCAGGGGTATGCATCCTTTGCATCGGCCTTCATTGATGACTCGAACGCAGATTATGCGGCCATGCTGTATGGGCGTGCCATGGATTACGCATTGAGAGCCTTGGTGTTAAGAGGATTTCAACAGCCCCGCCAAATCGCTCTGAATGATTTTAAAAAACATTTGGAGCAGATGGATCATGGGGATGTGCCCTATTTATTCTGGGCCGCCGCCAATTGGGGCAACTGGATCGGCAAGAACCTGCGCTCCATGGCCGCCGTGGCCGAGCTGCCCCGTGTGGAGCTAATGATGCAACGGGTTCTGGAATTGGATGAGACATTTTATTATGGGGGCCCGCACCTGTTTATGGGCATCTGGTATGCTTCCCGTCCGCCAATGGCCGGTGGTAATCTGAAATTGGCCCGCCAGCATTTTTTACAGGCGATTAATATCGGTGAAGATAAGTTTTTGATGGCCCGCATTTACTATGCCGATTATTATGCCCGCAAAACCTTTGATAAGCAGCTTTACACTTCTATCTTGAATCAGGCCTTGGACACACCGGCTGATATTGTCCCGGAACTAACATTGCTCAATACGGTAGCCCATAAAAAGGCCCAAACTATGTTGGAAGCGGCCGATGACTTTTTCGATTAGGAGCCACACTATGCCAAGAAAAAAGCAGGTGATCGCAACTGTACGGGTAGCGCTTTTAGTGGTTTGGCTGTTTCCTGCCACCACATGCCTGGGTGCCGGAACACGAATTAAAATTGCCACCATCGCACCGGAAACAAGCACTTGGGTGCAGGTTTTCAATGCCGTTAATCAAGAGGTCAAACAGAAAACCGCCAACGGGGTGCGTTTTCGAATTTATTCCGGCGGTGTCATGGGTGATGAAAAAGATATGCTGCGCAAAATGATGATCGGCCAGATTCATGGCGCGGTGCTTTCATCTTCGGGATTATCGGCCCTTTTCAAAGAAATCGAAGTTTTTCAAATACCTTTCCTGTTTAACGACTATGCCGAAGTCGATTACGTTGTGGAAAAATTGGATGATTTTTTCCACCAGGGGTTTGAGCGCAGTGGTTATGTACTGATCGGCTGGTCCGAGGGTGGATTTGTCCATTTAATGTCGACCACACCGGTAACAACCCTGACGCAGTTGCAGAAGGCCAAGGTTTGGACCTGGGAAGACGCGCCCATGGCTGAAGCCATTTTTAATGCAGCCGGGGTGGCGGCCATTCCACTGTCAGTGCCAGATGTCATGGTGGGGCTGCAGACCGGATTGGTGGAAGTCGTATACGCCCCACCGGCGGGGGCGGTATCGCTGCAATGGTTTACCAAGGTCAAATATCTTAACGATGTGCCCCTGAATTATCTTGCCGGCGGTCTGGTCATTCAAAAAAAATTGTTTGAGCGAATCCCGGCAGACCATCGCGAGATTTTGCTGGAAAGCTTTGCCAACCATATGATGAACTTAAAACGTACGATTCGAACCGAGAACCGGGATGCCATGCAGGTGATGGCCAAGCACGGTGTCCAAATACTGACATCGCCGGCTGAGGAAATTGCCAAATTTAAAGAGCTTTCCGACCGGGCGGTTTACAGTTTGGGCCAAACCAGTTTTTCTGACGAAACCCTGAAAATGGTAAACACCCACCTGGAGACATATCGGAGGTCTGTAAAGCCATGAGGGTTTGGATGCGATTAGACACCGCCATCAGCCGAGCGGAACGCTGGCTGCTGAATCTTTTATTAGGCGCGATGATTGTACTGGCTTTTCTTCAAATCGTGCTGCGCAATTTTTGGGCCACCGGGTTTTCCTGGAGCGATGCAATGGTACGCTACCTGGTGTTATGGCTGGCCTTTATCGGTGCCGCTTTGGCAACTCGCGAAAAAAAACATATCACGATCGATGTGGTGACACGCTGGCTGCCCGCCAAGGCTCAAGCCATTGTCCGCTGTTTTGCCGATACTTTTTCGGCTTTTATTTGCGGGGTTTTAGCCTACGCCGCGGTTAACTTTTTACGTTTTGAAGCGGCGTTGGGTACCAAGACATTTTTTGAAATTCCGGTTTTTTGCTTGCAGGTGGTGCTTCCCGCAGCCTTTGGATTGATGGCCTTGCGTTTTAGCCTGCAAGCGATCCAAAAAATGATGTTGATATCTGACACTGATAATAATTCAAGCGTCTCAAACTAACCATGAGCCCTCTGCTTGCTCTCATTGTTCTTCTTGTATTACTGGTTCTCGGCGTGCCGGTTTTTATCATTATTGCGGCTCTGGCGCTTTTTTTATTTTTTCATGCTCAAATCGATCTGTCAGCGATCATCATCGAGATGCACCGCCTGGCAACCACGCCTGTTTTAGTGGCTATCCCGTTGTTTACTTTTGCCGGTTACTTGCTTTCCGAAAGCGGGGCGCCGCGCCGACTGATTCGGGTTTCAGATGCGCTGTGCGGATGGCTGCCCGGTGGTCTCTCGATCATTGCCCTGATAACCTGCGCGGTATTTACGGCCCTAACAGGCGCCACCGGCCTAACCATCATTGCCCTGGGCGGGATTCTGCTGCCGGCCATGTTGCGCAGCCGCTACCCGGAACCCTTTTCACTCGGTTTGTTGACCACTTCCGGTACTTTGGGACTATTGTTTCCGCCCAGTCTCCCCCTGATCATCTATGCCATCGTGGCCAAAGTGCGCATCGACCATCTCTTTATTGCCGGCATATTGCCCGGAATCTTACTGGTGATGCTGCTGGCAATTTTTAGTATACAACGCGCCACCCATCATCGCGTACCCCGCACGCGCTTTAAATTCAGTAAGGTGATCAGTGCTCTTAAAGAGGCTTTCTGGGAGCTCCCCCTACCGCTTATCGTACTGGGCGGTATTTACAGCGGCTATTTTGCGGTCAGTGAAGCGGCCGCTATTACGGCCGTATATGTATTGATTATTGAGATCCTGATCTACCGGGATATAAAATTGCGGGAGCTATCGGCTATCGTAAAAAAAAGCATGATTTTGGTGGGCACGGTTTTGGTTATTTTGGGTGCGGCCATGGGCCTGACCAACTACCTGATCGACGAACAGATTCCCATGCAGCTGCTTGAATTTTTCAAAAGCCACATTACCAACCGTTATTTGTTTCTGATCATTCTCAACTGTTTCCTTTTGGCCGTAGGATGCACCATGGGCATTTTTTCGGCACTGGTTGTGGTGGTGCCGCTTCTGGCACCCATTGCTCAGGCCTACGGTATTCATCCCATTCACTTGGGAATCATTTTTTTAACCAACCTGGAAATCGGTGCCTCGATCCCCCCGCTGGGTATCAACCTGTTTATTGCCAGTATCCGCTTTGAAAAACCGGTGTTGCGGCTTTACTGGGCGTCGTTGCCGTTCATTGCTATTTTGCTTGTGGCACTGGCCATCATCACGTATGTTCCATGGATCAGCCTCGCATTTGTTCAATAAATCCTTTGCGCCACAATTATGAAAACTCCGTTCAGCATTAATCCTGGGGAGGCGATATGGCGGCTAAATTTGTCAGCAAACGCAATTTGAAATTTCTGTTGTACGAGGTCTTCGATGCCACGGTCCTGACACAATATCCGGCCTATGCCATGCACAACCGCAATGTGTTTGATATGGTGCTGGATGCCGGCTTGAAGCTGGCTGAAAAGCTACTGCGGCCGGCCTATGAGGAAATGGATCGTCAAACCCCGCAACTGGAAGCAGGGCAAGTCAAGGCCTATCCGGCCATTCGCAGTTTTATGCAGGAATTTGGCAATGGCGGCTGGATCGCCGCTGGCTTTCCACTTGAATTAGACGGGGAACAATTGCCCCATTCGGTAAACGGCCTGTGTCGGTTCATATTTGCCGCTGCGAATTACTCCGCCAGTGTTTATCCGGTCCTATCGGCGGGTGCCGCCCATTTAATTACCTCCTTCGGCAGCCCGGAATTGATTCAAGCGTTTGTACCCCAAATGCTTGGGGGGAAATGGCAGGGAACCATGGCTTTGACCGAACCGCAAGCCGGCAGTTCGCTGGCCGACATTATGACTGTGGCCGAGCCCGATGATGAAGGACATTTCCGCCTGCGGGGGCAAAAGATTTTTATTTCCGCCGGTGACCATGATGGGGTTGATAACGTGGTGCATCTGATGTTGGCACGAATTGCGGGTGCGCCACCGGGCGTCAAAGGGATTTCTTTGTTTGTGGTACCCAAAAAGCGGATTGGCCCAGGAGGCCAACTGGAAGCCAACGACATTACCGTCAGTCAGATCTATCACAAATTGGGATATCGCGGCACACCGATCACTGAATTAAGCATTGGTGAAAAGAATAACTGCCATGGTTATTTGGTGGGCGAACCGCATCAGGGACTGCGTTATATGTTTCAAATGATGAACGAAGCGCGCATTGAGGTCGGATTAGGGGCGACGGCCATCGCCTCGGCGGCCTATTATGCCGCTTTGGATTATTGCCGGATGCGAACCCAGGGGCGTCCACTGGGACAAAAAGATCCCACCCAGCCACAGATCCCCATTATCGAACATGCCGATGTTAAACGCATGCTGCTATTTCAAAGATCCGTGATCGAAGGCTCTTTGGCGCTGGTGTTACAATGCTGCTATTATACCGACCTGCAAGCCGTATCATCCGAAGAGGCGCAACGCAAATATGCGCTGTTGCTGGATTTGCTTACCCCAGTGGCCAAAACATATCCCTCTGAAATGGGCATTTTGAGCACCAGCCAGGCCATGCAGTGCTTTGGCGGTTATGGTTACTGTGATGATTTTCCCGCCGGTCAATATTTGCGTGATATCCGTATACATCCCATACACGAGGGCACCACCGGCATCCAGGGAATGGATCTCTTGGGCCGCAAGGTGATCCAGCATGAAGGCCTTGCCATGCATTTTTACATGGCCGAAGTCGGCCAAACCATCGAGGCGGCTAAAAAGAATACGGATTTGGCAAAATATGCAGGGCAATTAGATGAGGCGCTGAACGCCCTGCAGGACGTCACCCTGCACCTGATCGGTATTGCTCAGAAAAAGGGTCCGGTGGCATTTTTAGCTGATGCAACCTTGTATTTGGAATTGTTTGGTATTATTACCATCGCGTGGCAATGGTTAAAGCAGGCCATCGTCATACAGCAGGCTTTGGCCAAGTCGCCGATGGGGGCGGAAGCGGCTTTTTTCCAGGGCAAATGGCAAACATTTTGTTATTATTTTGCCTATGAACTGCCCAAAACCCTGGGATTAATTAAACGGTTAACAGATACCGAGGCTGTCACCCTAAAGACACAGACAGTACATTTTGATGACTAATACAAAACATTCTGGCAAAACGGTTTCGTGATGTAAGGAGGGATTTATATGCAGGCCGTCGATTATCTAGCAGTGGCCGAGAAAGCTATGCAACAGATCAAGAAAGGGGCGTTTTTAACGGTTAAGGCGGGCAATTCGCTCAATACCATGGCCATTGGGTGGGCCACCATCGGTTATTGCTGGCGTAAACCAATTTTTATGATCGCAGTGCGTGATTCGCGCCACACCTTTGGCATTATAGAAAAAGCCACTGATTTTACGGTATCAATTCCTTCCGGCAATATGCATGCACAGGTCATGTATTGCGGTACCAAATCGGGCCGGGATGTCGATAAATTCAAGGAATGCAGCCTGGTGCCGTTTGACGCTCAAAAAGTGACATCGCCGATTTTAGACATTGCCGGTTTGCATGTTGAATGTAACATTATATACAAATCGGCCATGGACCCCCATTTTTTAGATATAGGCTGCGATGCCGCGATTTATCCGGAAAAGGACTATCATACCTTATATTTTGGCGACATTTTGGCTTGTTATGAACGTTAGCGGGTGTTGCCAAATCGCTGAATTTAAATATTGGCACATGATTGATTTGAGAATAATTTAAGCAGCTATGGATGTGCTCAAATATGCTGACGGATTATTTATTTTGCAGTTACAGACAGTCTATCATTCTGGTTTTACATTAAATGATTTTTAAATCGGCATACGATCCCGCCGTCCGGCAAACAGATTCTGATATCTGGTTTGTTTTTTACAATCATAGACTATTGGTAAAGCCAAGGTCTGATGGCAGCGTGCAACTTCCGGTCACGGCCGATATTGAAAATGCACAATTAAATGTTGATTGGCGCCAATACATCGGCAAGTTGGATCGCCGCGCCTGTTTTGCAGCTGAAATGACCGTCGACAGGCAATCCGTAAATGGATTTGCCTGGCATAGTTTACGCTCCCTGTTTAGTGTAATGGATGATGGCTTGCTGGGAGTGGCCGGGCGCGCCAAGCAGATCGCTAACTGGCATTTAACCCATCAGTTCTGCGGACAATGTGGCCGGTCCATCAGGGATAAGTCAGACGAGCGTGCCAAGATCTGTGCGCACTGTGATTTGGTTGTTTATCCGCGGATGTCGCCGGCAATCATTGTGGCGGTATTGAAAGATGCTAAAATCCTGCTGGCCCGGGCGCAGCGGTTTCCCGCCAGTTTTTACAGTGTTTTGGCCGGATTTGTGGAACCGGGCGAGACATTGGAAGAATGCCTTAAGCGGGAGGTGCGTGAAGAGGTCGGTATTGGGGTGGACAACATTCACTATTTCGGCAGCCAGCCCTGGCCCTTTCCCAATTCTTTGATGATTGGATTTACCGCTGAGTATGCCGATGGCGATATCAAAGTCGATCCCAAGGAAATCGTTGACGCCGATTGGTTTACCCCCGCTAATCTTCCCCAAATACCCCCACCGCAAAGTATTGCCAGGCGACTAATTGACTGGTATTTAGCAAAACACGCAAGCGGTACCCTGTAATTTCAATCTATCGCATTATATCAAATCATCATGGGATGGAAACACACATGAATCATCGTGAAAAAGTAACTGACCTGATTAAATCTTTTGATTACTCGGACTTCAAATGGATTGATCCCCATCAAATCATCGTGTCGCAATGGGTGCGCACCAAGTGTATGTTTGGTTGTGGGGAGTTCGGCCACAATGCCTGCTGCCCACCAAACACGCCCACGGTGGCGGAATGCGAACGATTCTTTCAAGAATATTCCGACGCGGTTATTTTTCGATTTGCCAAAAAGGTCGGTAAGCCCGAAGATCGCCACAAATGGTCGCGCAAGGTCAATATGGAATTACTCAAACTGGAAAGAGCAGTGTTTCTGTCTGGCTTTGAACGCGCCTTTTTGCTGTTCATGGACAGCTGCTGCATCTGTAATGAATGCGCCGGCGTCCGGAATCAGTGCAGCCAACCGCGCATGGCACGTCCGGCACCGGAAGCGATGGCCGTGGATGTGTATTCCACGGTCCGCCGCTTTGGTTTTCCTGTTGAAGTCCGCACCGATTATTCCCAGACCATGAATCGTTATGCCTTTCTACTGGTGCATTGAGCCAACGAATCAACGGATCTCAATGTATTGCGCTGACCAGATGCCGTGGCAAAACAGGGTAATCAAACTTAATAACGAAGTGAAGGGGATGACGGCGTCAAGGTAATGTAAGGCAGTTTCGTCGGGCTTATTAACTGGTGGTCGCAATGGCAGAGGAGAAAAGTTCGAGTTTTTCAGATGTGTATAGACGCGTTTTCGCATTGTAATGATGGGTTTCATAAATGAATTCTTTTTTAATTGGCGGCGGGCAAGGCTTTCCTTGACTATCGGGGTCCATTTTGGTTTATACTCATAGCATATGATCTCTCTTTTTATGCCCAATTGCGATGACCTGATGAAAATGATGACAATGCCTCTCTATTTACCGTTAAAACGAGGGGCTTTTTGATTGGTGCGTGTTTGCTCGCTGAATTTTATTCGCTTATCAGTGCATTTCCGGTAACTGTGTTGGGCAGGGATGGGAAATTTTTCAAGGCTTGCACACCTACGCGTTGGCGCTGAGTGGTATGTGATCAATTGGCTGTTCAGTTTAAAGGATCTCCTTGATGACCGATGATGCCCGTGTGAAACAGTCTCAGCAGAAAAGCGAAAGACGCAACGGACGCGATCGCAGGGTACGCGATGTCGGCAGACCCCAAGGCCCTGAGCGCAGAACCGGCCGCGAGCGGCGTAAATTTTTCAAGATCCCCATATTTATTAAATTCATTTCACTCGCCACCCTTCTGATTGTTGTGGTCATTACGACGATTAGTATCTTCATCCTGGAAAAACAGCGACAAGATTATTTCGATCAATTGGTGGTTCTGGGCGACAGCATGGTGCGAATTGCTGCGGAAAATGCTGCCGATAAGTTGTTGACGGAGGAAGATCTTGTTTTATTTCAGCTGGTTAAAGACTTGGCGGCGGATGCCCAAGTGACCGATGCTTTAATCGCTGACTCCAAAAATGTCATTAAAGCGCACAATGACATCAACAAGGTCAATACCATTTTCTCGCGACCGAAAATGGTGCGTAAGCTCCAGGCGCGTGATGATGTTCAGGTAGGCATATTTGCTGAGAACGGCGATGATTTTCTCATGTTCGAAAAGATCATAACCTACCAGGAAATCCCGGTGGGGAGTGTCGCTCTGGTGATTTCACCTTCAAAGATTTATCAAAATATTCGCAACGCCAAACAGTTTATTTTCATTCTAACCGGTGTGATTATCCTGATCGGCGCGATTTTGAGTTTGGGTTTGGGCTTTTATTTTTCCATTCCGATTCGCCGATTAAAGGACGGCACCCAGGCCATTAGATCCGGAGATTTCGAGCATCAGGTTCAGATAAACCGCAATGATGAGCTCGGCGATTTGGGCAGGGCCTTTAACCAGATGTCACAGGGTCTAAAAGAGCGCGACCAAATGCGCCAATCCCTGGAACTGGCCATGGAGGTCCAGCATAGCCTTTTGCCCCAGAAAGTACCCCAAATAAATGGTCTGGATATTGCCGGGCGCAGCATTTACTGCGATGAAACGGGTGGGGATTATTATGATTTTTTAAAAATAGGGGATAACGGCCAGATTGGCTTTGTCGTTGGCGATATCACCGGTCATGGTATTCCATCCGCATTGCTGATGGCCACGGCACGGGCCTTTATTCGGCAACGCTCGCGGGACGGGGGCAGCATCGCCCGAATTGTCACAGACATCAATCGTGTCTTTCACCATGATGTACATGAATCCAACACGTTTATGACCCTTTTTTATGCTACCCTGAATCTGGAGCAAAGTAGTATTAACTGGGTGCGGGCGGGACATGATCCGGCGATTTTTTATGATCCTGAAACGGATGCCTTTGATTTTATGAAGGGCCCCGGTGTTCCGCTGGGTGTGGTTGAGGATTGGCAGTATGAAGAAAATACGAAAAAGGGATTAAAAGCGGGTCAAATAATTGTCATCAGCACCGATGGGGTGTGGGATACACTGAATTGGGAGGGCAAAGCATTTGGCAAACAACCCGTGATGGATATCATCCAAAAATATCAGAGGGCTGCTGCCCAGGACATTTTGGGCAACATTCTCGCAGAGCTTAACCGGTTTCGCGAAAACGTCGAACTGCCGGATGATGTAACCTTAATGGTGATTAAAATCCAAGAACCTTCATAATTGTTGGCACATAAATGTTAATAGGTTGAGTTTGGCAACTAAAATCGGGGGATACACCATGTGCTGTTTTGATGCAAAATATCTTCGCCATGCAATCGTTTTGATTTTTATCGGCGGCTTGTTAATGTCTTGTGCCGCACCGCATTGGGAGAGCTTTAAATCAAATGATTATGTCCTTTATCGATTGCAAAGCGGCGATACGCCTGAGAGCGTGGCCAAAAAGTTTTTGGGTGATGCGCGCAAAGCCTGGATCATCGAGGATGCCAATCCCAAAGTGAAATTCAGCCCCGATAAAAGCATCATCATACCCTTGAAATCGGAAAATAAAGCCGGTCTGTACGAAGACAGCTACCAGGTGGTGCCGATTCTTTGCTACCATCGATTTGCCGAGCGCTGCAAAGATGCCCTCTGCGTTACGGAAAAAGCGTTTAAAGCCCAAATGCAATATCTGAAGAAAAAGAACTACCGTGTGATCAGCCTTAAGGAGTTGGTCGGCTTTCTAGAATATAAACGGGCCCTGCCGCGCAATGCCATCGTTATTACCATTGATGACGGTTATAAGTCGGTCTACGACATCGCGGTTCCGATCCTAAAAAAACATGGGTTCACGGCCACGCTGTTTATCTACACTGATTTCGTGGGGGCTTCATCCAATTCAATGACCTGGCAACAATTGCGCGAGTTAAAGGCACAAGGATTTGAGATCGGCTCACATACGTTGTCGCACCCCGATCTGACCTTAAAACGCAAAGGGGAAACCGACCAAAAGTATCGTGCCCGTGTCAGGAAAGAGATTTTTGAATCTAAGAAAATAATTGATCGGGAAATGAAACAAAACACGCAGTTTATAGCGTTTCCCTACAGTACTTATAATATGCAGGTGCTGAATCTCGTAAAAAAAGCAAACTATAAATTGGGTCTAACGGTTGAAACCGGAGAAAATCCGTTTTTTGCAGATTTATTGGTATTAAGGCGCAATCAGGTTTTGGGGGAAGATATCAAGTATTTTACCAGTCGTATTGCAACCACACAAGAGATGAGGCTGAAGTGATATGATGACCTACACCATCAGAATAGCCAGTGCCGTTTTGTTGATGTTCTTTTGGGCGTATTCATTGGCAGCTGCTGCGAACAAGCCGACCGATGTCGAAATCAAAGCCAAAATAAAGGCCGAAGCCGCCAAGCTTAGGCAGCAGTTTATTAAAAAAGGACAGACCTATGAAAAGAAGGATGATCTGACCTCCGCCGCACGGCAGTACAAATTAGCGCTAACAGTTGTGCCCAAAGATCCAGAAGCCGTGCAAAGTTTGCGTCGCGTGGAGTCAACTATGCGCAAGAAATCGGATGTGCACTATAAAAACGGGCTTAAACTATATGCCCAGGGCAAGTATCGCAATGGCCAAATGGAATTTTTGATGGCGCTTAAACTATGGCCAAAGCATAATGGCGCCTTGAAACAGCTTCGACGCAGCAGTAAACGGCGTTCCACCCGTTTTGCCCTGCATACCGTAGAGTCGGGCGAAACACTGGCCACCATCGCCAAAACCTATTATGGTGATCTTAAAAAGCATATCCGGATCGCACATTTCAATAACCTGGCAGATTCTACCAGCATTCGGCCCGGTCAACAATTGAGAATCCCCTTTCCTGAATTGGGCGGCAAAGCCGCTACGGCCAGTATGTGGGAAAAGCGATGGGTGGCGCATTCACGGATTGAACCCCAAAGCCCAACCGAAACGGTTGAATCCCAAATGACCAATTACCGGGATGCCGGGCTCGATCTAATGCGCGAAAATAAATATGAAGATGCTGTTTTCGAATTTCGGAAAGTATTGAATGTTGATCCTGAGGATGATCAGACGTTGCAGTATCTCTGTGAAGCACTGTATCAAAATGCCCAAATATTGGCGCAAAAGAAGCAGTACCGCCGATCCAAAACCCGATTTCAGGAATGTATCAGTTACCGCAAGCTCTGTTCAAAATGCGTAGACACCATCAATCAATGTGAGACCTCATTCAAAGAAATGTTGTATACCCGCGGGATTCAGCTTTTTGAAGAGCAAAAACCACAAGCGGCCCTCAAAGAGTGGCAGGCCGTTAAGGCACTGGATCCCGATTACAAACAGGTGAATCAATACATCCAAAAAGCACGTAAGATTTCCACTCGGATTGATAAACTCAAAAAGAAAAAAGGCCACTAGCGGGCGGCGTGTTCAAAATAAAGTTACCTGCTGATGTTCAACTGTTAAATCGGTTGCCTGTATCCCGTCCCATTTTCCCATTATACCAATGAATACCGTACGCTGAAGTGCCGGATTTTTCATTGAACACATGTTTAAAAACACCATTGTTTAAACAATTGATTTTTGCGAAGCTGTATTTAATCTCTCAGAGTAATCCAAATCTGATGCAATATGCCACCAAAGAACATTCTGTTTTATAACCAGGGTTTCAGAGAGATACTTATTTTCTACTGAGGAGGAAGCTTATGACCATGGAAGCTGAACTGACTTGGACCCAAGGACTACAATTTGTTGGACGTCCGACGGATGGGCCTGCTGTCATCCTGGATAATCCCGAGAGCGGCAGTGGCGCCAGCCCAATGGAAATGCTGCTGATGGGCGTTGCCGGCTGCACAGCCATGGATGTCATTTCTATTTTGAAAAAAAAGCGGGCGGACGTTACCAACTTTCGGGTTAACATCACCGGAGAACGAGCCGAGGGTCATCCCAAACGATTTACCAGCATTAAATTAGAATATGTGGTGCATGGCAATGATATTAAATCGGCAGATGTCGAGCGCGCCATTGAGTTGTCGACCACTAAATACTGTGGGGGGATTGCATCGGTCAACGGAGAGGTCACCCACACTTATCGTATCGAGGCACCCTGAAGGCGATTGGTAGGAAAGACGTGGTGGATCGTCAGCGTAGGTAAGCGATGGTGATGTTCATCTTAATTGCTATCTGATCGATGCCGCAGCAAATGGATAGGAGGTTGTATGCGTCCATTGAAGGTCAAGATATTTTCACACTGCACCCAAAATATTAATATACCCAATGAATTGCAGATAAACGCATGGCTACAGGCAAAACCCGATATCGAAATCGTTAATATGCTGCAGTCTGAATCGATGGATTGCGTTGGTGAAAAAAGAGTGGAGCGCAACCTAACCATATCCGTCTTCTATCGCGAGAAGTGATTTTTCGGCCTGTGGCCGTTGCACTAGATATTTTGGTAATATATTTCAGGGATATGCGCATGGTTATCCACTGCCATGCAGCATTTAGCGATGATTTAACTATGGTCGCGAACGCGTTAAAAATATAATGGCGTTTGTACCAATACATATTTTTCATAAGGAGGAACGAAAAAGATGGTAGATAAATCCGATGCTGCGATTGATGATCAAAATCTAAAATGTCCGGAATGCAAACAGGCATTGAAACGCAGACGAACGCGCAAGGCTGATGAATGTGAGATGATCTGCGGCGGATGCGGCGCCATGTTTGATGTTTGCGATCTTGACACCGTTGATGAGCTGAAAAAAAATCAGTGAATGCTTACATCTGCTGAGATCCGCGATTAAATAATCTTTTTAATTGTTCCAAACTACGCGTATTGAGGACATCATTGGCTTCCAACCAGCCTCGCCGCGCCTGCCCGACGCCCAGGCGCATATAATCTAATTGGCCGATACGATGGGCATCGGTTGATATGGCAATAAGGACTTTGTTTTCTTTGGCAATGCGGCAATAGGTGTCATTTAAATCCAGGCGGTCCGGATTGGCGTTTAACTCCAGAAAACAGCCTCTTTGGCGAGCGGCTTCAATTATTCGCGGCATATCAACTTTGTCACCCGCTTTCTGGTTGATCAGTTGACCGGAGGGATGCCCCAGTATTGTAAAGTAAGGGTTGTCCATGGCGCGAATAATACGTTCGGTCTGCTTTGTGCGGTCCAAATTAAGCTCCGCGTGGATGGAGCATACGGTAAAATCAAGTGCCTTGAGAACTTGCTCCGGCAAATCAAGTGACCCATCTTCCAGAATATCGACTTCCATTGACTTTAGAAGCGTCAGGCCGTCTAATTTTTGGTTAATCTGATCAATTTTTTTGATGAGTGTTAAGGTCTCTTCAGGATCCAATCCATGCACATACGGATGGCCCCATGTGTGATTGGAAACAGCCAGATATTGGTATTTTTTTTTCTTTGCGGCCCGAACCATTTCTTCAATGGTATTGAAACCATCGCTGTCTATTGTGTGGCAGTGCAAATCACCGCAGATGTCTTGGGGGTTGATTAACTCCGGTAGGCGTTTGGCTAATGCAGCTTTTATTTCGCCGCGATCTTCCCGCAATTCCGGTTCAATGAAAGCCATATCCAGAGCAGCGTAAATGTCTTTTTCGTGTCGACCGGCAATTGGCTGACCGTTTTTAAAGGCGCCGTATTCATTAATTCGCAAACCTTTTTTGTGCGCCAGTTTGCGAATAGCAATATTGTGGCGTTGGGAGCCGGTAAAGTAATGCAGCGCCGCACCGAAACTGTCGCGGGCTACGATGCGTAGATCGATTTGGAGACCGGACTGCAATACTACCGAAGATTTGGTTTGCCCGCGGGCCAGTACCCGTTCAACTGGGGAAAACGCAACAAAGTGCGCTATGACAGCTGTCGGGTTTTGGCCGGCAACCAGTACATCGATATCTCCCACTGTTTCTTTGCGACGCCGAAAACTTCCGGCCACGGCTATTTCAGTGATACTTGCTTCGGTTTCAAGATAGGTTATGAGTGACTTTACGATCGGCTCGGCTGCCGCCCATGAAACGCGGGCTTTGCCTTGGCTGCGCAGGGTCAATTCTTGTAAAATATGCTGTTCGGTTTTGGCACCAAACCCCGGAAGGGCTTGCAATTTGCCTTGGACCGCGGCTTCCTGGAGGGCACCCAGAGTGCAGATATTTAATTTTTCATAAAGAACTCTGACTTTTTTGGGGCCAAGCCCCGGAAGCTTTAAAATCTGGTGCAATTCCGGAGAAAATTTTTGTTCTAAAGTCTCCAACCTGGATAGCGCACCGGTTTTGACAATTTCACTGATTTGTCCGGCTAGATCCTTGCCGATACCAGGTAGGCGGGTTATATTTTCATTGTCATTGACCATATCAGCTGCGCTATGGGCCAGGGTTTTAATCGTATCGGCGGCCAGCCGGTAGGCGCGAATGCGAAATGGGTTGGCACCATCAATTTCAAGCAGGTTAGCGACCTTTTCAAAGAAAATAGCAATTTCTGAATTGGTAAGCATTCGTTTTAATCTTCGTACAGCACCAGTGTCTAAAGTGTTTCGAATAAGATTGATCTATGTGGATTAGTTTCATCGAGCTAAAAAACAATGTTGAATATGTGCATTGCTTTCATGATTGCAAGCCTATTCAGTTGTGAACGCGAGTCTATGAGATCAACATAGAAATGGGTTTCGATGCATGATCAATCCAGTTTGTGTCGCACAGATTGAGTTTGTATGGCAGCTAAGTGTTAGCGTTTCGTTATAGAGCCATTATTCGTTAGCAAAAACAATTTGGTTGTTTGATTATCGACACGACTAATTTTTAGGGCAGTGATATCCGTGGGGTTTATTCTTCTTGAGGGTGGCGCCGAATTTGGCGGCGCTATGGAAATACCGGATCTAAAGGCGATAATATGCGCCGGTGGATTGGATGCACCGCTGCGCATCATACCGGCTGCCGCAGCGCCTGATAACAATCACCAGCGTGCCGGTGAAAACGGCTTACGCTGGTTTAAATCGTTGGGTGCTACTGATGTGCTGGCACTGCCACTCATCGATCGCCAATCGGCTGACACAGAGTCCATTGTTACGCAGTGTCGTCAGGCGCGCTTGATATATCTGCTCGGTGGTTTTCCCCATCACTTAGCTTTTTCTTTAAAAGGCAGTCGTGCGTGGCAGGCCATGTATACAGCATGGCGCAGCGGCGCAGTGATTGCGGGCAGCAGCGCCGGCGCCATGGTACTCTGCGAATTTTACTACGATCCGCAGACAGGCGCACTCGAAAAGGGCCTGGGTCTTATCAGGGCAACATGCATCATTCCTCATTTCAACAGTTTCGGCCAAGACTGGATTTCTAAACTTTCGCGAATGCGGCCGCAAATGGTACTGGTGGGCATCGATGAGGCAACCGGCATGCTCAACCATGGTCCCGATGGCGCTTGGCATGTTTATGGGCAAGGCCGAGTAACTGTTTATCATAGAGATCGTATCGAGTATTTTACCCCTGAACAACCATTCCGGTTGCCGAAGGCCTGAGTAGGTATTATGTTGACTGTTTATTAAAAGCAGCCAATACTTGTTTCTTGAACCATAATGAGTGTATAAAGACCGTTGTTTAGACAAGAAATATGCCCCCGTATATATTCTCTTCGGCGGCTTTTAGTATAGTGCATGTCAAACTTTTTTGAAGATTAATACTGTAAAAGAATTCATCAGAATACAGCGATTTCATGGTTACGCCTCGTGGCAAAATTGTTTTAATGGGTTCCGGTGAGCTAACTGCCACAATGGTAGAGGTCCACAAAAAACTGTTGGCAGATTTACCGGCTCCGGCCCGGGCTGTTTTTTTGGACACCCCGGCTGGTTTCCAGCTCAATGTTGATCAGATTTCCGCCAACGCCGTCGAATATTTCCGCAGCCGGGTTCAACATCCTTTAAACATAGCTTCTTTTAAATCCGCAACCTCGACTCCCCAGTTCGAAGCCCAACAGGCACTTCAACAGCTAAAACAGGCCGACTATATTCTCATCGGCCCCGGCAGCCCGACCTATGCCGTTGGCCAGTGGCAGCAAACGTCTATTCCAGAAATATTAACCGACCGAGTTAATGCCGGCGGTTGCCTGGTGGCTGCCAGCGCTGCAGCGTTGACTGTTGGACGTTTCACCCTGCCGGTATACGAAATATACAAAGTCGGCAGTGATCTTTACTGGATGGATGGTATCGATTTGCTGCAACAATTCGGTATGAACTTGGTGGTGATACCGCATTGGAACAACGCTGAAGGCGGTAACCATGACACCCGCTTTTGTTTCGTAGGATCCCCCCGTTTTCAGAAGCTTGAAGCGCTTTTGCCCGATGATGTGATGGTCTTCGGTTTGGATGAGCATACTGCCTGTGAGATTGATTTCAACACGGGTCAAGCCACCATAAAAGGTATTGGTCGTGCGGTTTTACGACACCGCGGCAAGGAAAGGATTTTTGAAAAGGGGGATTGCGCTCCTTTGCAGGTCCTGCAGGGCCAAGACGATACTCAGGCCTGGCAGAAAGTGATTGCCGCAGAGACGATGGCGCAAACATCATCTTCGGACGAAGGCGATTCATTTTGGAATCGTATCCATAGTCTGGAAAGTGCCTTTAACGCAGGTTTGGAAAAGCATGATCCCAAATCCGCTACGAATGCCTTGTTGGAATTTGATCGAATTATTTGGCAGGCGCAACAAGCACTTGAAAGTGAAGCTGTGATTTCACAGGCGCGTGATACCCTGCGGGAACTGATTGTGGCCTTGGGGACCCATCTGGCCACTCTACCGACCAGCCGTCAAGCATGCTTGGAGCCGCTGGTACAGGCATTGTTGATGCTGCGGTCATCTTTCCGCGATGCAAAACAGTTTCAAGCTGCGGACGCCATACGCGATTGCCTCATACAGGCCGGTATCGCAGTGGAAGATACAAGAGACGGCGTACGATGGCATTTGGCATCGGATTCAACCTTAACATCATAGGAAACCATCAATATGATAACGCGTTCTGATATCAACGTTTTATGTGTCAGCACCGAGAAAGAAAGTTTACTAACGTTCTATGAAATCGATCCGGTGCTATATTATCATCCCCATGATATACCGGCCACCGAAATACCCCCCGATTTAACCCTTTTATATCGATCATTTTCCGGGCAGATTATTTCCCAAAAACCGGCGCTACCACCACGACAGGATTTTGCGTTTCATCACAATTTGGCTGATTATCTGCTAATTGGCGAACCGCTGGCAGCCCCTCTGCAAGACTCCATAAAAGTAGTGGCGATTTTGGAAGCGGCAGCGCGGTCGGCGGCCAAGGGAGGAACCGCGGAGATACTTAATGACTGAGACGCTTCGATGGGGAATTTTGGGCAATGCCACCATCGCCCGGCGCTGTGTGATCCCGGCAATTCAAAATTCGCACAATGGGACCGTGCAAGCGCTGGCATCCCGTTTCCCGGAAAACGCCCAAAAGATAGTCGATGATCATCGTATCGGTAAGTTGTTTGATTCATACGAAGCGCTGCTGAATGAGGATACCATCGATGCCGTTTATATTCCGTTGCCTAACCATCTGCATCATCCCTGGACGTTAAAAGCACTGGCGGCCGGCAAACACGTTTTATGTGAAAAACCGTTGGCCGGAAATGCGATTCAGACCCGTGAGATGGCCGGAGCTGCTGCTGATGAGGGTTTGCTGCTCATGGAAGCTTTTATGTATCGTTTCCATCCGCGTAGCCAAAAGATTAAACAGATGATTGCTGACGACACGATTGGGCCTGTTCGGCTGATGCGTTCAGCCTTTTGTTTTCACACTGCCCCTGAGATACTGCAGAGTGGCAACGACTACCGTTTAAAACCCGAAGCCAGTGGCGGTGCGCTTTTGGATGTAGGGTGTTATGGCGTCAGCGTGGCGCGCTGGTTAATGGGGCAGGAACCTACGCATTTGCAGGCCCAGGCGATATACCATTCTCAGGGTGTTGATGTGCAAATGATTGGTACTTTACGATTTGCCGATGATGCCCTGGCCGTGATTGAAGCTAGTTTTATATCGGCTTTGCAGCAGACCTTTACGGTGGTCGGCAGCCGAGCAGTGATCGAATTGCCCCACAACGCATTTATTCCCTTTGAAAAAGAGGCTGTTTTTACCTTGCGGGAACGCGATGAGGAAGACGGCCAAATATACACTCTCCCGGGGGCCGATGAATATCAACTCATGGTGGAGCATTTTGCCGATAGTGTCCTGACCGGCAAACCGCTGTTGTGGCCGGTAGAAGATAGCATTGCCAATCTGATCGTGCTGGATGGACTGGCGCAGGCGGCCAAGACGGGCCAAACCGTTCGGCTGTAAGGAAATTGTCTGTCAGCATGCTGAATAATTCCAACATCATGGATTGGGATCTTAATCGAAAAAGAAAATACGGTGATTGTGTTGTCTCGCAATTGAGCCTGGATGCGTTCGAAATTGCCTGGCGGCAGGAAAAGGCACCGTTGAACTGGAACTGTCTGTTTGTATTACCGCCCTGGCTCAAAGCCTGGTGGCGAAGTTTTGGTGACAATCTTGGTGACCTAATTTGTGCCGTGCATCGTGATCAAACCCTGCTTGGGATTGCGCCTCTTTGCATTGACAAACAAACCGCCTTTTTAATCGGCAATACCGATGTTTGCGATTATTTGGATGTTGTTGTCAAAACGGGTGAGGAACATCCATTTTTTTCCGTGTTGTTAGCCGATTTAAAGTGCCAGGGCATCCGTCAGCTGGATTTGGGATTGTTGCGCCCTGATTCTGCGGTATTATCATTCTTTAATAAGCAAAAAGCCGCCGATTCAAATGGTGTGATAATCGAGCAGGTTGATTTTTTATACGAGATGGATTTGCCAGATGCATGGGAAAAATTTCTACTGCATTTAAATGGTAAGCAGCGACACGAAGTTCGCCGTAAGTTGCGCCGCCTAAAAGAAGCAGCAGCGATAGATTTTCAATCTTTTGACACTGCTGGCGATGTTTCATCGGCAATGGAGATGTTTTTTTCACTTTTTAGATCCAATCGGCCGGAAAAAAGCGCTTTCATGAATGCGCCGATGCGCGATTTTTTCAGGTGCCTGGCTCAAACCATGTCTCATGAAGGGTTTTTAAGTCTCCATTTTCTACAGATTGCCGGCTCAGCCGCTGCTTCGGCTATTTGTTTTGAGTATCAAGGCACAACCTATCTGTACAACAATGGTTACGATCAGCGTTTCGAATCGCTTAGTGTGGGCCAGCTCACTAAGGTACTGACAATTAAAGATGGTATTGCCAAAGGCCAGCACCGGTACAATTTTTTGAAAGGTCGTGAAGTGTATAAAAAAAGACTGGGAGGACAGCCGGTGCCGCTGTACAG
>JASJAZ010000100.1 GCA_030066785.1 Desulfobacterales bacterium | reverse complement strand
CCCGACGATGCCACCGATACCCAGAAGAATGCCGGCGCGATAATCAATATTGGCCAGTTTGTTGTGGGCAATCAATGCAGAAATTGAAATGATTAAGATACCCAGAAATGAGGTGCCGACAGCCTTTTGAGCTGAGTAGCCTAAAAATAGCATTAATGGCACCATTAAAAAGCCACCGCCAAGCCCTGTGAAAGATGCCCCAATTCCGACCACGATGCCCAAACAGGCCATCATTATAATTTGCTGCACTCCAGCTGGCATTCTCATCCTCCTTGATGAAAAAAAATAAAATGTTACTACGATTACATCAAATGTATGAAACTACTGTATGATTAGGGATTTAAACAGCATTGAATGAAAAGAAAAGGATATTAGCGGCGCGGGCGTCGAAAATCAATATTATTGGCCGCAGTGTTCAGGGATTTTGCCAGCTGCAAAACTATTCTGCGCTGTGATGCCGGTTTTAATGATCTCCACAGCAGCCATCGCCGCAGTTTGCCGAAACAGCCATGGCCCGTATAACCTCGCGTGGCTCTGCCTCCTGAATTTCGGCAATCTTGGCTCTAAGGTAAAAAGTGCCAGGGTGAATCGGAAAATTCAAAGCAGGAATATGCAGATGCTGAAACATTGCCGACATTTGTTCACGTTTGATTTGATATGTAACTTCTTCCCCAACGATGCGGTTGGCCAGTTCGTATTCAAATGGCGTAATGCCTTGCCCTCCGATGCCAAAAATAAACTCAAAACGATGAGGTTTTTCAATTAAATTCATTGAATCAGGAGCGTCGCCGGCTTGCAAGGAAAGGGTAATTTTTTTTAGAACATCGGCTTTTGCGGCAGCTGCATTCATAACATATCCCTAATTCAGACAATAAGATTTTTTAACAATATTATGATCATAATGCCTCTTTGACAACTATCTACTAAATTTTTTTCAATAGTGCGAATGGTACATGGTTTAATTGGTGAGGCTTTGAATGGGAGCCGGTATGAGACCGCCAAGTCGGACAAATTGATTGGCACCGGTAGCATTAATTACTGGCATGATGGTCGCTCTGCCGAGCAGGCCTCCGAAATAGGCCATTTCGCCGGCCTTTTTGCCGGGTACCGGTATCAGGCGGGTAGCCGTGGTTTTTTTGTTAATGACACCAATTGCCATTTCATCAGCAATAATGGCTGCCAGTGTGTCGACTGAGGTGTTGCCGGGTATGGCCACCATGTCCAAGCCGACCGAACAAACGCTGGTCAACGCTTCCAATTTTTCAATCGATAAAAAGCCGTTTTGGGCTGAATCGGAAATGTTTAAGTCTTCACTGACCGGAATAAACGCACCACTTAAGCCTCCCACATGTGAACTGGCAAATGCTCCACCTTTCTTGACGGCATTATTCAATAAGGCTAATGCTGCCGTGCTGCCGGGCACACCGATACTGGTCAGCCCTAAACTCTGAAATATTTCACCGACACTATCGCCGACATTGGGTGTGGGTGCCAGCGACAGGTCCGCCACCCCGAAACGGATATTCAAATTGTCAGCAACTTCCCGGCCGATGAGTTCTCCCACGCGGGTTACTTTGTAAGCAGTCCGCTTGATAATTTCAGATACACGCCGTAAATCAATACCGTCTTCGGTTTTGATAGCCCTGTCGATCGCTTTTTTTACAACCCCTGGGCCACTTACGCCAATGTTGATGACCGCATCCGGTTCGCCAATGCCAAGGTAGGCACCAGCCATAAACGGAATATCTTGGGGGATATTGGCAAATACACACAACTTTGCACATGCAATACCATCATCTGCGCCTGTCAATTCTGCCGCTTGTTTGATAGTTTGTCCCATCATTAGGACCGCATCCATGTTGATGCCGGCAGCCGTAGAAGCGACATTTACAGAGGCACACACCCGTTCTGTCTCCGCCAATGCATGGGGAATGCTTTCAATCAGCGCCTGATCACCACGCGCGACACCTTTTTCAACCAATGCTGAAAATCCACCGATAAAATCGACATTAACCTCTTTGGCCACTGTATCTAATGTATGAGCTACCGCCACTAATTGACTTGCATCAAAAGGCGCACCCACTGCTGCAATCGGGCTAACCGCAATTCGCTTGTTGACAACGGGTATCCCGTATTTTTCGCCAACCTGATCACACATGTTGACCAAATTGGAGGCTAGCGATTTGATTTTATTGTGAATGTTGGCTTTAAAATTATCCAGTTGCTGGCTAACGCAATCAAATAGATTGATGCCTAAGGTTACCGTGCGTACATCCAGATTCTCATTTTTCAACATCTGCAATACGCTGATAATCTCACTCTGACTAAGCATATGGTTTCCTCACCTAAATAAGCTATGACCGGCAATTTTGGCCAACCTGTACATCATCAGGAGCCGTATTTCTACAGACGATTGATTTCTTCGAAAATTCGCTTGTGCTGCAGCGTCAGATCTAAATCCAGCTCTTGCGCTTTTTGGCGCAGGTCGCCGCGGAAACGCTGATGATCGATGTCATTAGGGATATCAACTTCATAAATCATGACATTGTCGTCTGGTTTTTCGCCGCCTTTGAAAACGGCCTGCAAGTTCGTAACATTTACCCCGTAACGCGCTAAAATGGCTGTAATTCCTGCCACCAAACCTTTGCGGTCCGGCCCCATCGTAGTGATGACAAAAGATTCACTAGGCGGCATTTGAAAATCAGTTGCTTTGCGTTCAAGATGTTTGACAAACACCCTAAGACCCATCGGTTTCAAACTATCGGTCAAATATTTTTCGATTTGATCAATGGTAACTTCGGGGGCAAGCGTGGCAATGAAAATGCCGGAAAATTCTTCTTGCAGAATTGTTTGACTAACATTTTCAATATTGCTGCCCAGTTCAAATAGGATCTTTGAAACAGTAGCGATGATGCCGGGCCGGTCAGGTCCCAACACAGAAACTATTACTTTATGCATTTATGGATTCTTTCCAAAATTAACCGTTTAATGCCAGATAATTATCAACAATGCGGGCAATTTCTGATTGAATGAACTGCGCGGTTTCCTGGGCTTCTTCCATTGATATGGCTTTGATGTCGGCAGATAGCTTTTCAAGCTCGGCATCATCAATATCGGTTAGTTTGTTGATTAAAAATGTTTCGACTTCGCCTTCATCCAGCAGCAGACCGCAACCGCCGGCACCACCGAGAAATTCATCTTTTAAAAAAATCGGTACAACAATCTTCACCATTCCGGCATCGCATTCCTCAATTACCGGTTCACGGCTTTGCATGGCGATATTGGCAATGTTTTGATGGGCTGACGCGCAAATAAACGTCTGGCCTTTTTGATTGGCTTTGATGAGGGGGCATAGATCGTTAACCCACTTTTTATAATCGGTGATACGTATGCCTTCCGTATCGAATATAGATCCGCTGAGACCTGAACGTTTCACAATTTCCTTTTCCAGTGCAACCCATTTTTCCAAGGGCTGAATATCGACTAATTTCATTCTACAATCTCCTTGACTGACTATGATAAAATACACCTGCCGTAAAAGACTATTGAGAGCAGTTAAGCCATGTTCGTAAACGATCGAGCCCTTGTTGCATGGAAATACGGGGATGATATCCCAAATCTTTTTTGGCAGCGGATATATCAAACCAATGGGCAGTGGCAAGCTCTTCCACCACAAAGCGCGTCATTAGCGGCTCGCTTTTTAGCCGTAATGTTTTAAAAACAAGTTCCATGCTGGCACCAATAGCCCAAGCACCCCACAATGGTATTTTGCGGCGCACCGGGTCAAGTCCTGCCGCGTTTAAAATATCATTCATCATTTGCCAGAGCCGTACCGGCTCACCTTGACTGATGAAATAAACTTTTCCTGAAAGCTCGGGGTTTTGTGACAGACAATCCGCGGCGAGGATATGGGCCCATGCCGCATTATCAATATAGGTTGTATCCACCATATTGTGGCCGTTTCCGACCTGAACCAATTTATTGGCGCGTGATATAATGCGGGGCACCAGATGGTTGTCCCGTGGACCCCATATTAGATGGGGTCGTAAAATGATGGCATGCAAATGGTCGTTGAGTGACTTGAGAACGTATCGTTCAGCGAGTGCTTTGGTCTGGGCATAATGTGATCGAAAAGAATTGGGGTAGGGGACACTTTCATCAACACCTTCCATGTCTTTACCGTTGAAAATGACGCTGGGTGAACTGGTATAAATCAGTTGCGAGATACCAAGTTCTAAACAGGCGTCCACGACATGTTGCGTCCCTTTAAAATTGGTATTGTAAAAATCTTGGTAAGGCCCCCATACACCGGGCTTAGCGGCAACATGAAACACCAAATCTTTGCCACCGCACGCGCTTTTCACAGCGGTGCGGTCACGCAGATCACCCTGTATTTGATGGATCCCCAATTTTTCTAATTCAGGGTAATGTTGCCGCGAAAAACTATGAATGCTCAATTGATCATTCTGATTCAGTTGACGGATAATGGCGCCGCCTAAAAATCCGCCGCCCCCCGTAACCAGTATTTGTTTAGTGTTGGTCTTAACCGGCATCGACTTTATTTCCTAAGCGTTTAGTTGCCCAGACAGCCAGTTTTTCGCGGAAAATTTTGGCGTTATGACGAATATCGACCGGAAATGATTTACAGAAAAGCACCGTTCGGATCGATTGGGTCAAATGATGCTGTTTGCCAAGCGCAAGTAATTCTTTGGTAAGATTTTTTTTCGTATGACCAAATTTACCATCGGCTAATAATTCAATGCAAATCACCGGTACTTGGGACCCGAACGTGCCGATGCCCACCAGGGCACTGCGAAAAACGGCTGGGTGATTATTGAAAATGGCTTCACACGGAATGGTGAAAAGGGTTTCCTGCGATGTAATGACACGATGACTTTTGCGCCCATAAAACCATATTCGCCCTTGATGATCCAAACGCCCAAGATCACCCATACGATGCCAGAACCCGTCCTCATCTTGGATTTTTGAAATGGCATTCATGTCCGGGCGTCCGATATATCTGGGAGATACGAGATCAGCTTTAACTGCAATTTCGCCGACCTCGCCGGGCGCAATTTCCAAACTATCGGACCATTGATTGATGGGCTCGTCACTGATTTTAATAATTCGGATTTCGATGTCGTTAATGGGACGCCCAACACAAATGCCCATTCCTTGTTCTGTCAGCTTACGGGTTTCGGTTAAAATTTCCTGGCTGGTAATAGAAATGATCGGGACCGCTTCGGTGGCGCCGTACGGGGTATGTACTTCCGCGTCATTGGATAGTAGTGCCGAAAATTGATCGATGATAAACGGTGCTACCGGAGCACCCGCAGAGATAACACGGCGCAATGATGTTAATTTGATTCCTTTCTTTTTACCAGCAGCCCCCAGACGGTTTAATAGTGCTGGCGAGGCAAACATATTGGTTACGCCCTGATCGACAATGGGCTTAAAAATTTGTTGCGGATTTGCCTGGGCAGGTTTAATGGGATTCATGTCAGGAATAATGGTTGTGATACCCAAAGCTGGATAAAATAATGCGAAAAGCGGAAAGGTGGAAAGGTCAATTTCGTCGGAATCAATGCCCAAATGTTTTTTAATGTGCTTTAACTGGGCATCAAAATTCCCATGGGTATATACCGCACCCTTGGCAGGCCCGGTGCTGCCAGTAGTGAAAAGGATCGCGGCCATGTCATCAGACCTGGTTTCGGCAATCGGAAGGGATCCAGGTGCCGGTTGCCGTATTTGATTTAGGGTGAATCCGCCCCAAAACCAGCGGCGTCCAACTGTAATCCAAATTTGAATCGATTTAAAAAATTTTGGATACAGGCGGCGCAACATATGCGCCAGCGGTATTCCGATAAACGCTGTGGGCTGGCTTTCGCGGTAACAGTTCATCATGCGTCGAATACCCATGCCCGGATCAACAACCACCGGTATAGCACCGGTTTTAAAAAGCGCAAAGATAAGTGCGAAAAATTCGAGGCTCGGTTTGACCATCAGAATGGTTCGGGTTCCTTTGTGAATGCCCACCGACTGTAAACCCCTGGCAATGTCGTCCGACTCTCGATCTAGATCTTTGAAGGTTAAATGCGCATAGGCGATCCGATTGTTGCGGTCGCAACCTTCTGGACACACAACAGCACGTTTATATGGCTGCAAGGCAACCATACGCCGTAGATAGTTGGCGATATTGATATGCGGTGATTGATTGGTCATAACGTGAATTAGGCAAAAGCCAATTCAAGGGTGCAATGTCAAAACGGATTTTTTTGTAAAAAATCCAAAATGCGAGTAGAAACTCTCTGCGGTGCATCTTCTAAAATATAATGTCCCGCATCTGGAAAGCGGTGGACTTCAGCCTGGGGAAACCGTCGACACCACTCCGCTAAATAATCGCCATCAAAAACAAAATCTCTTTCGCCCCAACAAATGAGCATCGGTCTATCCTTTAATTGGTGAAGATTGTCGTCGACAAATTTAACCAGGCTGTAGCTCGGATCATTAGGTGATATGGGAATATCTTGCACAAATTTGAGGACTGCCAGCCGGTTATGCCAAGAATTATAAGGCGCCAAGAGTCCCCGCTTTACTTTAGGTGTTAGCTTGCGGCGGGTCGCCATGTAAAGCGCACCGCGGGCAAAAATATTAACGCCAAGCACAGCAATGGCTGCCATAAAATGCCCTTTACGAATAACCTGCAGCTGCCAGGGTATCCGTTTGCCGGCAGGCGGCAGAAATCCAGCAGTGTTTAAAATTGTGATACGCCCGATGCTTTCCGGATGACGTAACGCAAAAGCAAGCCCGATCATACCACCCCAATCATGTAGGATAAGCGATATTTTTTGCGTCAAAGCTAAATGTTGGATCAATTTTTCAAGATCTGAAACCCGATCTTCAAGGCGAAAACCATAACGGGTGTCATCTGGTTTTTCTGAAAGTCCACAGCCGATATGATCTGGCACAATCGTGCGATAATGCCGCGATAAGGTATCAACAAGTGTTCGATAATAAAACGACCAGGTGGGATTGCCATGCAACATCAATACGGGTTGTCCAGCACCTTCATCCAGATAATGATAACCCAGGTCGTTTATAGAAAGATAGTGCCCCTGATAAGGGTAGATATCGCGAAAAGAATTGCGCTTAAAGCCAAGGGCCGGTCTTTGTTGGGTTGCTTCCATTTTGTTGTTTACCACTTTAGACCTAACAATAGGCAGTTAAGCCCGCTGCCGATACCAAAAAAGCCGACTCTGTCACTTGGAGCAAAAAATTCCCTTTCAGATGCTATCGCTGCCGTAATTGGTAAGGAGACCGTTCCAATATTACCTAAATATTGATAGGTCGTAAAATCTTTTTCCTCCGGAATGCCGATGGCTTCTAAAATGGTGCGCTGGTGTGCGGCCCCCACCTGGTGGCAGATGATTTTATCGGGTGTCCCAGGGGGCCAGCCCAGTTCATATTTGAAATCGTTAAATGTTTCAAGCCCGAGGGCAACCCCGTGCTTGAGTACGCCCACCGAGTCGGTTTCCATTGAATGAAGTCCGCTGGCGGGTATTGCGGTATCGGGTCCCCATTGGCATAAACGATGGTAAGCAGTGGCACTTCGCGCCACCCCGCCCAGCAATTGGTGACCGTTATGGCTGATGTTACGATGGGTCAAGAGTACCGCTACGGCACCCGAACCACCTGTCAGGGTTGCCACCGTTTTTTTAAATGTCTCCATATCTTTGTTTTGCAATAATCGGTCGATGGTAATGTCGACTATCTGTCTTGCCGATTCACAAGATAAGATTAGTCCGGCCTTTATTTGACCCAGCTCAATAGCATTGGCTACTTGAACCATTCCATTAATAATTCCCAAACAAGCATTGGAAATATCATAAATCATCGTTTCAGGTGCTAGTCCTAAAGCGTTGGCTACGGCACAAGCCGTCGCCGGCTCCAGGTGATCCCGGCAAACGCCGCCGTAAATGAGCATGCCGACCTCAGACGGTGCAATTTGAACGGCATCGATTGCTTTTTTGCCGGCCTTGATGGCACCTTGGTGCATTTTAAAATCCGGATCCCACCAGCGGCGTTCCTTTATTCCGGTTAGAGCCTCAAGTTGACCTCTTTGAAAATGTAATTCTTTATAAACCGGTTCCAAGCGTCGCTCTAGATCATCAGAGGTTACCACATGGGGCGGCAGTTCGTAGCCAAAAGATTCGAGGTAAACTTTAGACCATTTCAGTATATGCTTCATTTTAAAACCTTAAAGGTCCTCCTATTGCTTGCACAAAAATATACAACCGATGCGGGTCTCTTGCCATCAATCGGGCATTACCTGGATACCAAAATCTTTCATCGCGTAAATATAGCGTCCATCAACCTTTAGAAAACCGTCGGCCTTAATGGTGGGCATCGGGTGATCGCTAATATGACTAACAGCGGCCTCAATTTCAATGATTTCATTTTGGGGAATTATCTGTCCCCGATACTGCCACTGGTGTTCGGTTTCGGTTAACAAACTGAAATGATGGGTCGTACGAAATTGTGGCCATCGCTTTAAAGCAATATATTTCAGCAATTGGAGTAACGATTCCAGGCCCAGAGATCCCGGGCAGACCGGGTCCTGAAAAAAATGCGCCTGAAAAAACCACTCCTCAGGGTTCACCCTTTTGACCCCACGAATAGATCCCAATCCTTTGGGTCCACCATTGGCATCGAAAGCCTCAATGCAATCCACCATGAGTAGCGCAGCGGAAGGAAGTGCCATTTTTTCATGTGAAGTAGCGTTGGTATCATCTGGAATTAAAGGCGCCTCTTTTTGCAAAGCGTAAAGCGTCTTGCTATCATCCAACCCGCGGATCAATAATTCGGCCGATTGCTCTGCATTGCGGATACCAATCTGCTGCGCCAATGCCTCGGATGTGAAAAAGCCGAAATTGGTATCACCGCTATAAACCAGCTGGTGATTGTGCCTAATCTGAAACTCAAAGTTCTCAATAATCATATCGCCCGCTTCAGATACGCTTTTTAACCGAGTGCGTATGTTTAAGGCAATGGATATGGCAGCAACATTCTGGTGCAAAACGGCCATACCCCCCAGATTCCTGAACCTTAAATCCTTGGAACTTCGTAATGCAGAACCCATATAAGCCGCCAGCCACCCGCAAGCTTGTAAGGCAATCTCCTGGAGCACGCAAAAGGGCATATGTGCTGTGCGGTTGGCTTTAAAATACCAGGCATCGGGACAAACCTCATATTCAGCCTCAGCCCATCCATCCGCCTTTAACACCCAAGGTTCCGGCTCGCACTGAACGATACGATCGATAAAGGAATAGGGTGGGGCGGGTAACCGGGCAATAAAGCGGTGGGAGTCAAATGGGCGATACGCTTCACCAAAAGCCTCAGATGGCTTGCCAAGTGCGAATTCAAGGATGTGACGTTTGTCAAATAGAGGTTTTGGTTGAGGCGACACTGGCAATGAATGGGTCGGTTTATCGGTTTGCATCCAGAATGACGACAGCTCCGCCCGGGTTACATCTGCCAAGCGCATGCCCATATCGATAAAGTGAACGATGAAGTGTCCATCAGCATACATGCTGGCATCGGCAATCACATACGGCTCGGGATTATAACCAATTTCTTTAATATCTATATCATAATGGACTTTGCGAGTTGACGGTGTCACCGGACCACGGCACTTTAATACACTATGAATGCCGATTACCGGTTCATATCTGGCCCCAGGTTTGTTCGTGACCCAACCATTGCGCTGCAAAAAAACTCTTAGAGTATGCGCGCAACATTCATACATCAACGTGCCGGGCATCACCATGTCATCCACAAAATGACAGGTTAAAAACCAATCATCCGGGTGAATATCGGCTTCCGCTCGTATAAAACCCAATCCGGCGACACCACCATGCGGATCTAGTTCAATTATTCGATCTATGAGTTTCATCCTTTTACCGGGCAGCCGCAGATTTGGTTGGATGGAAATACCCATAAATTCATCGCCAAAGCAGAACTGTAGATCACCTTTGCGAAGCGCAGCTAATTGGGTATCGTTATAAGACTCTATCGATGTCGGCACTATTGGCGTCCACGGTCTCTGTTTCTTTGATACTTCTTTGTATTCATCGGCCGGCGTGTCCAATATTCCCCCGGAACCGCAGATTTCTTCCTCTGTGAAAAAGCCGGCGCATCCATTGCGCATACTGATAAGGCGCTCATCGCCGATGAAGCCATCAAAATGAAATAAAAACAAATAGGTCTCGCCTTGGCGAATAAATTTTTCAATCTGAATGTCGTAGCGAATCGTGTCGCCGGGGCGCGGTAATCCACGATGAAACGTTACGGTCGCATCCAAAAGGCGATATTTGCGTTTGCCTTTAACCGCCAAATCAATGCCTAAATACGCACACAAAAAAAGGTCGGCTTGACCAGCTTCAACCGAAATACATACCGGTGCTCGACCGCCGTCAAGGTACCATTTATCTGATAGCACATCATGCTCCGTGACTATCCGGCCTGCCTTTAAAGAGTTCTTTTCACCTTCCACAGCTAAAATTCGGTCAACCAGCATCAACGGTTCATCCGGTAAACGCACCCGCACAGGATAAGTATCAACCTGGGCGAATTCCGGGCCCAGCACATTGGCCACCGATCCAATGGCAAATTCCATACACACTTTCCGTGAAAAAGCGAGGTCGGTCGCAGAACCTATATCCGATTTGGGGTACGGTGAGGGAATTTTAATATCCTTTTGCCGGAATCCTTCGGAGGACTCCTGAGCTTGATTTTCAGCAATCAGCTGTTCCAATAGCTGGGTTTGCAATTGGAAGCTTTGGCCATAGGCGTGCGTGAGGTCTTCGGCAAATTTTAAATAGTCTTGATGTGCTTCCGCCGTTGCCTGGATTGTCTGGTTGAAGACTTCCATAATTTTCAAATTCTGTGGATCAGAGGGACTCATCTCAGACGCCATGACCGTATTATTCATTTGCGGTTCCAATCGATCACTGTCATCGCTGTTGATACCAGTAGTTAAGGGTTGTGCTGGTGGTTTTGGCAATGAGACCCTGCGGCCAATCTGAGTGATTAAAGGGTCATGCGTTACTGAGGGCAGTTTTTGGGTTTGTTTCACCGCCATGCTTTGATCACCATATAATGCATCTAAATTTACGGGGAGGCCTTCAACGACCAGCGTGCCCAGCGCTTTGAGCATTGATAGGTACTCGTTTTCATTGCGCGATGACACCGAGAGCGCCAAATGGGGCTCACCATCCAGGATATTTTGTATCATACGGGTGCAGGAGGCATGTGGTCCAATTTCAAGAAATACTCGGACCCCATCCTGGTAAGCTGTACGAATGGTCCGTGTAAAATCAAACCCATTAAGTGCCTGACCGAGCATAGATTCGGCCGCAGTCTCAGGCGTGATGTTATACCTTTTTCCTTGGGCGCAGCTGTAGAAATCGACATTCTCCAGTGGCGTAGTGGGAAATATATGCAAATTTTTATACTCGGCCGCCACCGGTGCAAGCGCATCGCAATGGACTGTGGTCACACCTTCCAAAAACACCGCATCACACTTAAGTTGCGAAATAATCGCCTCAATATGATCTTGACGCCCACCAATGACACATTCATTATAACTATTCACGATTAATAGCCTGGCAAAGAGATATTGGCTCAAAAGGGCTGTCACAGATTCTTTCGGGCAATTAACAGCTGCTACGCGCCAAACAAACGGTTCATTTGCTGCTATTTGCCAGGCTTTACGCAGCGATAAGCAGTCGCCGGCAAGCTGATTGGAAAAGAGATCATTTTGCTGCATGCGCTTCAGCATTTTTTCACGGTCGGTCCACACCCCCATGGCAAATAGTCCGGCGCTTTCACCCAAACTGTATCCTATAACGCCCCCCGGCATAATCCCGAAACGTTTCAGTAATCGGGTGACAATACAACCATAAATGACTTGACCAAAAATGGCATGCAACGGATTGGATAATATGGCGTGATAAGCTTTTGTTTCCCAGTTTGAATCCCAGGCCGAGCCTTGTGGAACAAAAAAACGTGATCTCAGTTGGGTTTTAAGGTTTTGCGTTTCGCAGTGCATTTCGCGCACTACTTCCGGCCATACAAGGTTGAGGGTTCGCCCCATACCAATGAAATGATT
>JASJAZ010000099.1 GCA_030066785.1 Desulfobacterales bacterium | reverse complement strand
GGCAGCTGCACCATGCGAAAATCGGCGCCCAGTCTTTCCAGCAGTTTTTCATCCAGATACGGCAGTTGCTGGACATAGTCCGCCATTTTAATATCTTCGATTTCCATTCCTAAGTACTGCTTCAATTCGATATAGCTACTTTTATGGATGGAGGAACATATGCTGCCCCCCAGATCGATGGCGATCCGATCCGGTTCCTTATGTGCCAATGCCAGTGTGACGCGTTCGCGAGGTGTCATGGTTTTTGCCTCTTAGAAAAATGTCGGCATGCGCCTGTTTCTTGGATATACATGCAACACCTCAGGCGGTGGTTGCATGCAGCTTGCAACAAAGCGTTGTTGATCCAATAGTTTATAGAAGCATTTTGGTCTTATTGGCGGCCGCGGCTGCATCCGGTGCATATAAATCCGCGCCGACCTCATCAGCGAATTTCTGATCGATGGGCGCCCCGCCGATCATGACGATGATCTGGTCGCGCACCCCCGCCTTTTGAAATTCTTTGATTGTTGTACCAATCTCAGGCATGGTCGTAGTGAGCAACGCGCTCATGCCAACAAATTTGGGCTGATGCGTCTCAATGGCCTCAATAAACTGGGCCGCCGCAACACTGGTGCCCACGTCCACAATTTCAAACCCGACGCCTTCCAACATCATGCCCACCAGATTTTTGCCGATATCGTGCAGGTCGCCTTTAACCGTGCCCATTACCACCTTGCCGATAGGCTCAATATTGGCCTGGATCAACCGTGGACGCAAAATAGATAAACCGGACTGCATGGCGCGGGCGGCAATCAGCATTTCCGGAATGTAGCATTCTTCATTTTCAAATCTACGCCCCACCTCCTCCATGGCCGCGATCATTCCCTGCTTTAAAATGGTGCTGGGGTCCTGATTGGCGGCTAAAGCCTCCTGGATTCCCTCAGTGACACCGGCAATGTTACCTTTGATGACATTTTCATAAATTTTTTCAAGCATGTTCCGGGCTCCTATAAAGCGCTGTAGGGTGTATTGGCAATGGTTTCAACCATGGCCATAAAATTTTCCAAGGGTGTATCTAACTGCACATGATGGGTCGGGCCGATAATAAGGCCGCCATTTTTACCGATGGTCTTTAACCGCGCGATAATTTCATTGCGTACATCTTCCGGGGTGCCGAACGGCAGGGTGTGTTGTTCATCAATCGACCCCCAAAAGCACAATGCATCGCCGTATTTGGATTTTATTTGCTGGGGATCCATGCTTTTAGGCTGGATTGGATTTAAAACGTCCAAACCAATTTCAATTAAATCTGGAATGATCGGTTCGATCATTCCATCGGAATGATAGGCTACTTTTATTTGCGGGTTGATGGATTTCAATGTAGCAATAAAGGTTGCCATGCGCGATTTAAAAAACCGGCGCCAAGTCGCAGGGGAGATCAGCATTCGATTTTGGGATCCCACATCATCACCGATCCAGATCATATCCACACCCAACTCCACTAGTTTTTGGGCCGCCGTCATATGGTAGTTAAGCGGAATATCAAATAGGCGCTCGACATAATCCGGATTGAGCGCCAGATCGACCAATGTTTGTTCATAGCCGCGTAAGGCCCAGGCAGTTTCAAACATAGTGGTTACGGTAACGCCCACAATCCAGTAATCTTTTTTAAACTGCCTGATTACCTCAGCAGCTTCGGTATAAAGTTCGGGTCTGTGGGGGTTCGGTGCCTGGTAGGAATCGATGGCCGCATCCTCTGCCAGAGGGTGCCCCACCATTTCGGTGTAATGGCCCGGACCATATTTCGTCTGATATTCAATGTTTTGCCAATCGATTTGCCATTCGTCGGTATACGTATCGGCATCTGTGGCATAATATGAATTGGCCCACCCCACGGATGTTAACAGCATGTCCTGATTTAAGGCACGCTCAATTGCATAGGTGTTTCCGCCGCCATGCGGATTATGAAGGTTTCCGGAGGTATTCAGCTGCGCACGGAGGCGGTCGGCAAATTCGGGCGTAAAACTTATTTGCATCGGACATCGATCGGGTTCTTCGTGTGCCAGAGCGGTTTGCACGCGTTCGCGATGATTCATTGAAGTCTCCTTAAGCCTGCTTCAAAACCGGTTGGAGAATATCCTTGTGGTTAAGTGCTTCCCCTCTTAAAAGTTAAAAGAGGGGAAGCAGGAACGCGCCGTTAATTCTTATCGTTAAGGTATTATTAACGAATCCCGGCTTTAATCAGCGGCTTTAGCGCACCAATGGTTTTGGGCGTTACAACACCCGCACCGGTGTTAGTGGTTAGACCGGCAAAATCATATTTTTTGGACAGAACGATTTGGAGAACCGGCAGAAACCCCTGAAGATAAAGCTGTTGGTCCAGGGCGGCGGTGATGTAACCTTCTTCCAGGCCCGTAATCGTGGCCGGCGCCAGGTCAATACCACCAATAATGATTTCGCCGGGCTTCTTGCCGGCATTTTTCAGCACACGGGGCAATGTGGCCGTAATACCGCCGTGCTGGGTGCCGATGGCCTTTAAATCGGGATTTTTAGCCATATAGGCCGTAATGATCGGGGCACAAAGCGTAAAGTCACGGTTAACTTCGTTGCTGATTTCCTGATATTCAACTTTCATTCCGGCAGCTTCCAGGGTGTCTTTCATGCCTCTAGTGCTCTCACCACGCGGTCCCTGGGATAACAAGCCGTATACCAATACCTTGTCACCCTTTTTAAGGCCGCCTTTGGCAATCATTTCCTGGGCGGTGATTTTACCGCCTTCATAAAGCACGACGCCGGCATAGCCAAATCCTTGGCCGCCATACTGACTTTGAATGCCGGGAAGCGGCGTATTACCGGTGGTCACAACGATACCACGCTGAACGGCATCTTTGACGAGCCGATTAAAAGCGCCTTCACCCGGATGTCCCATAATGGCAATACCGTCAGGATTGGCCGCCATGGCCTCTTTCATTTGTTTAATCATCAATTCTTGTTGCCAGCCGGAATACTGTTCCACCAGTTTCACACCCAATGCGGCAGCGGCATCACGGGCGCCATTGGTTCGGGGCAGTGTTGCGGCACCTCCGGGATCGCCGCCCATTTGAAAGTAAATGGTCATACCCTTGCCCAAAGGTTCCGCCGCGGTATCACTGGCGCTGAACCCAAGCAGACATAAGACCGCAAACATGATAATACCGATTAGGTTTAAGTTCTTCTTCATCTTGGCCTCCTTCTGTTAAGGGATAGGAATAATGGGATAATGATGTTGCCACTGATGCATGCCTCCTTTCATTGAATATTTTCGGGTGACGGTTGCTTGCATGCATACCGTTGCGTTTTGATTTGCCCGTTGCACACGCATAGGTCACATGGACGGCGATGTGCCGGATTCCCTGGGTTCTGATTTAAACCGCCTATAGGCGACGGTAGAATCCCCTTTTAGACAACATGATCGCGTTTGGCTCTATTGAATCTTTTTGAATTTCAGCAAGTCAGCCAGCAGTGCCCGCTTATTGGGTTTTTCCATAAAAATATGAAAACTGATGGCAATAAGAAGCACCAATCCCACCACTACCCGCGTATAAAAGCCCTGCACGCCAGTGGCGACAATTCCGGCTTCGATAGATCCCACGATAAAGGATCCGAAAAAGGTGCCAATGATGGTACCCTGACCGCCAAAGATGGACGTGCCGCCGATAAACACCGCCGCCATAACGATCAGAAGAAAGCCACTGCCCTGGGTGGCCCAAAAAGTGGTATGCTCGATCGTTAACAGCAAACCGGCAAACGCCGACAAAACACCCATCAAAACGAACACAGCAATAACGACCCAATCGGTATTGACACCCACCATTCTAGCGACCTGTCGGTTGTCGCCCAAAAATAAGATATGTTCGCCAAAAGCGTGTTTGTTTAGGATAAACCATAAAACCACTGCAATTGCCAAAGCCCACAACGATTGAACCGGAAAAATACCCCCGAGACGATGGACAAAAAATTCATAGATGAATTCGTTTTCCAGAGGCGCAATATTGTATGAAAGACCGCCGGAGAAAACCACGGTTAGCCCGGTCCATAAAAACCCGGTTGAAAGTGTGGCGATGATAGAGGGCATACCGATTTTGGTAATGATCAAACCATTGACCAAGCCCACCATCACCCCGGCTAGAAGCGCAATTGCAAAGGCTGCCCAGGTCCACTGGTAATTTTTAAAAAGAAAGGAGAAGACAAATCCTGATAAGGCGATAATAGATGGAAATGACAGATCGATTTCCCCACTTGCGATAATCAAGGTCAATCCCAGACCTAAAATGAGCGGGGGCGGCACTGTGGAAAGAAATGACATGTAGATATGATAGTTTAAAAAGGTTTTGGGTGCTGCGATCATAAAGACGCCGATTAAGCCGCAAAACACCAAAATGATGGGGAGCCCTTCGAGGCGGCCCCATTTGGTAATATGCGTTTTGATTTCTTCTTCCGGTTGCCTAATCGATTCAGCCGCCGTGTCGGTAAGATTTGTCTGCATATTATGACCTGTCAAACATTGATGGATCGAAAGAAGTTTAAAACATCCGAAACTCTTGGATAACAACCTTAAATAGATGCTTCTATTGACCGGGTGCCAAAAGATGTTATGCTGTTTCCGATTGGTCAGGCTATCGACGCCCGCTCGGATTTATCGGTAGACAGATGCAGTAGATACTCGTTGAGCTGATTAAACGATATTTCTTTTTTTTCAAAACTGTTAACGACTTCGCCGCGATCTAATATAACAAAGCGGTCACAGACATCATACACATGCGACATATTGTGCTCGATAAAAATGCAGGCGCGTCCCGATTCTTTAATGCCTTTGACGAAATTCAGTACTTTGGCGACTTCCTTTAAAGATAGAGCTACGGTTGGTTCATCCAATATGATCAAATCAGCATCAAAGTACATGGCCCGGCCGATGGCCACACCTTGCCTTTCGCCGCCTGACAATTCGCTAATGGTTGAATCGACGGTAATACCCACTCCCCGGAAACCAATTTTTTGTAGAAGCATTTTCTGGGCGATAGTTTTTTCTTGTTTGACATCAATGAAGCCTAATCGGTTTTTGATTTGGCGCCCCACAAAGAAGTTGCGCCACAATGCCTGTTTTTCTCCTAATGAACTGGTTTGATAAACGGTTTCAATTCCTAGCTTATGCACCTTTTTCACGGAATGGCCTTTAAATGAGATTTCCTGGTCGCGGACAAATAGCCTGCCGCTACTCGGTTTTTCAACACCGGTAATAACTTTAATCAAAGATGATTTGCCCGCGCCATTGTCACCGATGAGACCCACGATTTCGTTTTTCTTAACCTTAAAATCGATATTTTTAAGTGCCTCCACTTTACCGTAATTAAGCTGAAGGTTTTCCAAGCGCACAATATACTGAAAATCGTTGTTTTCACCGGACATAAACGTGTTCCTTATGGTTTTAATGCGCGTTTTAAAAGTGTGTTTACTATTTAGCTGTCTTGATCGTTTTTCGTCAGCAACAAATATCGCCAGCAGCGAAGATAGTTTTTACTATCCTCTTTTCTTAAGCAGCATGGCATAGATCGACACGGAAACCATTATAATCAAACCATAAATGAGCTGGATCCAAAAGCCGGTCAAGCCAATGGCAATAATGCCGGCCTCCAGCGAACCAATAATGATGGCGCCGACAAAGGTTCCAAAAATGGTGCCCATGCCACCAAAGACGGATGTGCCGCCAATGAAGACGGCTGCTAGCGTTGTTAACAGATACCCCTGGCCCTGACTCGGCCAAAAGTAGGTGACCTCAAAAGTGGATAAAATGCCGGCAAAGGCTGCAAAAAATCCCATCTGCATAAAGACAATGGTTTTCACCCGCTCAACGTTGATCCCCATCATGCGGGAACTTTCCTTATTGTCACCCACAAAAAGAATATGCGAACCGAATTTGTGGCGATTCAACAGTAGCCAGAAAGCAAGACCCAGTACCAGCATCCAAATGGCCTGGGCAGGGATAACGCCACCAATGCGTCCCACGCAAATAGAGTAAAGGAAGGTACCCTTGGCCTTAACCAGCGGGATACCTTTGCCTTGGGCAATCACGTTGACCATCCCCCTAAAGAAAAACATGGTTCCAATGGTTGCCACCAGAGAGGGTATTCCCACCCGCACAATTAAGAAGGCATTTATGGCACCGGCGGCAATGCCGACCATGAAACAGACCACCATCGCCAACCAGAGATTGCCGGTGGCGATGAAAATTTTACCGAAGATAAGGGTAGACAGCGCCAATACCGATGGAAACGATAGATCCATCTCACCTAGAGTGACTACTAAGGTCATCGCCAGTGCCATGATTCCAAAAAAAGGAATGGTAGACATGAAGGAGTAGTAGATATCAAAGCGTGTAAATACTTTCGGATTGCCAATAATAAACAGTAAATACACACCCGCCAGTACGGCTGTGATGCTTATTTCTAATCGTGCTTGTCGTATTCCGGCCGTTTTCAATCGTATCAACCTTTCATATTATGCCAGGGAAATATACCCGTTATGAAACCAGTCAATAGTCATATATGACATACACCATCATCGGGCCAACACTTGGCAAACCAATTAATGGATTGGGGTGACAAATTTAATTGAGAGAGCCCGTACGTGCCAACCGCACCATTTTTTCGACCAGTTCATCCTGTGAGATATCTTTCTTGCAAAACTCACCGGCGATCCGGCCCCGATCAAGAATAACAAAACGATCGGCGACCGGATAAACATAATAAATGTTGTGACTGATAAAGATGGCTGATTTTCCCTGGTCCTTAATATTTTGTACAAAATCTAAAACTTTTTTAGTTTCGGAGAGTGAGAGCCCCATGGTCGGTTCATCCAAAATAATCAGATCGGCTTCAAAATAAAGCGCGCGGCCAATGGCCACACCTTGCTTTTCGCCGCCGGATAAAGACAAAACCATTGATTCCGTGTTAATGGCTTTGGACGTAAACCCCATATGCTTGCGAATCAAATTTTGGGTTTCTGCGCGCTGCTCTTTGACTTTCAAAAAACCAAATTTGCGCGTAAGCTCCCGTCCCGCAAAAACATTGCGCCACAGGGTTTGCTGATCCGCCAACGCTCGTTCTTGATATACGGTTTCAATACCAAGTGAGCGCGAACGGCTGACCGAATGCTTGGTAATCTTCTGCCCTTTGAAAAATATATCGCCGGAGGTGGGCGGATGTACACCGGTGATGATTTTGATCAGGGTCGACTTTCCAGCACCATTGTCTCCCACCAGGGCAATAATTTCATTATCCGTCACGTTGAAATCAATAGCTTGCAACACGTCGACTTCACCGAACGATTTATGGATGTTTTGCATCGACAACAAGGGTACGCTTGGGGAATGATCAGCCATCTTGATATCCTTTTATCGAATGCCTTTTTCGGCCAACGGTGCTACAAAGTCGATATTCGATTTGTCGATGATCGCCGCACCGGTATCGATGTGCAGGCCGGCAAAGCCGTATTTTTTCGTTAGGCAGATCTGCAGAATCGGCAGATAGCCTTGCAGCCATGGTTGCTGGTCCAAAACGGCCCCGACCCAGCCCTCCTTGATGGCTTGAGCGGTTGCTGCACTCAAATCAAATCCAGCCGTATAGATATCGCCAGGCTTTTTACGGGCAGCATTCAGATAAGTGCCCAGCGTGGCGGTCAAGGCCCCATGATCCGCAATGATCAGTTTTACATCCGGGTGAGTGGCAATATAACTAGTGACAACCGGCGTGCCCAATGATGCATCGCTGTTGATGGCATCTGAAATTTCAATGTAGTCAACCTTTATACCCTTTTCTTTGAGGGCATCGACACAACCCTTGGTCCTGAGGCCCCTGGTTTCCTGACCCAGCAAGCCCCATACCATGGCACGATCACCCTTTTTTAAGCCGGCTCTTTGGGCGGCACCTTTGGCCAGCAAGACGCCGGACGGGTAAAGTTCCTGACCGACATAGCCAAAGCCTTGAGCTTTATATTTTTCTTCGATGGCGGGCAGGGTCGTGTTCTGGCTCGTTACGATAATACCTTTGGCGACGGCCTCATCCACCAGCGGCTGATAGGCTGCTACGCCGGGATGGCCCATAATCGCAATGCCATCGGGTCTTTTGGCAATGGCATCTTTAAACTGTGCCACCATCTTGTCGGGCAGCCAGCCGGACCAGACATAATCGACCTTGCATCCCAGATCTTCTTCAGCCGCTTTGGCGCCTCGATAAACCACTGAGGCAAAAGGCCCACCTTCACTGCCGCCCGGAAAAAATACGATATGGATTCCCTTAAAATGCCCCTGAGCAGCCAAAGCTGTGGCCGGTTGGGAGCCCCCAATCATTAAACTTGCCAGCAAGACAATACTTACTAAACCGATGGTATGTCTTTTACTCATTTTTGCCTCCTTTCGCTGTGTTCATGGTTGTTAGTGCAATGGTTTCAGCATGCCGATTTCCATATTGCGTGCCAGTGGTTCGATCCCAATTTGATAACGGTGCAGTTACACGATTTCGATTAAGATGCTAATGATGATGTCGCAACTGTGTTTCCATTTTTATGTTGATGATCGAATGATCAGATGCGTTTTTAAAATTTCAGTTTTAGGTCGAAAGTAGTCTCCATCGTGATTGATTTGCTCCAGAAGTAATTGGGCGGCGGCCTTGCCGATCTCATAGGTTGGCTGCTCTACGGTTGTTAATGGTGGTTCCAGCAATCCGGATAAGTTGGTGTTGGAAAATCCGGCCAAGGCAATATCTGCGGGTATTTTTAGGCCGCTTGCCTTTATAACCGTAAATGCGCCCACAGCCACGGGATCATTAACGGCGAAAACGGCGTCCGGTGTTTTTTCAAGCGTGAGTAATTTTTGAAGACCGATTAACCCATCGGTATCGTCCAAACCACCATATACGACCCTTTCCTCTGCATAGCGAAGTCCGCCCTGGATAAGAGCATCTTTATAACCCTGTAAACGATTCAGGCTGATGGATAGATTTTTAGGTCCAGCCAGGTGCGCAATGCGTTTATACCCAACCCCGACCAGGTGATTGACAACATCGAAGGCACCCTGGTAATCATCCACCATTACCTTGCTAGCCCCGATTTGGTCGCTGACCCGATCGAAAAACACGATCGGGATACCGCGGCGCTGCAACACTTTAAAATGCTCGAGATTGAAAGTAGAGCGCGATAACGAAACCAGCAATCCGGCAATTCGATGCGAAACCAGGGAGCGGGTATAAACCACTTCGCGCTCATAATTTTCATTCGACTGACAGACGATAATGGTATAGCCGGCATCATAGGCTAACGCTTCGATACCATTAATAACGGCTGCAAAAAAAGGCTGCTTGATTTCCGGAACGATAACGCCGATGGTTTTGGTTTTGCGTGTTTGCAAGCTTTGGGCAATGGAATCGGGATGATAATCTAGTTCATCGGCCAGTTGCAGGACGCGTTTCTTGGTTTCAGAGCTGATGTCGGGATGATTGCGAAGGGCGCGGGAAACCGTTGATGGTGATAGGTTGAGTTTTCGGGCAAGATCTTTGATGGTGGCAGGCGCCATGGGAATCGCTTAATCCTTTAAACTAATAATTATTTAAAGAATCGGTCGCCGGCGGCAAAACGACTCTGCAAAAAAAGTTCTGAATTGCAAACGTTTGCGGCATCGTTTGCAATTTTTAGCAAAACCATTGCGTTTGTCAACTAAAAATTTGGATTGTCTTCTCGGTGTTCAAAATCCGCCGCAACGCTTGGTTTGACACAAGGATTGGGTGGAATCTTCTTAAAACCTGAAACGACAATTATAAACGTGTCGATTTCAGCACCTTATTGTTAAGCAATCTTTTTTTGCTTGGATAAACAAAAGGGACGCATTGAGAGGCGTCCCTTTTGTTAAATCGAGTTGTTCAGTTTTTAACAGCTATTGGTGTTTAAAGTATGCAGGTGATTTTGCATTCCTTGCGATCGGTTCTAAGATTGACGATATTTTCGGGAACCTCATCCATGCTAACTTCCTTGGTAATGAGCGGCAGCATGTTCATTCCAGAAGCCATCGATTGAATCACGCGCGGAAAGGTGCCATGTCCGGAATGCCCCTGGGCACCGACAATTCGAGCTCTTCTAACCTGGAGAACTTCACCGGTGACCGGCATTTTGGCATCCGCCCGAGCCACCACGACCACGGTGGCGTTTAAGGTGCGTCCTTCCCAAATAACCTTCTCGATGGCCGGATAAACCACTGTCGGCAACCCGGTGGCCTCGAGGAAAATTGAAGCGCCCATACCGCCTGTATATTCCAATACCTTTTCAGCAAAATCTTCCTTCAGCGGATTAATGACATAGTCGGCGCCCATTTGAAGACCCAGTTCAGCACGGCCGGCTTCCGGCTCTGAAAGAATGACACTGGCGGCCCCCTGGCGCTTAAGGATTGCACACGCTGCCATTCCAACGGGACCACCGCCACAAATAACGACATTATCGCCGGGACGAATACCACCGCCTCGTTCAATCATTGCGTTATAGGCGACGCAAGTAGGCTCAACTAGGCTGCCTAATTTGAAAACATCTTTTTCGCTATATTTACCTTTCAGCGGATCTAAACTCCACAAGCAGCGATCAGGCAAAACGATGTATTTGGTAAACCCGCCATCGACATTGAAACCAATTTCATCAAGCCGTTCACAGTGATTGGGCCAACCATCGGCACAAGGCATACATGATCCGCACCAGAGCATTTCCTCGGCACACACCCACTCGCCGCCTTTAAATGGCTGGTTGGTATTTTTGTCGCGCGCTCCGGGACCGGCCTCCACCACGACACCGGAAAGCTCGTGGCCGAGGGTACACGGAAAGCCGGTGAGGCCGGGATACCAGATATAGCCATCATCGTCCGCCTGGGCCATGTGGACATCACTGCCACAGATGCCACAGGCCTTCAATTCTATCAAAACCTGACCGGGGCCGGGTACGGGGATTTCAATGTCTTCAATCATCATTTCAGGATGTCGCCAAACTTTGCTGCCCAGATACGTCTGTTTCCCATCGACATCCTTGGCGCCCAGCGTAAAATCCGGTTTGGGATCCCATTGCGCATGTAATCTTACCGCTTGCATCGTTTGCATAGGTCACCTCCCTTTAAAATGTTCGTAATGTTTGATGTGATTTTAGATGTTTTTTCATGTGGAGTTTACGATAATAATTATCCGGCGATGCCTGCCATTTATATTTCCCGGTTATCAGACATAAAAATAATAATGTCAAAAGATTACGGCGTATAAGCAAAGCCCAAAAAAGTTGTTGACATCAGTGGGGCTAAAATTTATGTTAACGTTAACTTAAAATATTGAATCTGCTGTCGATTTGCCTGTCATTAAAGAGCCATTCTGAAAAATTTATTCACAATTATAAATAGCGCAATTTAATTGAATCTTTGTAAACGCATTAATATAGATTAATTTATAGCGGGCAGGCTGTGTTGTTATATTGTTCAAATATAATATACGTGAATTAAAATAAACAAAATAATGTTAACGCTAACATAATTTATTGAAAATTATTTTTCAAGCTAAATATCTTCGTTTATGAACAAAAAACTTCCAACCATAAAGGAGATTGCCAAAGTCGCCAATGTTTCGGCTATGACCGTATCTAGGGCACTTAACAAAAGCCCTGGTGTACGGGAGCAGACTCGCAAAAAAATAGTAAAGATCGCCAATCGATTAAACTACCGTCCCAATCGAATCGCGCGTTCTTTGGTATCAAAAAAATCCGGTCTCATCAGCCTCATCGTCGAGGATATTCGAAATCAATTTTTTGCAGAATTGGCGCGCGGAATCGAGGATCATGCTCGTGAAAACGGATACAATATTATCTTTTGCAGCACCGATAACGATACGGCTAGCTTGAAATCGAATATACGCTTGATGATGGAGATCGGTGTGGAGGGCTTTATCCTCGCAGCCGTGCGGCTCAATGAGCCGATTGTCGCCGAACTCATCGATCAGAAATTTCCTGTGGTCTTGGTTAACCGCAAATCACGTCACGATCGTGCCAACTATGTGGTTGTGAACAATTATACCGGGGCCTATCAAGTTACCGAGCATCTCATAAAATGCGGTTATCAGAAAATTGGCATTATAACGGGGGCGCCGAACCTATCCACCGGCATCGAACGATATGATGGGTATCGTCAAGCCTTAGCGGA
>JASJAZ010000102.1 GCA_030066785.1 Desulfobacterales bacterium | reverse complement strand
TCAGCTGCCAAGTCTAAAATACCATCCTGACACTGCCGATAAATTACACTTGTTTGTGATCACGGATAACGCCGTCCACACGATCGTATTTTTTATGGGTACGAAATTTTCTTACGGTTTGCTATCTGCTAAAAATGTGATAGATTGGCACCCCAATCAGTAGAAACCAATCTGTTATTGAGCCAATGGGTAAAAATTCTGTCACGACGTTTTGAACGCTTAATAAAATGGGGCTTGTTATGGCCAATGATCAGAATATTTTTTCAGATCCATCTAATTTACTATCGGCCTGGATGAAAACGGCATCCGATTTTTGGGGCGAAACGCTTAAGGTTTGGACCGGCCCTGCCAAAGATCGCGAAGATAGTCCGGCATCGGATTCTCAAACCAAGAGCAGAGCCCAGGAGTCGCTGGAAACGGTACTGAAAACATGGCAGACGCTGTCAAAGGTCGCCCATGATCCGGGCACGTCGGAGGCCTTTTCAAATTTTTCCCACACCATGCCGGACATTTTACAAAAAATTATCCAGGCCAGCTGGCAAGGCCTATTTCATGTCCAACAGCAATGGCTGGAAAAGACCGGCAAAATCGAGCAGTCCACCCAAGCCTATTCTTTTGAGAATATCGACAAGAACACCTTTAAGATCTGGACCGACATTTATGAAAATAATTTCAAACAATTTCTGCACATTCCCCAACTGGGCCTGACCCGTTTTTATCAGGAAAAGATTAACCAGGCGACGGACAACTATAATCAGTTTCAGGCCGCCTTTGGTGAATTCATGTATCTGTTTTGCCTGCCGATGGAAAAATCCTTTAAAGTGCTTCAAGATGAAGTGGCCAAAATGGCCGAGGAAGGGACGCTAAAGGAGGACTACAACACCTATTATCGCCTTTGGATAAAGATTCTTGAGGGTCATTACATGAACCTTTTTAAGTCCGCGGAATATGTCCAGGCCATGGGTCGAACCCTCGATACGCTTCAAGAATATCTCAAAGTCCGCGATGCTATTATCCAAGACTGGCTCAAAGCCATGGCGATGCCAACCCAAACAGACCTGGATGATCTCTATAAAGAAATGCATCAGCTTAAGAAAAGGATCCGCAAACTGGAAAAGAAATCTTAAAAGGATGCTGTCGCTTTGGTACCTTAAATTAAAGCTGTAAACAGAGGGGGTGCCCTGATGGAAAAACCCAAAATTCCAGTTGATCTTATCCTGTCCAAATTGGCTGAAGATGCCGAGAAAGCACAGGTTCGCGCCCAAAAGGCATCCGACGTGCTGCTTCAGGCATTGGATACCGAGATTGCCACGACACCTTACGACGTTGTTTACGAACAAGACCGGATTAAACTCAAGCATTATCGCCCCATAACCGACATCCAATACAAGCACCCCTTGCTGGTGGTATATGCCCTGATTAATCGTGAAACCATGCTCGATCTGCAGCCCAGTCGCAGCGTGGTTCAAAATTTTCTGGAGCACGGCGTTGATCTGTATATGATCGATTGGGGCTACCCCTCACGCAAAGATCGGTATCTGACCATCGATGACCATGTAAACGTCTACATGGATGACGTTGTTGATTTCATCCGGGAAAAACATGGCGTGCCCAAGATTCATCTCATGGGAATTTGCATGGGAGGTACCTTTTCCGTGATTTATTCCGCGCTGCATCCGGAAAAAATTCAAACACTCGTTACCACCGTTACCCCCACCAATTTCGATACCGACCAGGGGCTTTTGCATATTTGGATGAAAGCTGTTGACGCGGACCGGATGGTGGACACCTTCGGTAACATGCCCGGTGACTTTTTGAATTTTGGTTTTTTGGTATTAAATCCCGCCCGTTTAATGATCGATAAATATGTCGGTTTCATTGAAAATATGGACAATAAGCAGTTCGTCGAAAATTTTGTGCGTATGGAAAAATGGATTTTTGACAGCCCGGATGTGCCGGGTGAAACATTTCGCCAGTTTATCACCGACTGCTATCAGAAAAACCTCTTGATTCAGAGCAAAATGGAGGTAGGGGGACAACGGGTCGATCTAAAAAAGATTACAATGCCGCTGTTAAACTTTTACGGCAAATACGACCACTTGGTTCCTCCCGCCGCCTGCGAGCATCTCACCCGCCAGGTCGGCAGCGCTGATGTTGAAGACATCTGTCTAGAAACAGGCCATATCGGCATCTACGTCAGCTCGAAATGTCAGCGGGAATTTACTCCCAAAATTGCCCAATGGATGAAGACCAGGGATGCTATCAAGCGCCCGGCGGCTAAACGCCGAAAGGCTCCGCAGAAAGCAGCGGCCAAGCGAACACGAAAAAAAACAGTCGCAAGTTAATGGCAATGTTAACTTAACCAATAGCGAGTACGACCGATTTCAAAACCCAACCACGCTTGCGAATGATGCCATCATCAGTGGAGGATACAGAAATGGCCAAAGAAATAGATTATTTTAAATCGTTTTGTAAAATCAGCAAGGCTTTCGGGACCACCTTGAGCAAAACAGAGCTTCTGGATTTAATTGTCGCCAGCGCCATTGAGACCATGAATGCCAAAGCCGCCTGTCTCTTTCTATCCGACGAATCAGAAGATATGTTTGTCCCAGTGGCCCAGAAAGGGCTCTCTGCCAATTACCTGCATGCCCGCCCGAGGCAGGCCCAAAAAATCGTTAAGGCGATATTGAAGGGTGGTTACCTTGCCATCCGCGATGCCACCACTGATCCAAGGGTGGAAAACCACGATGCTAAAAAAGCCGAGGGCATTGTTTCGATCCTGGATGTGCCTGTGATGGTCAACGACACGGCCATTGGTGTATTGGCCCTTTACACCTCAGAGCCCCGTGATTTTAATCCGGATGAAATCGATTTCCTAACGGCCCTTGCTGAGCAAGGCGGCATGGCCGTTGAACACGCCCGCTTGCTGGAACGGATTCGCAACAATTCACTTCTGTTTCTCGACCTGGCGACTAACATCAATTCCAGTCTGGATATCAAACATATTTTGCACAATTTAACCGCTGATATCTGTGAGGCTTTGGGCATGCAGGGCGTTATGATCCGCCTGTTAAATAAAGCCACCGGCGAATTGGATCTTGTTGCCAGTTACGGACTGAGTGAATCATTTTTAAATAAGGGTCCCGTATCCGCCCAAAAATATTTAGCGCATGTTTTAAAAGGCGCAACCGTTGTCATCAAAGACGTTTCAAAGGATAAAACGATTCTGTACCCGGACGAAGTCATCAAGGAAGGCATTGGTTCCATGCTGGTGGTGCCGATCAAAGCCAAGGAAGAGGTGATCGGCCTTATGCGCTTGTGCAGTGCCGCCAAGCGCGATTATTCAGACGACATCATCATGCTGGTGGAAGCCCTGGCCCAGACCGGTGGTTTGGCGATCCAGAATGCCTCTATGTATCTGGCGCTGCAAAACGATATGCAGGATTTAAAGGAGGATATCTGGAGCCATCGCGCCTGGTTTTAGTTTTGACACACGGCGGCCTTGGGCGCTGGTTGTCCGTGAAAAAAATACGGTCGCGTAAGGTGAATTCAGCTGATTTGATGACAAACCGGTCTGAAAATATTTGTAGAATAACCCCGGACCCCGGAAGTTGTCGTTACCCGTCGCTATTTTTTACGAGGGGGGCTCACAATGGCCTGGCCATCCAGTACGACGGTGCCATCCTGGTTGGTGCAGGATGTTTTTAGCCAGACGCGCTTTTTGTCGGCATCGATATTGATCACTTCCACCATCGCGGTAATTGTATCCCCCGCCACCACCGGCGCCAGAAAATTGAGTTCCTGCCGCATATAAATGGTGCCCGGCCCTGGCAGCTTGGTTCCGATGAGTGTTGAAATAAAACTGGCGGTCAGCATCCCGTGTGCGATACGGGTTTTGAAAAATGTCTGCTTGGCATATTCTTCATTAATGTGGGCGGGGTTGAAATCACCCGAAATACCCGCAAACAAATAGATATCTGACTCACTGATGGTTTTTGAAAACCGCTCGGTTAGACCAACCTGCAATTCTTCGATGGTTTTTCCTATCATTTCCGATTCCTTTGCTCTGAATTGTTAATGTTTCGTGTTTTATAGTGGTTGTCAAAGAAACGTTCCGTTTTTGAAATGTTTTTTTCGACAACCACTTCTGCCACCACTCCTTATTTCGGAATATTATAATGCAAAGCGGTATAAGTTAGCACTCGCCAGAAAAAATCCGCCAGTATCTTCTTTTTCAACAAAAAAGCCACTGTAAGGCTAAATTTATTTGAGGTTGTTGCGATGGTGACATTATCAGCACCGCCTCAACGGCCGGGCGTCATTTTGCTGACGGTTTTAAATGTCCAATAGTATACTGATGGTGGCCGGTGAATCAGGTGGCGGCATGATTTAATTAATAATTTCAATTTGATAGGTTTATAAATAAGTCAACCATGAGCTGGCATTTTTTTTGCTTCACATATCCCCTTTTTAAAGCTTGGGTTTAAATTTATGTAAAGGAGATCAAGATATGCCTGATTCCATGATGTCGCTTTTCCCGCAGATGCTCACCAATTTAGAGGCTATGAAAATACCGGTTCGAACCTGTTTGGCATATACTGATTTACACATGCGGTCGATCGCCACCGCTTTTGCACTGTTTGAAAACCAGCAGGCTTTTATCCGCAACACGAGTCGCAATATTCAAAACATGTTTCCCTTGGCAAATCAACCCGGAATCGATAAATCCCTGGAGGCCGGTTTTGAAAGCTGCCAAAGCCTGCTCAAAGAGGTACAAAACCAGATAACTGATGCCTTCGGCCGGTTTCGTCAGGAGCGTGTCGGCGAGCTCGAATTTCTGGACCTGTTCAGCGTTGATCCGGGCGCACAGGACTGGACGGTTGAATACGATGATAGCAATGTCATTCTGGATTTGCCCGGATTCAGACTCATCGACATCTCCACGGCTGAAAAACACGCACTGAAGAATTATACGGTCGTGTTTGCCCCCCGCGCAGGCCACCATTCCAACATCGCCGAAAGAGTGGCCCTGTTTCTGCGCGATCATGGATTGTCGCGGATGGCCCTGGTGGAACAAAAGTGTGCCCAGGACATCCCGCTGCATATTGACGGTAAACGCCATTACGAGGATTTCGAGGGTCAAGTGGATCAGTACCGGCAAATCCTGGAGCACCTGCATAAAGCAGGCGGGCGTACACCCCACCTTGTGGCGATTTGCCAACCAGGGCCGCTGCTGATGGCAACACTGATTTTATATCCGCATCTGGGCCGAACTTATGGCTCCGCCGGCGCTCCCATGCATACCGAAGCAGAAAGTGGATTTCTGACCGATTTCGCCCGTATGGCTGGAAATCACTACATTGACATTATGCTGGCGCTGTTTGGTCGCAGAATCGGTATCGGTCATGCCGGTGCCGGCCGGGACACCTACGACGGTCGCCTTCAGGTTCTCGGATTTTACCTCATGGGGTACAATCAGCATTTGAAGAATTTAAAAATTTTGCTGAAGGATTTAAAAAGTGGAAACCATGACGCAGCCGAGCGCCAAAAAACTTTTTACCTTTGGTACAATACGGTTCACCATTTTCCAGCCGGCTTCATCCGGGATACCTTTAAGAAGATTTTTATCCAAAATGCGTTGATCCGCGGATCGTTGCGTATTGGCAACCGGACTGCCGGCATCGCAGATTATCCGAGTACGGTTCCGGTGTGGGCGCTGGGGGGTACGAAGGACAACATTGCGCCACCTTTGCAGGCCACTGGACATATGGCCTTAATCCGCTCGGTACCAGCAAAAAATAAACTGTCACTGTTGTGCGATGCTGGTCACATGGGGTTATTTCGGTCTCGCAAAATACTGGATCAGTACTACCGCAAAATTGCCCAATTTATGCTGGCCCACAGCGACAAACGTTGATGTGCAACCCGGGCAAGGTCTATTTTTCCTGATCCCCATCCTTGTCAGTCGAAGACGGTTTGAAAAACGGAAATGGCGGTATGCCGGTCATGGACTGCTTACCCATTTCCGACATATTCATGCCGAAGTCCAGCCACATCTTGTACTGCTCATCTACCTTATTTTTATAAGACAGGTAGTTTTTAATGATCAATTCTAGATACTTTTCAAAAAACTCGCCTAAAACGTTATCACCGTAGCGAATAATCATATGTAGTAGCGGTTTCGGCAGCAGTGCGTTTTTTTTGCGGGCATTCTCCAGGATGATCTGGGTTAGGATAAACTCGGTAACATCCTCTTTGCTTTTGGCATCCAGCGCCTGGATGTTTTTGCCGGCCTTGATTATATCCGCTACTTCATCCAACGTGACGTAAGCGCTCTGTTCGGTATCATACAATCGCCGGTTGGCATATTTTTTTAAAACCACTGTGTCAGCCATAGGGTTTTCCTCAGTTTATATATTCTTGTCACAACGCAACAATAATTTGTTATATGCTAATATTGTTTGAATATTAATATTATAAAATTTTTGATATATTTTATATAATTTTAATAAGTTATGAAATATTTATATAGAAAAATACAAGTTTGAAAAAATTTTGTGCAATGCAAAAAAACTGCTTGACATCCCATCTGCCTGATTTATAATGCAACTAATATTTGAAACGGCGCCAAGCCATAAATTCACACTAGTATTAAGGAGGCATTTATATCATGGTCATGGAAAACATTGCAAAACAAATCATTGACTTTCAGAAGAGCACTTTCGACAATTCCTACACCGCTTTGGTGATGCTGCAGGACCAAGCTGAGCGGATGACCCAAACGGTCATGGACCAAAACACGTGGTTGCCCGATGAAGGCAAAAAGGTTATGGAGGATTGGGCACAGATGTACAAGCAGGGGCGTGTTGATTTCAAAGAACTGGTTGATCAGAATTTTGATAAAATGGCTGAATTTTTTGGTGAATCAGAAAAAATCTTTACGCCGCCCAAAACCAAAGAAACGAAAACGACCAAGACCGCCAAGTAAATGTGATGGTTTTCGTGTGGGAACAACGGTGTATTGATGTAATGGTAGCTATGTTTAGCCAATACGCCGTTGCTTCCTTTGTATGGCAAATTGATCCGTAAAAGAGGATGAACCAGTAACCCAACAACCCCCAAAGGAGGCCTAAAAATGATGGACCCCAATCAAATGCTCAAACAAATGCTGGATTTTAATAAATCCGCCTTCGACAACAGCTTCAACGCCATGTTGACAATCCAGGAGCAAAATGAAAAAATGTTTGATACATTTATGGAACAAGCGACCTGGATACCGGAAGAAGGCAAAAAATTGATTCAAGAGTGGATCAATGCCTATAAAAAAGGCTGTGAGGATTTTAAGAAAGCCGCCGATGACAACTATCAGAAGGTGACCGATTATTTCCAAACTGCGAAAAAAACCAAGTAATTTGCGGGGGGCGCACGGAATTTCTGCATGACTTCTAACAGCGGCAAAGACGCAACCGATACTTCAGCCACCGCCGATATCAAATTTTTTCAGATCACGGCGGATCTCTTCAGGCTCTATCAGACCTACTGGACCGGTGTTCTGAAACACACCAACGAATTTATGCTGCCCTACTGGATCGCACTCAATTCCTTTCTGACCACTGAAAAAGAAAAAATCGTGCGCCATTACCCCATCGACACCATCAAGGACTATTTCGAACTCTTGCAGTTTAATTTGCAGGTGGCCGGCAAGGGTTTTGTCAGCAGTTTTGGCATGATAAACGATTACCATGCCGAGCAAAGTGCCCGGGCCTTTGATGCTTTGCTGAAAACGATCGGCGGTCAAGATGGTGATGAGTTTGCAAACCTCGTGGCCAGAGAAGCCGATCTGCTGGAGGATATTGTCTACCGATACCCCCAAGCCATTCGTGACATCCAGCCCGAATTCGGTTTTCATTTTGAAGATGGGGGCTATCTCAAAATTGCCGAAACCGAGCGGTTCATGCTCTACCAGGTATTGCCACGGAATTCGAGCAAGGTGCGCCAAGGCGTCAAGCCGATTTTGATCATCCCGCCCTATGTGCTGGGCGCCAACATATTAGGCTTTCTGCCCGCGGAGAAGAAAAGCTATGCCCACGCTTACGCCGATCAGGGTATTCCCACTTATATCCGCGCCATTAAACCGATCGATACGACACCAGCGGCCCAGATCATCACCGGGGAGGACGACGCGCTGGACATTCGCTATTTTTGCGAACAGATCCTCCAAAAAGACGGACGCCAGGTAACGCTCAATGGGTTCTGCCAAGGAGGGCTAGTGGCCCTGACAGCGCTCTTGTCGGGCGAACTGGATGATCTGGTCGACGCTTTTATCGCTTGTGTGGCACCGATGGATGGTACGCGCAGCCACGCCCTGATCGATTACTTGCAGCACTTGCCGCCGCGTTTTAGAGATTTGGGATATGCGGTTAAAATTCTGCCGAATGGCAATCGCATCGTGGATGGCAAGGTCATGAGCTGGGTTTATAAGCTTAAAAGCATGGAAAAAGAAGCGCCCATTTACACCTTTTACCGTGATTTAATGCTGTTTTCCAAAAATACCAAGAGGAGCGTTGCAATCAGTAAAACTGCCGCGGCGATTAATTACTGGTTGATCTATGATCGCACCGACCTGCCCGAAGCCATTACCAAGATGAGCTTTGATTCCTACACGATCCCGGTGACTTCAGACGGTACCCTGCCCATCAAACTCTTCGGGCGGCCATTGAGTTTTGAGCGCCTGCGGGCCCGGAAACTGCCGTTTTTAATCTGTTATGGGAAAGATGATGATCTGGTCGATAAGGAATCCGCCCTGGCACCATTGGATTTTGTGGAAGCCGAAGTGACCGGTTTTCCCAAGGGACATGGTGCCATTGCAACTTCCTGGTCGCATCCCGACAGCCAGTACGCTTTGCATAAACGCTACCCCGACGGATCCCGGGGTCCGGTTCGATTTCAGCTGGACCTAGCGGAAGTCGAAAGCGTGTAACGATCTATTTCCAGTGGGTTCAATCAAACGTTAAAAGGCAAATTACCAATGACGGATCCCAAATTCTTAGAATTCTGGGGTAACTATCTGATTGCGGTTGCCCGTGGCCAAAAGCAACTTCAAGATCTTAGCCAATGGATGCAGCAAGGTTTTCAGAACATGGAAGGCCTCGCCGCCATGTTCAAAACCAGCTACAATTTGGAAAATTTGCAACCGGACACCCGCGCTTTTCAAGACGCTTGGAAAAAGGCCACCGCCGATTTCAGAAAGTCGTTCAAAGAAATGTTTAACCAGTTGGGCTGGGTTACCGAGGAGGAATTTCACGATCTGCAGCAAGAAATTCAAGATCTTCGAAGGCAAATTTCCCAGCAGGAAAACACGATCCGCCAACAGCGTGCTCTACTGGCAGAAAAAGGTTATGACCATACCAAGACGGTTGAAGTTTTCAGGGAATTGACCCACAAACAGGGCAACGAATTCCAGAAGCTGATGAAAGCTTTGTCGGCAGCCACCCCGCCAGGCCAAAAATCCCATTAAAACATGAATCGATAAAAATGGCTTCGGTGTGCAAGCGCGTTTTTGCTACTTAGTCCTGCAAGGATCTCAGGGCGTGATAGAGGGCTTTACGTTCAGCGTAGATACCTTTATATAAAACGCTCTGCTTTTTATCGGGTGAGAACACCTTTTCCTCACCGGTTAACTGAGCCGTTTCAAAGGCTTCGTCGTACGATCCAAACAAGCCGCACGTGACAGCCGCTGATATCCAGGCCCCCAAAGCGGTCGCCTCGGAATTAGGGTAAATGATCACCGGCGATGCGAAGATATCGGCTTGAAGCTGGTTGTAGAAATCGAATTTGGTCATCCCGCCGGCAACGCTGATTTGGTCGGCCTTACCGACGTTTTCCGTGAAAAGCTGTATATTCTCCCTTGTTTCCATCACAATTGCTTCAAGGATGGCGCGGGCCATATCGGCGCGGGTGGTGGACAGCTTGATATTGTAAAAAGCGCCGGTATCGGTGGGATTCCAGAAGGGCGCTCCGCTGCCCTCGTAATGTGGCAGCATTAATACGCCATTGGCACCGGGAGGACTTTGCATCACCTCTTGGTTGACGGCTTCGAAATCCTTTCCATCGCCCGTCTCTTTGTAGAACTGTTCCATAAACCAGCGATATACTGTGCCGGTAGTGAGAATACCCGCTTCGAGACAGTAGGTTTCCGGAATGGCGCCCACTTTGCACAAAAATCGTTTTTGAGAATCAATGACAGGTTTTTCGGCGAAAGCCAATACATAGGTTCCGGTTCCAGTCGTACATTTAATTTTACCCGGCGCAATAACCCCTTGCCCGAGCGCGCCGCACTGCTGATCGCCTCCGGCTGATATCACCGGAGTCCCGGCTGGAAGGCCGGTTAGCTGGAACAGCGCGGTCGTTGTTTTGCCACATATACTTCCCGGCGGAATCAGATCGCACAGATGGCTGCGGTTGACCTCAAAGATATCCAGCAGTTCCGGGTCCCATTGGAAGGTATGTACATTTAAAAGGTTTGTGCTGCTGGCCAGTGATTGATCGGTGACAAACTCTCCGCAAAGATTAAAAATGGCAAAATCATGAATGCCAAGCATTTTGGCTGTCTTTTTATAGACATCGGGCCGATGCTGTTTTAACCAAAGCATTTTGACAGCTGAATAAACCGGCGATATGGTCATGCCGCTTAAATCAAAGACTTTGTCCTCGTGTTTCTTCAGCTGATCGCACAATGGGGTCGTGCGTTTATCATGCCACATGATAATCGGTGCCAGGGGATTGCCCTTAGCATCAACCGGCACCACTGAGGAACGTTGTGCGGTCACACTGATGGCATCCAGTTTCAGGCCCTGGGACTCAATATGGGCATAGGATTCGCTAAGCAGTGCGATCAGCTGAGATCTGAGTCTGTTGGCATCCATTTCGACCTGCTTTTCGGGCAGGTAGTCCGGCCGCGTTCCGCGGTTGCATGTATGGACCACGCCACCGACAGCATTGTGCAGCGCTGCCTTCATGTTGGTGGAGCCGATATCAATGGTCAGGATGGTTTGCATATCAATCTTGGCCGTAATAGGCGTTGGCCCCGTGCTTGCGCAGATAATGCTTATCGAGCAGCGTGTTGGGCATGGACCTAATTTGCGGGTTAATGCGTCGGCTATAGAAGGCCATTGTCGCAATCTCTTCTAAAACTACCGTATTGTGCACCGCGTTGGCAGGCGTATGGCCCCATGTAAAAGGGCCGTGGCTGCATACCAACACGCCGGGGACATCCATCGGCTGGATGTTACGGTCGATAAAAGTTTCGGCAATGACTTTACCGGTTTCATATTCGTAGGCTCCTTCGATCTCGCTGTTCGTCAGCGGTCGTGTACAGGGGATGGCGCCATAGAAATAATCGGCATGCGTGGTGCCATAGGCTGGTAGATCTTTGCCGGCCTGGGCCCAAGCCGTTGCCATTCGTGAGTGGGTGTGGACCACTGCGCTGCACTCGGTGAACTGCTTATAAATTGCCAAGTGGGTGGCCAGGTCACTGCTGGGTTTGTATCGGCCCTCGATGGTGTTGCCATCCAGATCAACCACCACTAGATCTTCAACCTGCATGGTATCATAGGCAACGCCGCTTGGCTTGATGACGACCTCACCAGACTGGCGATCAATGGCGCTGACATTGCCCCAGGTAAATATCACCAAGCCCCACTCTTTGAGTGATAGATTGGCCTCGAAAACTTCTTTTTTCAGGTCATCCTTCATCGATAAAGCCCCCCTTGCGCATTTGCGCAAAAAGCCATGTTTGCGCGTCTCGTATTTCTTTTTCAGGATCCGCCGCCTGTTCGGTCCACATTTCGATCAAAAAAGGGCCCGTGTAGCCAAGGACCTTAAGTGTGGCAAAGGCACCAGGGAAATCGACACAACCGGTTCCAAAGGGCACTTCTTTGAAAGTCCCTTTGTGCGAATCTGTAACTGCCAGGGTATCTTTGAGATGGATGGCGACAATGTCGTTAATTCCCAGCGTCAATTCCTGGGAGACATCATTGCCCCAGGCACTCAGATTGCCGATGTCCGGATACACCGTAAACCAGGGCGAACTTAAAATCTTTTTCATATTAGCAAATCGAAGAATGGAATTCATAAACGGATGGTCCATTATTTCAACCGCCAGCATAACCTGCTCGCGTGCCGCCATTGCCAGGCTGTGGTGCATTCCTTCGATATAGCGGACGCGGGTGTCTTCATCGCTAGCCTCGTAATAGACATCATAGCCGGCCAGCTGAATGGTTCGGATGCCGACATCGACGGCCAGCTGTATGGCTTTTTCCATGATGCGCAGCGCCTGCTTGCGGATTTCGGGATCACGGCTGCCGAAGGGAAAGCGGCGATGGCCGCTGAGGCACATGGACGGGACGGTCAGGGGGCTTTGCAGTACGGCCAGGTTGAAAGCCTTGCGTTCTGCAAGGTTCCAGTCCAATCGCGCCAGCCGTTCATCGGTTTCATCAACTGAAATTTCCACAAAATGAAAACCGAGCTTTGCAGCCAGGGCTAGCCTCTGGCCCCAGTCCAATTTTTTGGGCAGCGCCTTCTCGTAAATACCGAGCTTTATATACTCGCGTTTCATGGGTGATCCTTAATCGGCTGCAAGATGCCGTTTTTATGTGAACACTGACTACCAGTGCTGATTGATCGCCTGCTTGAAGTCCCGGGCCGCCTGGGCCGGGTCATCGGCTTGATACAGGGCGCGACCGGCGATAAAGCATTTCACCGGAATGCCTTTAAAAATTTCCAGATCTTGAGGGTTCAGGCCGCCGGTTACGGAAACCTCAAATCCCATCTCGGCCAGTTTGCGTATTTTGGCAAGGTCCGCCTCGCCCCATTTTTGTCCGGCAAATTCTGCGTCGCGCCCCCGGTGATAAATAACCTGGGTCAAACCGATCTCCAACCATTTTTCCGCCTGTTCAAAAGTCCAATCACCGTAGAGCTCGATCTGGACATCGCCCTGATATTTTTTGGCCACCGCAAGGGCCGCTTCCATGGTGGCGTACGGCGCGCAGCAAATGACGGTCATCCAGGTGGCTCCTTGGGAAAAAACGATCTCAGCCACCGTGGTGCCGGCATCGGCGGCTTTCAGATCAGCTAGAATGATTTGGTCCGGGTACAACGCGCGCAGGATTGCCACGATTTTGGCGCCTTGGGCGTAGCAAAGAATCGTGCCCACCTCAAGCACATCCACCTCGGCGGCAAGGGCACGGGTTGCTTTTAGCGCCGCAGGGATTTCCAACGTATCCAGGGCGACCTGAAGCATCGGTTTGCTCATAATCATCTCCTTGTTTATTACAGCAAAGCTTTAAAGGGTAAGTCCGGTTCGATGGCAAAGGCATCATCAAAACCCCGCGGATAATGATATTCCATTTTATCCTTATCGTCGGGATAAACAAATTTGCCGCCGACCTGCCAGATAAAAGGTTTAAAGGTATACTGCAGTTTATCTTTCTTCATCTCCCAGAGCTGGCGTATCTCGGCCGGATCAGCTTGGAAATTGGTCCAGATATCGTGGTGAAAGGGGATGATCACTTTGGTTTTCAAGCATTCGGCCATTTTCAGAATATCGACGGATGTCATTTTATCAGTCATTCCCCGGGGGTTCTCACCATATGAACCCAGGGCTACATCGATGGTATGGTCATTGCCGTGTTTGGCATAATAATTGGAATAGTGTGAATCGCCGCTGTGATAAACGCTGCCGCCAGGGGTTTTAATCAGGTAGTTCACGGCCAGAGTATCCATATCCTGGGGCATCTTGTCTTTTAAGGTTACACCTTGGGGCGCTGTTACCAGTTCGGTGCGATCAAATGAATCCAGCGCCACGATCTCAGTGTCTTTGACTTTGACAGCATCGCCCGGTTTGACGACCGTGCAGCGCTCTTCAGGAACCCCCCAGCCAACCCATAAATCGACACAAGCCTGGGGGCCGATAAACGGCACGGATGCATCGCAATTTTGCATAACCGCCGCCGCCACATTTTCATCGATGTGATCCCCGTGATGATGGGTCGATAATATGGCATCCACTTGTTTGATGGCAAACGGGTCCAGAACACAGGGAATATTGCGCAGGTTAGGCTGCAGTTTCAGGCATCCGATCATGCGTTGATGCTGATGCTGTTCTTTCATCAGCTTGTTTTTTTTGGTGCCTTTGCCCCTTTTGGTCCAGTAGTCGATACAAATGTGGGTGTTACCTTCGGATTTGATCCACAGGCCGGTACAGCCCAGCCACCACATGGCGAAGGTTCCCGGCTTTACCTCTTCTTCTTCAATTTCTTCGTTGAGCCAAGTTCCCCATTCGGGAAAGTTGGCAAGAATCCATGATTCACGTGTAATGGTATCAATTTTACTCATAGTGCTCTCCTTATTGCATATCGCGCTTGACCGTTAGGTAAACGCATCATGCTTCGGTGACCTTATTTAAAATTCTTTTCAAAACGAGCTTATTCAAGAACCTTGCCGACAGTTACGATGCCTTTTTCTCTTTTTTGATCTTAACATACCAAGGTTTTCTCGTAACAATTCATAAAAGATAGTATGTTCATAAAAATTCGAGTCAAGATCGATATATATAGCTGATAATTTATACAAAAATAGATTATACACACACCTTGAAATTGGTGGCTATATGTGATATGTGATCACACATTAGCAGAAATAAAATCATTTGACCATAAAAAAATTGCCGCCTCATTCACAGGGCATCAATGATCGAAAACAGAGTCTATATCACTGCCGCCGCATTTGCCTCTCTGGCCTTCAATGGTATGACCTATGCCTTTATGGGAACTAGTCTCCCCGCGATTCAATCACATCTTGAAATCGGTATCGATTTAGCCGGAATATTGATGGCCTCCTTTCAAACAGGTGTCACGGTATTTTCATTTATAGGCGGCATTATGTCTGATTGTTATCGTCGCGAACGCATCCTCATGGGTGGTTGCCTTGTGCTCTGTGCCGGATCATTGTTCTTGGGCGTTATCCCTTCATATGCGGTGACCTTGATTGTCGTATGGATCATGGGCGCTGGTATGGGCTGTATTCTGAGTGGATCAAACACGTTGCTCGTCAGTTTGTATCCTATCCGTAAGGGCATGATTCTCAACATTCACCACGTCTTTTTCAGTATAGGTTCGCTGATTGGGCCTTTGATCATGGGGTACCTAATAATAAGCGGTAATCTATGGCGCCAAGGGTTCATCGGCGAAAGCATCATTCTGTTGGTGTTGGGGGTGATTTTTTTCTTTGCCGGTGGCAGTACCCCTGTATCATGTGAAAGAACCTTGCTTGGCAGCCAGGTAGGCAATCTGTTCAAGGACAAGCACTTTTTGTTGATTTTGATTGTATGTGCCCTATCAGTTGGCACTCAAGTGACGGTTATGCTGTTAGGTGTCTCTTTCCTCATTCAGGCCAAGCAGGCTGCACTACCTACAGCTGGCGCAGCTCTTTCTCTATTCGCATTGTTTATGGTTTTAGGGCGGCTGGTTTGCGGCAGGTTGACGATGTCTGTCCGACATTCCACCATTATTATCACGTTGCTTTGGCTGCAAATGGCAACCCTGGCGTTAGCATGGCAAGGTGACGGGTGGTTGGCGGTTGCCGCCCTTGCGCTCAGTGGATTTACTTTTTCCGGCATCTTTCCTACGGCCCTTGCTTTGACGGGGGTATTATACCCTCACGTAGAAGGCTCAGCTTTGGGCATCCTGTCAACTACAAGCGGGATGGGCGGTGTTGTGCTTTGTTGGCTCACCGGTTACGCTGCTGAGCTAGCTGATATGCGTATTGGATTTATGGTTATGATGTTAGCTTGTATCAGCGCCCTGGTTCTATTTCAAATAAACTATAAAATACTGGCCCGAAGAGAATCTCTTCCAAGCCGGCCAGCTCCCTACAATAATGCGACTAAGACCTAAGCACGCTTATCGTATTAGCCCTTCACAGCACCTGCTGTCATACCGGTAATAATCTGTTTAGAAGCGACAAAAGTGAAGATGATGGGGGGAATGGCGATCAGCATACCCAAGGCCATGAGTTGCCCCCAGTCGATGTTGTGCTCGGTAAGAAATAGCGAAATATTTACCGGCGTGGTACGCGTCGCGCGATTGGTCAGCACCAGGGCCAGAATGAATTCGTTCCAGGCGATGCGGAAAGTAAATATTGCTGCCGCTGCGAGACCGGGCTTGATCACCGGCAGTACCACCAGGAAAAACACCTGAAACGGATTGGCACCGTCAACTCGGGCAGCCTCTTCGAGTTGGACCGGCACTTGCTGGATAAAGCTTTGAAGAATCCAGATGACAAACGGCAGGTTGATGGCGACGTAAATGATAATCAAACCATGCCGCGTGTTGCTCAGACCATATTGAAAGGTCCAGATACTAAATACCGGCACACAGAGAACCGCCGGTGGCACCATCCGCATGAGGAGGGTGGTCAGGGAGACGACGTCACGGCCCATAAAGCGAAAGCGTACGATGGCATAGGCTGCCATACAGCCCATCACCAGGGTCATTCCAGTAGAAATCAGTCCGACATAGAGCGAATTCCATAGATAACGCATGAGTGAGGGGTCCTGCAGTACCGAACCGTAGTTTTTGATGGTCGGCATAAAGAAAAACGTTGAAACTTCGTTGAAGATATCCACCTTCAATTTAAGTGACGTCAGAAGCATCAAGACGATGGGTCCCAACGACATCATACATAGAATCAGTAGAATTGCGTAATATACGGAAGTATTTAAGCGGGAATATTGTCTCATCAGGATTGCCTCAGTAATTTTCCTCAGCGGCGCGTGCGCGCGCCAAACGAGCATCTCGCACTTTCGTGTAGATGAACATAATAAACGTGATCATCATTACGAGGGCGAGCAGAATATTTGACAACGCAGCGGCCCGGCCGAGTTCCCAGCTTACAAATGC
>JASJAZ010000101.1 GCA_030066785.1 Desulfobacterales bacterium | reverse complement strand
GTAAAATGCAGTACACCACTGCTGTCACGATACACGTAAATATCTGCCCAACTGTACAGTGGAACTAAGATAATGAAGATAACCAGGCAAGCCCCTTGTCGAATAATTTGGTTCCATTTCATCCGCTTTAACATGAGATTCAACTCTACGATTTTACCTGCCGAAAATTCTTAGCGTTTGCCGCGCCGATCAATTTAGAACAAACCCAAATAAACAACGGAAGTAGTCGATCGTAACTGCTCAATATTTTGATAATACCCTAATTTTATAACCAATACAAGCAATTTGAAGATATCGCCGGTATACTCAAAACATTACTTTCGCAAGTCTTCGAACCGCAGTGCGCATATAGCGTTTAGAGTAAAAATTAAATGGTGTGCGAGTGATTCGTAAGCGGTTTGAATGTTTAAAAAATTCTTCTGGGAGCAATATAAGCAAAAGATGATTTAATTTGCCATGCCCCTCAAATAGTTCGACCAGATGTGCTTAAATCTTTAGGGGTTAATGGACTCAAAACCTGGCACAGATTTGTTATCCATCCTGTGGCCAATGGCGAAGAGGTTGTATCACAAATGCTCATTCGATTGGGCGCCTATGCTTTGACAAACACCAGCACCGCCCATTTTTTTTCACTTTGCTGCCAAATAGGTTCAAAATCTAATTCAGAATAACCTGCCAATAGCTTGCCGCTTTCAGATGATTTAATACCTGCCAAGACAATCGCGCCGCCATTGTCTGTCAATTGCGCAATATTAAACCGCAATGTTAGGAGAGTGGGTAATCGCAAATTAGCAGTTACCAAACGAAATGGCGGCATATCGGCGGGAATGTTATGCTGGATGGTTATTTGATCGCCGAGACTGTTTAAGCGCACATTTTCTTTGGCCTCGTGGCGTGCGCAGGCGTCGATATCGGTACCAATCGCCCCCAACATACCAAGTTTTACCGCCGCAATGGCAAGAATGCCTGATCCGGTTCCGATATCCAAAACCCAATTCAGAGATTCGGTGCCTCCCAGATCGATTTGGTCCATAGCGTATTCAATGCCCGCCAGGGCTAAGCGCGTGCTGGGATGTTGGCCGTCACCAAAAGAAGCCCCTTGCTGCAATCGGATAAGGACCCTATCACTTGCATATGGAAGCATGATGTGTGGGGGTACCAATAAGATCTTTTTCGAAACCTGCACGGGCTTATTAAACGATTTATCGACAATCGTTTGACCCAGATGAAAAAAATAGGCTAATTCGTTTGCTTCAACCATGGATTGAAGTACCGCACGGATATCGGCTATCGCTATACCGGTCGAATTGGCAATTTCACGCGCCAATTCTAATGGTGTTTTTTTTTGCAAAGATGCTTCAATACAATCAAGGATCCGTTTTTTGATTGCCTGCGTCCTCTCAGTTTGCTGGCAGCTACAAATGGAATCTAATTGTGTATCGCTTGTTTTCATTATCTGTAAATGCCATTTACCAAAAAACGCCGGTAAGCATGTCTTGTAAAAAATACCATGATAAAGAATTATCCTTATGAATTTCGATTTCAAGCATCGTTATGAATGGCCAAGCGACCAACAATTAAACGTCAGACCAGCAAGAAAATAACAATGTGTGTATAGAAATTTTTGTCGGCTCTTTGAGAAAAAATTTTCCCATTTACCCCGATTTAAAACATCGAATCCCTTGCGGCCCACATCACTAAGGACATCCGAGGGTATAATTTCAATATCGGTTATACCCCCCTTAAACGATCTGCTTTTGAACCTTCTCTTAAACCAATATGTCATTAATTTAGTGTGTTATCAACTATAGTCACCTATTTTCGGCGGCGTCGAACAATGTCTCTATGGCCGTATGGCAATAATAGACCTACCTAACTTTTTATTGATTTTAGAAAATAATATATCGTATCTCCAAAATATCCCGATTATGATATAGTTGGCACTCAGATTGCTTCGAATTAAGTGTTGCGTTTCGGACCCATTAAAAATGGTACCCGCAATAGGCGCATTCGATCGATGTGGGGGATGACAGTGACAATCGATTAATCGCTTCATAATGGAGGCGGCAGCGTGTCCCGCTCTAAAAAATTGAGTATTGAAAAAAAAGGGCTTAAACACCGACTGTTTATCATTGAAGCGCTCATTTTTATCCTACCGTTTCTCGCACTTGCCTACATTTTCTACAAAAACCAGCTCTCTTTCACTGTTTCCGAATGGTTAATCTTTGCCTTGGTACTGGTTTTGATTTTAGCGGCATCGATCATTCTAAGACAGATCATCGAAAACATGCTGACCATTGCGGCCTCCATGAAAAAGGCTGTAACCGGCAATAATTATCTGAAGGCCATTGAAAAAGCGCCCGATGAACTCAATGACATTAAATCGTCTTTTAACGCCCTTATGCACAAGTTCGAAGAAACCACGCAGGAACTTCAAAGACGATTTTATGAATTAGTAGCTTTAAAAGAACTGAATGATCTGTCCATCAAATTAATGGATATCGAAGAACTTTTAAAGACCCTTTTGGAAAAATCCATGACCGTTACACGCTCCAAAGTAGGTGCAATTTTAATGGTCCAACCCAACCAAAAGCGCTTTCGAGTGCTGGCTTACAAGGGCCATCATAGTCAACTGCCGAAACACATCACGATTAATATTGACGATTCCCTTTCGCGCCATGTGGTCTATGAAAGAAAACCACTACTTATCAGCGATGTGAGTACCGATCCCCGGGCAAGGGATCTGAAATATCCTCAGTTCGAGTCCCAATCATTGTTAAGCATGCCGATATTCATTCGCAATCGACTTCTGGCGGTGCTGAACCTCTCGCATAAAAATTCCGACCGACCATTTGATTCCATGGATATTGAAATTCTTTCGATTATGGTCGGAGAAATTGGTCAGGCCGTTGAAAATGCCTATCTGCATTCCAAGGTCCGCAAACAGTTGCTGCGCCTGCAAGATCATATGGCTAAATTGACAATGACAAATCAACAACTTCAAGATGAAATTGTTGAGCGTAAACGTGCGGAAGCCCGATTAAAACGGACCAGAAATGAATTGGAAAAAAGAGCGGGCGAACTAGCGACTATTAACAACAAGCTTCATAACGAAAGTGAACAACGCCAACGCACGGTAAAAGTCTTGCGTAATACGCGGGATTTGCTGAACAGCAAAATAACGCAATTGGCGACTTCCAACCAGCAATTAAAAAAAGAAAATGTCACGCGCCTGCGAATTGAATCGGAGTTGCAACAGGCCAGAGATGAATTGGCCCTGCAAACGGTCCAACTAGTAGATACGGGTAGTCAACTGAGTCTTGAAAACCAAGAGCGCCGGCTGACGGAAGAGGCCTTGCAGAAGAGCAAGGAAAAACTTGAAATGAAAATTGCCGAAATGGCTGACACGAACCAAGAACTCCAAAATGAAATCGCCAAGCATAAACAGGCCCAAAAAGCATTGCAAAAATCCCTTGATGAACTGGAATCCCAAATCGAACAACGCATACAGGACCTCACCAAATCCAACAAAAAATTGCAGCAGGAAAAGAAAACACTCCAAGAGGCTGCATCTGGGCGTAAAATGGATGAACTGAAATTTAGGAGTCTATTTGATCTATCACCCCAAGCAGTAGCGTTAATGGATCCGGAAACAACCCGAATTATTGATGCCAATGACAATTTTTGTAAAATTTTCGATTATGATCGTGATAAATTTTTACAAAACAAACCCGCAAATGTCGGTTTTTTTACCGAATCAGATCGGCAACGCTTCATGGCGGAACTCAAAGCTTCAACGGATATACAAAAATTTGAGATGGACTTTAAGACTAAGGATGGATCAATTTTAAATACCATCATGTTTTCCAGACGAATTGAATTCGACAATAAAAATTATATATTAGCCATATTCCAAAATCATTCTGCGGACGCCCCATAAATCAATATACCAGCCCAATACTGATTTCTTAGCATGCAAATTAGCTCAGGATCCCGCAAAAAGCTCCGGCTGTATAATCCATTACTAGATGATTAACTATTGCAGGGGGCTCCGGATTCAAAAGAGAGAAAATCGGTGGCGCTTTTCCAATTAAAAAAACCAGCAAATTAATTGATAGGAAATATGCAATCCAGCATAAATAGAATTTTCTAAAATGAACAACAACATTTTTCAGGAGGCAAGCAATGCAAATTCTGGTGCTGTACTATTCAAAAGGTGGCAATACCCGAAAACTAGCAGAAGCAATCGCATCTGGCGTTGAAAAGGTGGATGGAGTTGAAGCGGTGTTAAAGCGAACCGATGAAGTATCGAAAACTGATTTTGAAAATGCCGAAGGTGTCATTGCCGGTTCGCCGGTTTACTTTGGTGGGATGGCGGCGCAGTTAAAGCAAATTTTGGATGACTATGTAAGTATCCGCAGAAAAATGGAAGGCAAGGTGGGGGCAGCATTTGCGACTTCAGGTGATCCTACCGGCGGAAAGGAAACGACAATGATGTCGATTCTTCAAGCATTTTTAATTTACGGAATGGTCATTGTTGGAGATCCCCTATCAGCTACAGGGCATTATGGAACAGCCTGCGTCGGTGCGCCCGAGGAAAAAGACAAAAAAAACGCTGTAAAACTTGGCCAAAGGGTTGCTGAAACCGCTAAAATTCTGAGGCGTTAAGCTCAAGATAGGTAACGTTTGATAAGTTTACCGAAAAATTGATGCTAATCGGTAGACGTTCCCGGCGCCAAAGCCTCACGCAATGTTTGGCCTAAGCTATCGATTGCAAAAGGTTTCATTAAATATCCTTTAATGCCCAATTCTTTAATTTTTTCTTCGGTTAATCGTTCGCTATAACCTGTGCATAATATGATCGGTATATCGGACCGGATTTGCAATAGTTCCTGAGCCAGCAGATCGCCCGTCATTTGAGGCATGGTCATATCCGTAATGACAACGTCAAAAGCATCCGGTCGCAACTTAAAAGATTTTAGAGCATCCGTTGGACTCAAGTAAGCATCTACCGAATATCCCAATCGCTCCAACATTTGGGTGGCGATATCAACCAGGGCCTCCTCATCATCAACAAATAAAATTCGTTCACTTCCATTGATCGTTTGGATGGATGGTGCCTCTTTTTCATCAAAGCGCATATCCACCCGTGGCACATAAACCGTAAACTGAGAACCAAGGCCGACGCTACTTTGGGCCGTAATCGCTCCCCCAAGGCCTTTAACAATCCCGTGAACCACTGACAGTCCCATACCGGTGCCTTGCCCATGGGATTTCGTTGTAAAATAGGGATCAAAGATACGCTCCATAATTGCCGCATCGATTCCACGTCCCGTATCGGATACATTCAATTTCATGTAAGTACCGGGGGCTAAATCAGAGTGGATGGTGGCAACCTCATCTTGCAGTTTTTCTGTCGAGAGGTCTATCGTCAAGGTACCACCATCCTCAGCCATTGCGTGATGGGCATTGGTGCACAGATTCATCAACATCTGATGAAACTGGGTCGAATCGGCAATGATGACAATCTCTTCATTTGGTAAGCTATTGCGAATCTCTATGGTGCTTGGCAATGAGGCCCTTAGCAACTTTAATACTTCAATGATTATCTGGTTGACTTTGATTGGTTTGCGCTCGAAATCACTCTGACGGCTGAAGGCCAAAATTTGCTCAACCATTCCTTTAGCTCGGTAGCTGGCTTTGAGAATTTGCTCAAGACTTGCGTACGCAGGAGACTCTTTTCGAATGTCGAACTGTGCCATTTCTGCATAACCCATTATGGCCGCTAGAATATTATTGAAATCGTGCGCAATGCCTCCCGCCAAAGTACCCACGGCTTCCATTTTTTGACTCTGGCGCAACCGGGCTTCAAGGTCTTTCTTTTCTAGCTCGGATCGTTTGCGTTCAGAAATGTCTCTTGTCGTACCAAGAATACTCACCGGGCGGCCTTGTGCATCTCTAAGAAAACTGGCGGTAATTTCAGTCCAAATCAGCTTGCCATTTTTGTGCGTCTGCTGAAGCTCTATTGTTCGCATTCGGTTAGGATCCAAACCGGTTTGATTGTCTTGGTCGAGTTCCTCCATGATGGCCGTTTCCGCCAACTCGAACGATTCAGAGGTCATAAAATCTTTTAACTGTAAATTTTTGACTTCATCCGGTGTATACCCCATCAGATCTTCGATTGATGGACTAATATATATAACGCGCTGAGTATCTATAGACATCACCCAAATAACATCACGGACATTATCAGCCAACAGCCGGTAACGCTCCTCGCTTTTTTGTAACTCACCAAACGAACGTACCGTAGCCAGGCTGGTGGCAATTTGAAAAGAGATACCTTCCAGAAAATTAAGATCAATTTTAGTAATGGACCTATTGGTTTTATAACCAAGCACTAACAACCCAAAATGCTCGTGCTCGTAGATAAGCGGCAAACAAATACTTGAAACCAACCCCAATGCTCTGGCCAAATTAAATTGGGTGCTATCAGACTCTTTTTTTGTTTTGTCGGTAGCATTGATGACAAGCGGTGTTTTGGCTTGCAATGCCTCTAGCAAAAATTCCCTCATCCGACTGGTGCTATTCAGTTTGTCAGTCATGGATATGGCAACATGATCGAACCCATAGTCGTCAATATATCCCAAAGAGCTACCATGGTGGCAAGCCTCTACAACGAAGCCCGAATCGAAATCCAAATGTGTTTGAAGGGACTTTAAGCTGTCAACGATTAGCTTGTCACGCTTTAAGGCAGAAGAGGTTATCCGGCCCAGATCCTGAAGTAAGGCTGCATTTTTAGACCGAATGGTTAGAGAGTCCAATTGAGCCTGGGCAGCATCTCCCTGAGCTTCAATCTGATCCGTCAATTCGTTTTTTTCCAGATAAGCGCTGTAGGTATAAGGCAACAAGGCCATAAGGATGCCAGCTAGGGCGACGATAACGCCAGCAAACGCTGTCAGATGAAAGGCTGCCAGACCGGTAATCAGCAGACTGGCTATGAATAGAAAAGCACTGATACGTTTCCAAGTATGCGCCCGCAGCTTTTCCCATGTTATGATATAGCGGCAGCATCCGGCCCCGTCATGGAGACACTCAGGGTGATCAACTTTGGCCCAATTGGTGGTGAACAGCTTGGCCAGACCCTCAAAGCTACCAATGCGATTTTGACATTGAAACGGCATTTCAGCTACGCCCGTTTTGGTCCAAACCGTTACTTCAATTTTATTGCTCTGCAACTGTTCCGTTTTGACCACATGGCCGCGACTAAATTTAGGAAAAAGCTTTTCCATGGCGCGGTAAGCGGTTTGAGGTTTTATAAAACCCATCGCATACTGGCGAAGAAGGCTTAGTGATTCTGACACGGCCACAAAACGCCCTGTCTTACGGCTAATACCAGAATCGGAAATCATCCGATCCATTGTCGCATGAAATCTATTGATTTGGCTTTGGCTAAACCAATGCGATGCATCATTTACTTCGTAGGGTGATAAACCAGCATTTTTTAGCAATGTTTCAATGTCTTCATCAGGATAATACTTTTGGATGTAATCCAAATAATTTCTAATAATGCGACTGCTGTATATGGGGGTTTGAATATCCATTAGACACGAATGCTAATCAGGATTACGGTTCATAATTAGCAATGGCATGGAGCTATCAATCAATTATTTTCATTTTAATTGATAGGTCGATATATTATTGGATATGAAGGGGCTTGTGAAAGTAGCGCCTCTATATAACATCTTAAATAAAATGAATCGGCTTAATCAAAACAAAAGTTTAATCTATGGCTCTGCGGTGAGATAAGGCTGGAAGAAGGATATGTTTGATTAAGTGGCATTGGCTCCCCAGTTGTGAAAATTATCCAGTTTCAAGGTGTATTACAATGGTCCCGTTCAACTTGTTATAGGCCTATTATTTGGGTTCTAAAAAATCTTTCAAATTAATGACATTGGAAGTCTTTTCAGGTGAAGCGTTTAAGCTTTCCCACGAACCCCTTACTTTAGCTTTGCGGACTTCATTAATAATTCGCTGCAATTCGGGGTTTGCATCGATTAACGTTTCAATCTTTTTGTTAAGTTTGCGCGAACGCTCTTCTAGACCCACCAGATCCAGCTCAAAGCCACCTAAAAAAGCCAGTAAAGACCCGAGATGATATAAGGCGCCGTGATGGGTGGTTCCCTGTAAATAATACGGACAATGGTACCACAAGCTGGCGCATTTATATTTTTTTTTGATGCCTTCGGCATGAATCAATGAATGAATCGCGCTGGGCCCACTGTAATAGATCGGCAAGACGTCTTTGGCTGCCATCTGGACAAATAAACTATCATGCGAGGCAATTCCTGAGATGACACGATCCGTATGAAGAACGCTATCATACATGCTGCCCAGGGTGATAATGGTGTCGACGCCCAATTCGCCGGATAGTGTTAAAAGTTCATCAACAAATCGGTTCCAATTAAGTTGAGGCTCCTCCGCTTTAAGAATGACAACATCCCTGGCTGTTGATTCAAAATTCGTTGCGTAAAAATCTGCACTGTCAAATGAAAGGCTTTTAAATCTTCCATTTTCGATTTTAACAACGGGACGATTTTCATCAAACCGATAAAATGCATCCGTTTTTACGCGTGCAAATGGTTCGGCTTTTAATCGCCGAATTAAAAGTTTGGCCATCCCTTTGGAAACATTCAAGGCATTACCCCAGCCGCCAAAACCGCAGATAAGCATGGGGTTTACAAGCTTTGGTGTATATTCAATATCGATGGATTGAAAAATCATAAGATCAATCTGACACCCTCCCTATAAATTGTCAAGAAGGCCTGCAGCGCACGGTTCAACTCTTACATAGGGCTTCAGATTATGCGTATTGTGCACCGGTTTGCGATTGTATCGATTTTGCGTTTCAGATTCTACCGGAGCAAATGGCAGGTGGTTTTAAATGGAACCGTTTGTAAATTTGATCGATTTTGGATATAAGAAGATATTCGATTTTCAAGCACTTTCCATTGCTTTTAGAGTTCAATTATTGCTGAAACAGGGACAACGCGCATGCGAAAGATCGCGAAAGTATTCACATTGATGATACTGGTAATGACCTTGGTAGCGCCAATTCAAGCGGCCGATTTACAGGAAGGAATTTTTGGCGTTAACTGGGGTACGCATCTTTCCAGGTTAAACAATTTTAAGGAATTAGGCTCTAACGCTCAGATCCATTTTTATGCCAATCCCAAGGTATTACATGTCGTCAATGGCATCGAAGTGCCTGAGGTAATTTATGGTTTTTATATCCAACAATTTTTTGCAGTCTATTTAAAATTGCAAGAAGTGGCTGATTTTAAGAAATTTAAACAGAGCTTGATCCAAAAATACGGCAAGCCTAAGATAACCCTAACCGCCAAAAGGGAGCAGACAATTTATCAGTGGAGGTACTTTCAGGTTAAAATAAAATTAAAGATTTATAATCAAGATCAAACCATGAAACTGGCCTTTTACTACCTGCCGATTTCCAAACAAGTCAATGAAGTTCTCATGGAGAGTTATCAGGACAAATCCCGGAAATGGTTTCCCACGGAAAAGGGCAAAACCCCTGAGCATGTGCCGGTGCTGCGATTTTAATAGTTTCTTTGAATTCTAAATTGCCTAAAGGCTCTGGCTGAAGCCGATTCAAGCCTGTGGCTTGCTCATTGGTTTCTGACAGGTAACCACACACTGACGGCACATTACGCTATTTTAGCACATAATCAAAAAAGCAAATAGGTGGCCCAGGCCACTGCCGCAAATTGGTCGTCTTGATCGGAAAGATCAACCGTTACCGGACATAATGATCAAAGACAATTATATGCTAAGATCGATTTTTTTCGAAACCAATCCCCACAAATCCATTTATTCTCCCAATATTGCCGCTTAAATTTATTTTATCAATTCGTCAAAAGACCATACATCCTATGACCAATCCGATTAAAATAAATATAGCGCCGCCTGTGGCCGTCCACAAAAGTTGCTGCCTGATGGAAAAAAACCGATCCCGATTTTCAAATCTACGGGTTACCTGCATGGCTATATTTTCCAATTCAGTTTGGGCAAGACCGGTGACATCGTTCAAGGCTATAATGGTTCGACGGATTGATGCGTTGATTTGTTTTTTTCGCTTCAGGGTATCCGCTGCTATAAATGCCTGTCGCCGGATTTCGGCCTGAAGAACCTTTTCACTGATTGTGTCCATCATATGTTGCTCCCTGATTAAACCCGGAAAGATATCAGCCTAATTCACAAAACAGTTTTTTTTATGTACCAAAAGTATGATAAATTTTCCATTCCATAAAAAATAAAACTTTATTACCCGCGAATAATCTTTTATAAGTTTCTAATTCCCAGATGACCTTTTTTCCCATAGTATAGGTATTTTTTTTCCCTATTTTAACGCATGCGAATAGGGGAACGTCAAAATAACCGTATAATTTTAATACGATATTTCGTATTTTGACGTATTAATGAATTCTGGAGTGATATTTGCTACTGTTGTTTAACTGGTCTGGGTTGCATCTATATCTGGAAATTTTCTTCACGTCTGCTAGCGGCTGTTGTAAAGGGGGATGGAGCAAAAAACCAACATTCTGGTTGTCAAGGATGACGTGTATGTCAATGATATGCTGAGGGGCCTGCTGGGCAGGAAGGGCTTTAGCGTCCAGGTCAGCACGAGCGGGAGTAGTGCCTTGGAAATGTTGGGCCACGAATCCTTTGATCTGGTTCTGCTGGATTTGTTACTGCCAGATATCGACGGCTTCAAGCTCATGGATCATATCCATCGCCACAAGCCGGATACCCGTATTATTATCATGACAAACTATGCATCCGTTGAGTCGACGATAAAGGCCTTCCGCAAAGGCGCTAAGGACTTCATTAGCAATCCGTATGCACACCAGGAATTGTTAACCATCATTAACAATACCGTCGCGCAAAAACTTGCTGAAATTGAAAAAAAACGGATAGAGGAAGAACTGCGTCGTTTTTCTTATTCCGACGGATTGACCGGCATTGCCAATCGCCGCTTTTTTGAGGAAACATTTAACCAGGAGTGGCGTCGTGCCGCGCGGTCATCAAAATCATTGTCTTTGATTATCGGTGATATTGATTACTTTAAAGCTTACAATGATACCTACGGGCATTTACAGGGCGACGAATGCCTGAAACAGGTGGCCCAAGCTCTAAAATCTATTTTAAAACGGCCTGGAGATATGGTAGCCCGCTATGGCGGTGAAGAGTTTATGGCGTTGCTACCCGATACACCTGAAAAAGACGCGGCCAGGATCGCCGAGGCAAAAAGGGTCGCGGTGGAATCCTTAAAAATCGAACATTCACAATCTCCGATTAATGCAACCTTGACCATCAGCTTAGGTGTTGCCACAACCATACCCGACAAGGATACCGCCTCCAAATTTTTAGTGGCAGCATGTGATGATGCTCTGTACCGTGCCAAAACCGATGGTCGTAATCGAGTCAAAGTATCCACCCTTGAGCATACCAAGCCAACCAATGATGAATTAACCAATCATTCAGGTCAATAGATAGGCTCATCTGGATTCATGCCGCGCCGATTAAAAAAATCGTTAATAATTTCATTAAATCCATATGCTAGCTCCGTTTGGCTTACCTCGTTTTCAGCAAACCATTTTAACTTTTGGCCCTCGGTTAAATGAATCTGGTTGATGTTCAAATCGGCTTTCTTCCAAAAAACGGTTTCGATTCGATCCTTAAATTCCCATGTAGAAAATAGATGAAAATCTGTAAGCGTCAAACCCAACTCCTCGGCCATTTCCCTGATAATACATTGTTCCACAGTTTCATTGGTTTCGACATGTCCACCGGGAACATCCCACATATTCGGATAGGGTATATCCGGCCGATCATCTCTTAAGATTAGCAGAACCTGGTTTTGGTTATTCACAAATATGATACTGGCACCTTGGCGTTTCACGGTAATATTTCCATCTGCAAAGGCAATTGATTAAATAAATTGTTTACCTTAAATAAGAAGTTCCGTTAATAACAATCAAAACATTTTTACATGCGTAGATGCCGGCATTACCAAAAGCTGACCTTTTAAGGCGCTTTGTGCAATCGTTTACCCGACAAATCTGATAATCACGGTGATCCTGAACAGATCTTAAAATCCTTTTACCCAAGTACACAAAAATATGGGAGAAAACGTTGAATTACACACCCATTTTTCAACCGGAAACAATTGCCGTTATCGGCGTATCGCTAAATAATGATCAGCACCCCGCCAATGTTATATATAACAAAATACATTTACGCTACCCCGTCAAGGTATACCCGGTAAATCCACGAGGTGGTCAGCTGAAACGCGACAGAGTCTACGCGTCCGTGGCCGATATTCCTACCACTGTCGACTTGGCAGTTATTGCCGTTCGCGCGGAATATATTCCTAACATCATTTCAGATTGCATTGAAACCGGGGTGGGTGGCGCCACCATCATTTCGGGTGGTTTTGCTGAAATCGGTCGTATCGAACTTCAGCAGCGTATCGTTGAATTGGCCCGCAAAGCTGATTTCCCATTTATCGGCCCCAATTGTCTGGGGATCTATTCACCCGGCAAATTTGATACCTTTTTTCTTCCTGGTGAGCGGCTAGTCCGACCCGATTCCGGCAATGTCGCTATCATCAGCCAAAGCGGCGGCGTTTTGGTCGACCAAATGGTGAAGTTTGCCGGACAGGGAATCGGATTATCTTTAGCTGTCAGCATCGGCAATAAGGCGATGATTCGCGAATTGGATCTTCTTAAATATTTGGCGAACGACCCTCAAACCAAGGTCATCGCGCTTTACATCGAGGGTTTTAGCCAAAACGAAGGCCGACAATTTGTTGAAGAAGCCAGCCAACTATCAAAGCCCATCATTGTGTTAAAAGCGGGCAAAAGCGCGGCGGGCAGCCGGGCCGTATCTAGCCATACGGCATCGCTGGCCGGAGATTACCAAGTATTTTCAGAAATCTTATCGCAGCATGGAATTGTGGAGGCTCGCAATGAATACGAACTCGTCTGTTTTTGCGAATCACTCAGCTATTACCCTCAGTCGATTCATGGTGGTATCGGCATCATTTCTGTCAGTGGCGGCCATGGTGTGCTGTCATCAGATATCTGCACTCACCATGGGTTAACACTGCCACTATTAGCCGACAAAACTCAACGATATATCCGGGATAAACTAAATCCCAGCATAAAAACGATTGCATCGGTAGCCAATCCAATTGATCTCACTGGCAGCGCCACCGATGATGACTTCGTGGCGGCAGCCACCGGCATGAGCAGGGATCCCGCCGTCGAATGTGTGATTGTTTTACTGCTACCATATTCTCCCGGCATTAGCGCCGATCTCGGTGCGCGCTTAAGTTATGTTTATCAAAATGAAGGCAAACCCATGGTGGCTTATGTTCCGCATGTTGAAAAATATCGAATGCTCATTGAAGGCTTTGAGCTCAATCATGTGCCGGTATCTTCTTCGATTGACGGTGCGGTACTAATGGCAGAAGCAATGAGGAGATCCAGAGCATGTTGAACACGAAGAGCAGCACTATCTTGGAAAAATCCCGCGAAATTGGCTGGGTGCTTGAACCCGACGCCAAGCAGTTACTGGCCCTTAACGATATGGATGTTACCCAGCATTATTGGACCAAATCAAAATCCGAGGCGGTCAAGGCCGGCAAGCAGATCGGATTTCCCGTCGTTGCTAAGGTTATTTCTCCCGATATTGTGCATAAATCAGAATATGATGGCGTTGCGGTGGGTATTGCCAATGAGGACGAGTTGCGCCACGTTTTTGATCGCTTTAGCCAATTAAACGGATTTCAAGGTTTGTTGGTTGAAGAAACCGTTGCCGGTCTGGAGCTAATCATTGGTGGTAAAATCGATTACCAATTTGGGCCGGTTATTTTATTGGGCATCGGTGGCACCGGGGTAGAAATCTACCAGGACACTGCCATTCGGATGGCACCTTTACGTCAAACGGATATTGAGTCTATGATTGCCTGTCTCAAAGGCAAACCATTAATAAAGGGGTTTCGAGGGGCTCAAGGGGTGAATATTAAACTCTTAACGGAATTACTGTTGGCCTTTTCCAATCTAATCATGCAGCTTGAGCATAAAATCGAATCGATTGATCTCAACCCGGTCATGTGTTCACCTCAAAGATGTTGTGTTGCCGATGCCCGAATTATTCTGGCATTATAGCCAATATATAAAAGCCGACGTTTAAAAACGACTGCATTATGTATTGCCACCTGTTTGCCCTAAACGAATTTTATTCTTGACAACTTTATTTTTTATAAATAATTATTAATTATTATTTATTTATAAAGAATTATTAATTGTTTTATGCTTATATTGATGAATTTTTTTCCAATACTATTAACGCAACACAGCATCTAAAAAATGATGGTAGGGAACAACCATGATTCGAATTAATGAAAATTATTTAAAGCTCCAGGCATCCTACTTGTTTTCGGAAATTGCGCGCCGTGTCGCCGCTTTTCAAGAAGAGTTTCCAGATCGCGAGATCATCAAGTTGGGCATTGGTGACGTCACCCGCGCTTTGCCCCAAGCCTGCATCAAAGCTTTTCACAGCGCCGTGGATGAAATGGCCAAGGATGAAACCTTTCGTGGCTACGGTCCTGAACAAGGCTATGCTTTTTTAAGGGAAAAGATTACAACTCATGATTATCTCTCCCGCGGCGCGGATATAACACCGGAAGAGATTTTCATTAGCGATGGTGCTAAATGCGATACCGGTAATTTCCAGGAAATCTTTGCCCCTGATATCACCGTAGCCATTCCTGATCCGGTGTATCCAGTGTATCTGGATACCAACGTAATGGCCGGACGTACCGGTTTATCTGAAAATGGGCGCTATGCGGGCATTCAATATTTGGAGGGAACCCGCGCAAACGGCTTCATTCCGGAATTGCCTGACAAACCAGTTGATCTTATTTACTTATGCTATCCCAACAATCCAACCGGCGCTACTATCACCAAACAACAATTGCAAGCATGGGTGAACTTTGCGCGTGAACATAAGGCTCTAATTTTATACGATGCCGCCTATGAAGTTTTTATTAGGGAAGAAAATCTTCCAAAAACAATTTTCGAAATCGACGGTGCTCAGGAAGTCGCCATTGAATTTCGAAGTTTTTCTAAAACCGCCGGCTTCACCGGTACCCGTTGCGCTTTTACGGTCGTACCCAAAGCCTGTTTGGCCTATACTTCGAAAGGCGAATCCCAATCTGTCCATGACCTGTGGTTGCGACGCCACACAACGAAATTCAACGGTGTATCCTATCCTGTTCAAAAAGCGGCCGAAGCAATTTACAGTCCTGCTGGAGCTTCCGAAGTTAAGGCACTGGTTCAATACTATATGCACAATGCCAGCCTTATCCGTAACGAAATGTCGGCGTTGGGATACGATTGCATCGGAGGAGAGAATTCACCGTACATTTGGGTGGATGGGCGGATGGATTCTTGGGAGTTTTTCGATCGACTGTTAAGGCAAGCCGGTGTCGTGTGCACGCCGGGTGCCGGTTTTGGCAAATGCGGCGAAGGATATATCCGCATCAGCGCCTTTAACAGTTATGAAAACGTGCAAAATGCAATGCAGCGAATTTCACAATCACTCTCAGCCTAAACGCTTCCTCATGAAAAATGAAAAACGCCTTGCATCGGTTAATGCTGTGCAGGGCGTCTTTATATCTGATCAAAGTACTGAATATAAGATCTTGAGGCCAATTGATCTGGGCATCGGCAAAGGGTTATTGCAGAACGTGGCGGGCAATCTCTTCGATTTCATAAACATCCAGCGGTTTGTGAAGATACCGATAGACACCGTAGCGCCGGGCTTGCTCTTCAAACTGATCCTGAGGCAAAGCGGTCACCACAACAACCTTGGTGGGGATACCCCGGGCCTTGATCTTTTGTAAAACTTCCAGCCCGTTGGGGCCCGGAATTTTGATGTCTAGAAACAACAACGGCGGAACGGTTTCAAGAATTAAATCGATTGCCCGGTTGCCATTATCAGCCGTTAACAGTGAATAATCATCGCCCAGCATGACATCAAACGAGTCCAAGATGCCCTGGTCATCGTCCACCACAACAATGGGCTCTTTATCATTTTGAACTGATGGCATTCTATCACTCCTTCTTTAGCGCGCTTGGTAAACACTCATTGCTCTTTTTTCATAAATAAATCATTCGTTTTTATCTTCATACTCTAAGCAAGATAAATGCCACCTTATGCTATTTTTTATTTAGCTGTAAAATTATGATTTAATTAGATAAAATAGAAGCCCGGATTAATCTGTCAAACTAGTTGCACATGAAACAGTGCGCTAAACACATAAAACTGGGCATTCGATCTATTAGGCAGGTAAATAAATCGTAAATTGGGCGCCGTGTCCTTGGCAATTGTTGGCAAAAATTTGCCCATGGTGTTCGGTGATAACTTTATGCGCAATTGCCAGTCCCAAGCCGGTGCCCTTAATTTTAGTGGTAAAAAAGGGGTTAAAAATATTGTCTAAATCTTTGCGGGGAATACCGGAACCGGTATCTTTAAAAACCAATATTAGTTGATATTTTTGCCCTGGTTTTAGCTGATCCGTATTATTTTCAACCTTATGGGAGGAGGCTTTAACGGTTAAGGTGCCGCCATCCGGCATTGCTTGAATGGCGTTGCGAATGAGATTTTGAAAAGCCTTAATCACTTGATCAGCATCAGCCTGAACCAGAGGCAGATCGCTTGCAATATCAGTGTCGCACTGTATTGATTGCACTTGTAATTCTTCTTCGATAAAATCAATGGTTTCATAAAGCAGGTGCGCAAGATCGACCGCTTTGAATTGATATTTGGGAACGCGGGCCAATTCTAAAAGATCCTCCACCAAATCGTTAATTCGATTAAGTTCTCGCGGAACCGTGCGATTAAATTTTTCCAGAAAGCCTCTTTTATCAACCTTCCTGGGCAGTAATTGAACAAACGTTTTGATAGAAGAAAGCGGATTTCTAATTTCATGGGCCATGCCGGCAGATAGCGTTCCAAGCGCCGCCAACCGTTCAGCCTGTCGCACAGAAG
>JASJAZ010000008.1 GCA_030066785.1 Desulfobacterales bacterium | reverse complement strand
TCCCTGGCAGAGGTTATGCCTGTGGTGATATACGGGCCTGAGTCTTTGGCATAGTGGGTCAGGACCGGAACAATTTTCTGGATGGCATTTTCCTTATCGATGGGGAAAACCACCCGCTCATTTTCCTCCTTTAACATGAAAGGGCTAATTCTTTTCTCAAGTTTGGGAAGCAAGTGCTGAATGAGGTCTCCATCATCAATACCCAGCGCCAGAGACAGGCGACGCTTTGACCCCAAAAGGTTGCTCACTACAGGCATGGCATGCCCTTTGACATGTTCAAAAAGTATGGCCGGTGTTTCATCAGTGTCGCAAACCTGAGCAAGGACAGCGGGGATTTCATAGCGGGGATCCACCGGGACCGGAACCTTCCGAAGTTCTCCCAAGTCATCCAAGGTTTTGACAAACTCTCTAAGTCCGCTCATTCTCCTCATGCTATCATTACCTCTCACCGGAAATTTCTTTCCCGGTTATTTGTTGATGGGTTATTGGACAATGATAGGGCTCTAAAAAAGCCAGTCGCCGAAAACAAACATCAACAATATATAAAAAAAAATAATACAAACAAATGTGACTGTGAAGCGCCAGGTTGCTCATCATCTTTTAGTCTATATTTTATATTAATATCAATTAGTTAAAATGATTTACGTACCAACAGCATGGAGAGCGATTGCATGAATCGAGCATGACCGTGTCACCATTACAACTGCAATACAACTTGTCAATTTCATAATTCTTATGCTATATATAAACTAAAATTATGAATTAAAATCCCTGCCATTGACCAAGCCTATTATTAAAGTGTTTAAGATATCTGATCTGTTGTGGTTTAGTTTGCACAGTTCGTAGGGGAAATATCCCCATCCAATTTAAGAACCAATCCTCTCTGAGGATCGCAATCCGGTTAAGAGAAACGCTAAGTCGCCGTATTCTCTCAATTAGAGGACCTCCGATTATGATTAATCTCAACCAGCTGCGTGTGTTCTATAGTGTTGCTGATAATCTGAGCTTTACCAAAGCAGCTGATGAGCTGTGTATTACCCAACCGGCGGTTTCTGCCCAGGTAAAAATTTTTGAGGATTTGTGGGAGCTCAAATTTTTTAAAAAAAAAGGAAGAGGGATTTGCCTGACGGACGAAGGTGAAACACTATATCAATACGCCCGCCAGTTATTCGAATATGAAAGGCAAATTGAAAGCCTGCTCGACGATATGCGGCAGTTGAAACAAGGCGTGCTGCGCCTCGGTTCAACCAGAACTTACGCTCGTTACCTTATGCCTCGCATGATGCGTCGCTTCCATAAGAAATATCCGGAGATAAAGCTTATTCTGGATGAAGGCAGTTCAATGGACATGTGTCTCAGTTTGCTTGAACTGAAAAACGAAATTGCCATTATTGCCAATGTAAAGGACGACCCCGATATTCAGTATATCCCATTTAGCGAAGAAGAAGTGATCCCTATTCTCGGCCTCAATCACCCCCTTGCGACCGAAGATTTTTTGCCTATTGAGTGTTGTTCCAGGGAGCCAATCATCATGCGAGAGATCGGATCCGGTACCAGAAAATCAATTGATGAGCTGTTTAAACAGCATGATTGTACGCCGAATATTTTGATGGAGACAGCCAATACCGATTTCATCAAACAGCTGGTGGGGCGGGGTGGTGGTATCTCTTTTTTAGTTAAGGAAGCCGTCCTCGAAGACCTTCAGGAAGGAAGGCTAAAGACCATCCCCTTCCAAAGCGGAAAGCTTTACCTGGATGCCAGTATTGCCTATCTTAAAAGGCAGCCCCTATCCTTGCCGGCTCAGGCCTTTCTTCAAACACTGGATGAGTTGCGAGCCACTGAACACCCCATCTAGAAGGGAGCCTTCGCGTAAAAATATCTAACGCTTCAGAATGTTAAATTTAAGCGCCTGCTATTGCCTTTAAAAGACAGTTCAGCTGATCCGACCAGGTATAATCGGCATGTCCCGTCGGAAATGATCATTTATATTGCTATAGCCTTGAGAGCGCTGATTGGTATTTTCAATGGCAATATCAATTGACCTGCCGGCGTTATGGCCTTTAAAAACACTGCACAGAATCCGGGCTTTTTCGGCCTCTTGCCGTTTCAGGGTCTAACAGTTTTCCCGGTGAGGGTGAAAAAAGGCTAATCAAAGAGGACACTTCCTATCACCGGATAATGGCTAAACGATATACCGCCTGACCGGACGATACCATAGCGGTCACCATAACAGTGACACATACGTGGCGACATCCATGATACAGCAAGGAGAGTAAGGCCATGCAAGATTACATCAATGAAGCTTACACGGATCTTTTGGTAGAAGAGGACGCGCCCCTGTTGTGGGTTACGCTCAACCGCCCGCAGCATAGCAATGCGTTTTCTGATGAGATGATCACCGAACTTTGCCACCTGCTCCGAGAGGCAGATTGGGATGACGACGTCCGCGTCATCATCCTGACGGGGGCCGGCAAGACGTTTTGCGCAGGCGGTGACGTAAAAGCAATGGAAGAAAAAAGCGGCATGTTCGCCGGTGATCCAGAGGGACTGAGGCGTCGCTACACAAAAGGTATCCAACAGATTCCGCTCACCATCGAGGCCCTCCAAACCCCTATCGTGGCCATGGTCAATGGTGCGGCGATCGGCGCCGGTTGTGATTTGGCCTGCATGTGCGATATCCGAGTGGGATGCAGGCATTCAAGATTTGGAGAAACCTTTGCCAAACTGGCCTTGGTACCGGGCGACGGCGGCACCTTCTTTCTGCAAAGAGTCGTAGGTTATGCCAAGGCTATGGAACTCTCTCTCACGGGTCGGATTGTTTCAGCGGATGAAGCCGTTTCCCTGGGTCTTCTGAACAACCTGGTGGAAGTCGACACACTGAAAGAGGAAACGGAAAAACTGGCCCTTTCCATCGCGGCCAACAGTCCTATCGCGGTATCTATGGTCAAAAAAGCCATTCGTCAGGCACGAACAGCGGAAATCAGCGGCCATCTCGATCTGTTGGCCGCCTTCCAGGGCATCACCCAGCGAACAGAAGACCACTTCGAGGGCGTACGGGCAATGAAAGAAAAACGTCAACCGCGCTTCAAAGGGCAGTAGTTCCGGGGAAAACCGAAATAACAGGGGGGAACCGCGCGGCCACCGGCAATTCTTAGTTGTTTTGGTCAAAGTTTGGGTACTATTTAGTGAGGATTTCCGTTTACAGACCGGATATCTGCAGAACTTTAATCAACCGTATCTGGGACGGTTCCTTGCTTTTTCACAATAGGTCTCTATACCTTTTTTCCTGATAATTTCATTGATGGCTACCCAGCCTTTGTACAGGCTTGCATCAAAATTGGTCCTGTCACAGGGAAATTCTTCACACTGAAAGCAGAAATCGACCCCCTTTTCTTGGTGGCAGGGGCGGACACCGCAATTTTTAAACATTTTGCACTGTTCGTTGCGGCATCCTTGGCAGTTTTCAGATGCAAAATAATCGAGCATCTCCTTAAAATCTGCATATTTTTTAAAAATCGGGTTCCCCAGCAGGGTTTCAAACCGTTTGGCATTGATGTGAAAATTGCCCAGTTTTTCTTTGAGCTGTAGGCTGTATTTTCTGATATCCCCCTTAACATGGGCAAAGCACGTTTCACAGCACAAACCACATGGAGCTATAGTTTCTTTGATAGTGGCGTCTGTCATGGTAAATCTCCTTTCTTTTGTTTAGGAACTAATTTGATCATACCCATTGCATCAGGAGAAAAATAGTGGCATAAACGACAGTTAAGGTGGCAATATCGTCACAGATCGATTTTATGGAGGCATCAATGAAACGCGTGACCATCCTGGGGCTTTATAACTCCATGGCCACCACCATTTTCGGCCCCATGGACATCCTCAACCAGGCCGGCCGGCTCTGGAACCGGCTAAACAAAACCACCCACACCCCGTTTTTTGATGTGACTGTTGCTTCAGCAGATGGCCGGCCCATCCGGTCTGTGAATAATATCCAGATCCAGCCCCATTGCCGTATAAATGAAATCGAAAACATGGATCTTCTGATTATTGCGTCTGCTACATATATTGTTAAGATTTTGCAAAAGAACCCGGAACTGGTTCCCTGGATCCGACATCATTACAAACGAGGTACCCATGTGGCCAGTATTTGTACAGGGGTGCTTTTGCTTGCGGAAACAGGGCTGCTGGACGGGAAATCCGCAACATTGCACTGGGGATTTGCACAAGCGTTCAAGGAACGGTATCCAAAGGTGACGCTGCAGCAGGACCGCGTGTTCATTGATCATGGAAGGCTTTATTGTTCGGCCGGGGTGAGCGCTGGCATGGACCTCACTCTTTATCTTGTGGCAAAGTTCTGTGGCCAAAAGGCTGCCCTCCAATCGGCCAAGACAATGCTATTAGATATGGATAGAAAAGCTCAGACTCCTTATGATTGTTTTCTGCCTCCCAGGGACCACACCGATCTTCTGGTGGCAAAGGCCCAGGCGTGGATGGAACAAAATAGTACACAGGCTATTGACTATGATAATATGGCAGATCGATTCAGGGTCAGCCGCCGGTCCCTTGAGCGCAGATTCAAACAAGCCACCGGCAACACACCCCTTGCATACCTTCAGAAATTGCGGGTCGAGCAGGCTAAACGCATGCTGGAAGATGGCACTCTGACCTTTAATGAGATCACCTATGAAGTGGGGTATGAGGATATTTCGTTTTTCCGTAAAATATTTGTCCGCTTAACAGGCCTTCGGCCAAAGGAATACCAGCAAAAGTTTGCAGGATATGCCGTTTTGCCCTACCGATAGTGCACTTACCATCGCCGTGGCTCTCTATCGAAACGATTTTTTTCGATTGCTCGGTAAAACCTTATTGGTGTGCGGCTTGACAAAACGGCCCTTCCTGCCGGTTCCACTTACCAAAAGATTCCCGTATATATAAAGGAGGTTGGAGATGCCGGAAAGAAGCTTGCGTGCTTTTATGGAACAACTGGCCAACAAAGGAGAACTTATTCAAATAGAAGAGGAAGTTGATCCGAAGTTTGAAATACCTGGGGTATTAAGAATTCTTGATGAACAGGGTGGGCCGGCCGCGGTTTTTGATAGTCCCAAAGGATACTCTGTAAAGGCAGTCGGCAACATTCTGGGGAAACGGAATCGCCTTGCCATGGCGATGGATATTGAGGATAAAGAACTTATTGAGGAATATTTGCGTAGAAAAAAACATCCAATCCCTTCAAAACTGGTTTCGGACGGGCCGGTGAAGGAAGTTGTAATAAAACATGATATCGACATCTTGAGGTTTTTTCCGGTAGCGACGTACAGCGAAAAAGATTCGAACCCTTATCTCACATCGGGTGTGGTTCTCGTAAAGAACCCGGTTTCCGGTAATCAGACCATGGGGCTTCACAGGATGCAGGTGTTGGGTCAAAACCGGTTGACAGTTCTTCTTTTGAATCCGCCTGTATCTCTCTTCTACCAGCAAAATGAAGAACGGAATGAGCCCCTCGAAGTCGCCATCGCCATCGGATTAGATCCTTTGTTTATGTTTTCAACAGTCGCGTGGATGCCGGAGGGCGGCGACAAGCTTGAATTGGTCGGAAGCCTCTATGGCGAGCCGGTTGAAATGGTTCAGGCAGAGACCGTTGATCTGAATGTCCCTGCCCATGCAGAGATAGTGCTTGAAGGAAAGATTCTACCGCACATACGTGAAAAGGATGGGCCGTTTGGCGAAAGCAGTGGCTATTATGTGCCGTATGAAAGTCCGGTCGTCGAAATAGAGACGGTGACCCATAGAGAAAATCCCTATTTTCAAGTGTTGTGCCCCTGTAGCAATGAGGCATTTTCTTTGTTGGTTTCGTGGGAAGCTGAGATGCTGAAAAAGCTTCGGGGCAAGTTTCCGGAAGTGCGGCACCTCAACCTGGTTCCCGAAACGGTCGGGGCACATGCGGTTGTTTCCGTCAAAAAGGCAAGCAGAGGGATGAAGCGCCAGATGATGACATACTTTCTCGCCGATAATGCATCGATCAAGCGTGTCGTGGTGGTTGACGATGACGTTGACGTATACAACCAACGGGAAGTTGAATGGGCCTTGGCCACCCGGTTTCAAGCGGACATGGATCTTGTGGTGCTGTCGGACCTTATTGGGTTCCCATTGGATCCATCCACAAAAGCAGATTACTTAACAGCAAAAATGGGCTTGGATGCGACCAAGCCCATTGATGACGATGGTAAATTTGAAAAGATCTGTGTGCCAAGTGATGTCCTAAACAAAATGCAGACTCTTTTGGACCGTTATTGTAAAAAAACATAGTTCTTAATATAAAGAGAATGAAAACATATGGGAAACGATGCACTAACTTTAAAGGCGATGGTCGCAAGTGCAGCACGCCTCGTTGCATTCACCGGGGCCGGTATTTCTGCAGAAAGTGGGATTCCTACCTATCGCGGTGCTGATGGGGTTTGGAATAAATATGATCCATCAAAATATGCTGACATCCGATACTTTAGAGAAGAGCCTTCCTATTATTGGAATTTTTTTAAAGACGTCAGATGCCCTGTCTTGAAAAAGGCCCAACCGAATAAGGGGCATCTTGCCCTTGCTAAACTCGAAGAAACTGACAAGCTGAGCGCGATTATCACACAAAATATCGACGGGCTTCATCAAATTGCCGGATCGAATCGGGTGCTGGAGCTACATGGCAATACTCGTCGGATTCTCTGCTTAGAGTGTGGCGAATTGTATGGTATCGAAACGGTTTACCGTTTAATCGAAACACAGCTACCTCCACGATGCTCAAAATGTGACGGTGTCTTGAAACCCGATGTTGTGTTTTTTGGCGAATCGTTGCCACCTACGGTACTGGATGAAGCTATTTCCGTATCTAGGGATTGCGATCTTTTTCTGGTGGTGGGTAGCTCCTTGGTGGTGCAACCGGCAGCGTCTTTACCGGTGATGGCAAAAGAGAACGGTGCTAAATTATTAATTTTAAATAAAGATGCAACGCCACTGGACCGTATGGCGGATTTGGTGATTCATGAAAGCGCATCGGTTGTATTAGATCAGGTATGCGGGGCGCTGGAAAAATCTGCTATCCAATCGCAAACTTAGGAAAATAAAACGCCTGACAGACGCCCTTGTGCTTGACAACCTGCCCCGTAGGCCGCCTTCGGCAAGGTCCTTAAAATTTAACTTCGGGTTATCGATATTGTTAAAGACGCAAGCCAGGCAACATCAATTTCTTAGGTTTGTGATCAGCTTTTCGATACAGCTTCGCAACGATCTGCACGCACAGACGGTTCCCCGGCTCATCCAAGATACCGGCCGCATCACGTTCGCAGCCGGTTTCAATCTGGTTTAATTCAAGAAGATTCAGATTGCTCACGTTCTTCTAAAACATCCTTCAGTACTTTTAATGCCGTATTTGCAGCCGGCATGCCGCAATATACACTGACCTGAAAGATCACTTCGGCAATCTCTGCTTGGGTGCATCCCACATTGAGTGCCGCATGGATATGAAGTTTGAGTTCATCCGGCCTGGATAGTGCTGTCAGAGCAGCCACGGCAGCTATCTGCCGGGTTGGATGTGGAATTTTTTCCCTTGCATAGATTTGGCCGGTGATGTGCAGCGATAATGTTTTTGCTAGATCCTTATCAAAGGTTTTCCATAAATTGTAAGGCGCGTCATCCTTTTTTACCGTGGAAAAATAGAGATTGGCAACTTCGCTTGTCTTTTGTTTTAATTGTTCGGGATCCACACTTACCTCCTGAATGTTGTGTTTTAAGTCTTATGGTGCCTGTTTCATTGAGATGACATTTCCGTTTGTTATAGAAAAGCAAGGTCCATTTTTTTCTTGGACCTGTCGACCCGGTTGATTACAAAATGATAAAACCACGCCATGTGCAAAGGTGATAAATGATACCGGTATTCAAATGCATCAATTGGTATGCAGCACTTTGCGCAGTTTAGTGGCCGTTGCCAGGATTAATTCTTTGACCTCATCGATTTTTTCCGAGTTTAAAGACTCGGCAAACCCAACCACCCATAAGACCACGGGCAGTTCGCAATGGTGGCCCAGTCCGACAGCGATGGCATTGACGCCGGACAAATATTCGCCTTTGTCCAGGGCATACCCCGTTTGACGGACATAGGCAATTTCTTTCAAATAAGTCTGCTCATCGATGATCGAGGCATTGGTGAACTGCGGCAATCCATTCTCCTTGATGATTTGAAGCACCTCGGCATCATCCATCTGTGATAGAAACACCTTTCCCAGGGCACCCACCATTAAGAGAACCGAGGATCCTGGAGGAGATGAGATTTTCATGGGTTTGCGGGCCTCGGAAGTGGCCATGATGAGTGCACGCCACGGGTGCAGCAGGCCGAAAAAAACAGTCTCATTGATGCGGTCCCGCAAATCATCAAGGAGGGGCTGGGTCAAGGTGCCCAATTGTAGATAGTTCTGGTTTTTCAAGGCCAGTTCAACCGTGGCCGGTCCCAGGGTGATCTTTTTATTCTGTGTGCTTTGGTTTAGGGCGCCGGTGGCAACCAGGGCCCGGATCAAGCCATGGGTGGTGCTTTTGCTGATTTGAAGGTGAGCCGACAGATCGCTGAGTCTCAAGGCTTCATTGGAATTGGCCACAAATCTAAGTAAACGGAATGCTTTTTCTACGGCAGGCGCATGGTAACCATCTGGTTTTTTTTTCTTTAAAGACATTAGCTTTCCTTACAATCGATATGCCGATGATAAATACTAACATAGTGTTCACTATAGTGAACGTTAATTTTCTAATCATTAGCGATATTTAAAGTTTTTGTCAAGAAAATTTAAACAAATTTGTTTACAGGGGTAGAATATTATTTCTACTTGTAATTAAAGTGTGATTTTTATATTTTTTTTCTGCCTCTTTTCACTCATTTGGAGTCCTACGCTACTCTGAGTGCCACACTGTTATTTTTAGTACGGTAGCATTATCTCAAATCAATTACATCATAGAAAAATGGCCATCATTTCATCTTATTTTCAGGGTGAAAGCTATGGCGTGCTTGGACCCCAAATGGCGGCCAGCGTTATCCGGAGAAACTCCCCATGCGAGAGTATCGTTATCGCATTACCAGCCGGATACAAGAAAACATTTTTAAAGCGGGCGCTCAGCAGCTATTTTGGCAGTCAAATGCCAATTGTGGGTTTTTCAAACCTCAGCGGGCGGGAAGATCTGATTTCGCTGGCCCGTGAACTAAAAAAAGAGGGGGCCATAACAATTCTGGCCGGACCTCAGGCCGCGGTGGACTATTGCGGTGAAAAAGGGCGGCGGAATTGGCGGCATCGATTTAAAGGATTCTCTGATCATTTCAGCTTTGCCCTCCAGGGACCGGCGGAACAGATTATTCCCTTTCTTGATGATCCCGTAAATATCAAATGGAAAGCACTCCACGGTTCTGCCTACCTGGATCGGAACGGCAGCTTGATCCGTAATCCGGCCAATGACTGGGATCAGTGTTATCTCGATCACGTTGAATGGGAAAACATTTGCATCTTAGACAGAAGCGGGTTTGTCCCTCTCCAGATAACACAGGGTCAGGTCCTCCAACAGATCGGCTGCCCCTGGGCAGCGGGTCGTCATAGGATTGGGATTGATTTTCCGGCGGCAATACCCGAAATGACCGGCAAAAAAATCCACATCAATTCCAAAGGATGCAGTTTCTGTGATGTCGCCGTGGATAAAGGCTTTTTCGGATCTTTGGATTTGGCAACCGTTTTGCGCCAGATCAAAGGGTTGCCGGATGGACCGGATGGCCGTAAAATCCCTTTTGAACTGATTAATGAAAATCCTTTTCCCTCCTTGGTTTCGCTCATTGACGCATGCCTTTCCCGAAGCTTGGGGCTGTCGAAAATTGGTTTGGCCGTGAGGGTTGACGCCTTGTTAAAGGGCGCAAGATCGTTCCGTTCGGCCTTGCAGCTTGCGCGCAAGCATCGAATGGTCATTGTTTTGGCCTCGGTGGGCTTTGAGAGCTTTAATAACGTGATACTGCGTAATTTGAACAAGGGGGTGACCGTGTCATCCAACTTGAAAGCCGTGCGACTAATCCGCCGGCTGAAAAAAGAGTTTCCGTTTCAGTTGAGCTATACGCGAGATGAAGGGGGCAATCATGGATTTATTCATCCAACCCCATGGGATTCGGAAGAGACCCTTGCGCGAAATCAGCAGGTGATCGGTAATTATGGCTTGGACGTTGATATACTGCCGTATCACAGTACGCCGTTGATCATTCATCATGACTCGGCCTTGGGCGACTGGATCCGGGCCGTGGAGGCCGAAACCGGATTGCAGTATCCAAGGATGAACTCATGGGTGGAGTGGTGGGAGCCGCCCGCACCCAGCTGATAGTTTGCGTAAGAATTAGGGGCCAGGAAAAGGTACGGCCATCAGCAGATATGGGACAGCTATACGCGAGGCCAAAGGCTCTCCCTGACCGTGATATTCCGGCGTTTACTTTTAAACACCGCGTTACTATATTTCAAAGTGCGGTGATACTCTCGAATAAAAAAGACATACTAGTAAAAAAGGCAACGAAAGATTGCTTGCAAGGAGCTTGATATGGGCGTCATGATCAACCTTCACCAAACCCATCGTGCACACGCGGACGGATTGGAAGTAGTCGAAACCGAAGGCAACACGGTTGGCGAGTGCATCGACGACTTGATTGTGCGGTACCCAGGATTGAAAGAAAAGCTTTTCGATGGCAAGGGCAAATTGCTCAACACTATCGAGATTTATTTGAATATGGAGAGCGCCTACCCCGATGAGCTGAAAAAGGCTGTAAATGCTGGGGATGAGATCCACTTGACCATACTGCTGGCGGGGGGGTAGGGGGGCCTTTACGCCAAGCTTCTCTTTACACACGTGGTACCTGAGGCAAGAACTCCCAATTTTAAGACCGGGGATTTACTTAAATAAGAAAGCTGGCAGGGGCTTAAGCCCCTGCCAACTCTTTTAATACGCCGCCTTTAAGGGCGCGGAAGCTGACATTCTACGCGCATGTTTGCACTCGAAGTTAAACGGCATGTTCATCTAGTGCGGCTGCCTGCTTGCTGGCCATGGACAGGCGCAGGGCGGCATGTCTTTTCTTCTCTATACTGACATCTCCGCCGTCCACATACTCGACGGCTTTTACTTCACAGAACCTCACGCACTGCGGCTCGCCGTCGCAAAGATCGCATTTGGCGACTTTTCTGTCGATAACGTTATAGTTCATGGCACCGAAGGGGCAGACCGAGACACAGGTTCGGCACCCGATGCAGATGTCATAGTCAACCTCAACCCGGTTCATCGTTTCATTCCGCGCTATGGCGCCAACCGGGCAGCCGGTCAAACAAGGCGCATCCTGGCACTGTTGGCAGGACATGGGGATGTACAGACCCTCCATTTCCCATTTCATGACACGAATGCGGCTGCGTGTAGGATTGGATATGCCATCGTGTTTTACCGCGCAAACCTGTTCACAAAGCCTGCATCCCGTGCATTTTTCATGATTGATTAATAGTACCTTGCCGTTAGATTCCATTTTTATCTCCTTTTTACGCACGTGCGGGCTACAACATGTGTGACGGTTCGTTTTCCAAGCCGAGTTCTATGAGCGTTTTCTTTTTGGGAATGCCATTTTTATCCAGCCCTTTATGCTCATAGAACTCATCGACCATAACATCAAATTTTTCTTTGTCGATATACCTGCCGATAACGTCGATGGCACCCCGTTTACACGGTTCATCATGGTAGCGGTGGTTCAGTACATCGCCTTTTTTCGGGTCGTTGCGGGTCAATCCCTCGCGGAGGTTGAACAGACGCTCAAGCATGTTGTTTCTTCTGGCGATTTGCCAGATTTCTTCAGGGGTGAATTCCAGACCTGTGTTGTAGTACAATACCGTGGGCCAATCTTCGAAATTGGGCAGGGTGGCGCCGAGGAAGGTCGTGTGGTATTTGCAGATACCAAGACTATCAACGGCCATGTAGCAGTTCTCCTGCCAAAATACCTGCCACGGTTTGCCGATATATTCAGTGTGTTCCGAACTCAGCGGGCCGTCATAGGGAACGGGGGTGCTGTAGATTTTGCGCAGAACCTTTTCCGGCAGGTGGTAAAGATCAATGGCCGGCCGACTCCGCAGGTGGTCCGAACCCCTTGAAGATGTTGCGATGTTGAGGGCCAGCCCAGGAGTGGCGCGTTCATCCGAGTGAAGGTTGGCCATCCCTTTGACCTGGATGAGATAGTCGAACGAATTTTTGCCGACGTCCTCGGACGCCGGAATACCGCCTTTGGCCAGCACGTCCCCCAGCCATCCTTTGCGGTAGCAGATTCTTTCAATCATCTCCAGAACAGCCTCATCATTGCCGAACCTCAAATCAATACCGTCGGTCTGCTCCGGCGTAATGATGCCCTCTTCATACATTTCCATGGCCCATGCAATCATGCTGCCGGTTTCCAGATTGTCCATGCCGAACTGGTCCACCAGGTGGTTGCCCGCCAGAACAGTTTCCGCGCTCCGGCAGCCCACTTCTCCGCCAAAGGCCCCTTGGGATGTATATTCCGGTCCTTCGTCATATTTGCCTTTATACTTGCCTGACGGAATTTTATACTGGGCGCGACAGTGAACCTGGCAGCCATAGCAGCCGGCCATGTGATAGGGCCCCATGGTTTCCGTGGCGATTTCATCGATTCTTTCCGGCTCGATGTCGTCAGCATATTCCAATTGATTGTAGCGGAAATTTTCGGTTCGAACGCCGCCCCAGGAATTGGTGGCTCCCCAGATAAACGGCGTGCCGAGAGTTCCTTGTGTCTGACTCACCTTGGCCCCGGTGATTTGGTCGATGAAGCGTTTGTTGTATTCAAGGGCTTCCACCGGATGGGCGATCTTGATGTCCATGGTGCCGCGACAAGCGATGGCCTTCAAATTTTTCGACCCCAGGACACAGCCCATGCCGGTTCTGCCGCCGGCATTTTTAATGCCGGTCATCACATTGGCGAAGGCCACCAGGTTCTCCCCGGCAGGACCGATGACAAGGCTTTTCACTTCCTCATCATCTAGCTCTTCCCGGATGGCCCACTGGGTGTCGGTAACGGTTTTACCCCAGAGATTGGCCGCATCCCTGATTTCGATCTCTCCGTTATGAATATAGATATAAACTGGCTTTTTGGCCTTGCCCTTGATAACCAGGTGGTGAAATCCGGCCCAGGCCATCTCAGGTGCGAAGAAGCCACCCATGTTGCAGCTGCCCAAAAGGCCGGTAAGGGGAGATTTGGCCATGACATGGGTTCGAGCGGTTGCCGATGCGCATGTGGCTGTCAAAATCCCGCCGCTGACGATCAGCGCATTGTCGGGTCCTATCGGATCACAGCCTTGTTCAGTATGGTTGAGAAGCAAATATGCGTCAAGGCCTCGCCCGCCCAGAAATTTTTTGCGCACTTCGATCGGTATGGGCTTAACCTTGATGTCGCCGGTGGTCAGATTGATGTAGGCGATCTTTCTATCCAATGCCATTTTATTTACCCCCTTTTTCTTTAGCCTTTTGCACTTGTTCAAATCGCTCCTGCGCGATCCTTTTGTTGACATCCCAGACTGGCCCCCTGATCCGCGGCAGTTTTGGATTGACCCAGAAAATACGAAATTCCATGCCGCATGTTGGGCATTTTGCATGATTCGCGCCTTTCTCGGGAACGATACGTTCCATGCAACTTGGGTTATGACACCTGACTTTGCCGAAAGTTCTGGTTTTTTGGAGACTTTCAGCACCGGTTAATTGTTTCCCTTCGATTGCCATGCGCCTCTCCTTTCCGGAATACCTAATGCAAAAAATCATTATAGTGAACCAATTTGAGCAAAACCATACCATTATCAGATCGTATGTCAAGAAAAAATTAACTAATTACGTATTTTTTCATAGATAATAGGTATATTTTGGTTGACAGCGGTCAAACTAACTTGCTATATGCTGGTTCAATATAGTGAACCTTTTTCGCATATTTGACTGTTTTACGTAACTTTTTTCAGGAGTTATTGATTCAATGAACAAAATAGAGACCCAGCTGACTAAATACTAGTATACGCAAACACCCCAAGGCGAAAAGGAGGGGGTATGGCATTATATCGAAAAATTGCCTTTATAGATCTCGCCCGGCGTCACATCGACACTTTTCCGGTATCGGCGGATTTGCGAGATAGATTTCTTGGAGGTGCTGGTCTTGCGGTCTATCTGCTCTGTAGATATGCGCCGAAAAAGTGCCACCCACTCTCCGCCGAAAATGTTTGTGTGATCAGTAGTGGATTGTTGGGTGGTACATTGAGCGCTACCCAGGGATATACGATTCTTACAACCAAATCCGGATCCACAGATTTAATGTCAAGGGCGCGCCTGAACGGCCCATTTGCCTCTGAGATGCGCCAGGCGGGTTTTGATCACATTGTTTTTAAAGGCCGGGCCAATAGACCAACCTATCTTTTCATCCATGACAGCCATATCGAGCTTATCGAAGCACCCAACTTCGCGGGAAAGAATCCGATTGAACGCAGAACAAATCTTCGTGATGCCACAGCCGGCAGAGAAACCCGATTGCTCGGCATCAAAAAAGAGGGGGAAGATCGGTTTTTGCTTGAAGATGATTCTTTATCCCCTGATGACGAACCGGAAAGCAGCGACGTAGGTGCGGTCCTTGCCAATAAAAATATTGAAGCAGTGGCCTGCAGGGGAACCTTGGACATAGAGGTAAAAGATCCCGAGGGTATTATTGAATACGAAAAGAACTATCTAAATCGTCATTTGGACCCAATAACACCATCAAATGATTTAGAGGCGTCTATAATCAGCGGTCCGGCAGGAAAGGTAGAGTTGATGGAAATCGAAGAAACCATTAAGCAGTGCCTCGGTCTGCCTTTGGGAACAAATGGTGGCGGTGATGTCACGGCATCTGTCTTTGCAACTGCGCTGGACCGGATCCGGCTCAACACCGGCGTGGTGCTGAATGAAAACGATTTGAAAGATATTGCTTACCGCTGTATCACGCTTGAACGACTGTATAACATCAGGGAGGGTATTGCCGCTCAAAGAGGACGGACAGCCGAGAAGTATCGTGATTACGGGTGGACCCGCAAGGCGGTGGTTAAAAAAAGGAAGGTATTTGATCGGCTGCGGATCGATGATCTGTGGGACCAGTTAAAAGCTTAAATGGAGAGTGGTTCATGACTACGAGAGTATTAATGTCGGATCCCAATAAATGCACAGGTTGCGGGCTATGCCGGGTCGCCTGCTCAATGCGCAAAGCCGGGGTTTGCAATCCGGAAAAATCCCGCGTTCGTATTTTAGAGATGGAAGCTTACGGTCAGTATCTGCCCCTCGCCTGTCAACATTGCGAGGACGCACCCTGCGCGGCAGCCTGCCCCAAGGAGGCTATCTATCGGGATAGTGAGCATGTGCGAACCGTCATTGACTACAACCTTTGTGTCGGCTGCCAGATGTGTATCCATGCCTGTCCTTTCGGTGCCATTGGATTTGATGACCACCGGGGGCGACCTTTTAAATGTGATCTTTGTGGGGGAGACCCCTTGTGCGTTCATTTTTGCGAACCTATGGCGCTAACATTTAGGGAGGCGAGCATGCTCCAATATGCCCAAACCAGGCAGTCGGCATTAAAACTCACCGGCGTAAGGCGATAAACCTGTCGGCACTTAAGCGTTATGTGACGGCCTTTGGGGTTATCATATAAATTTTTGTATAGAGCAGATGGAGCTAAGATCATGTCCTATTTTCAAGTCAATGATCGATGTAACGGGTGCCTGGCATGCGTCCAAAATTGCCCTGCGACTGCATTGCGCGCAGTGGATGCAGAAGCCAGCCGTGTTCTTTCCCACAATATGACCCGCTGTGCACGCTGCGGCAATTGCTGGCGAATCTGTCCACAAGAAGCCATAGAATTTCAATTTCTCCTTGAGAACAGATGGGATGAAGTGAAAACTCTCGATCTGGTCTACTGTAGCGTATGTGGTGATCCCTTGTATACGGCGGATTTCGGAAAAACCTTATCTGAAAAAATGGATAAAACGTTTAAACCTGTTTGTTCCAAGCACCGGGATGAGTTGCCCAAGATTGCTGGGGCCCATTTTTTGAAGGGCCGCACCCGGAAAATGGAGGTATAGCGATATGATTGTTGGCCATCTCAAGCCGTTGGAGGAAATTGTTGCCAGCATAGCGGAATATCGGAAGGTTTTCGTCGTCGGCTGTGGCGGTTGTGTCTCCGTTTGTCTCACCGGTGGTGACAGGGAGGCCAACGCATTGGCAACTGAACTGGGCCATGTCCGATTTTACGAAAAAGAGCCGCCGTGTCTTTCGGTGGCTACCATCGAACGCCAATGCGAGCCTGATTTTTTAAAATCATTTTTAAATATTCCGGAAGGCACCGATGCGGTGTTAACCTTGGCCTGTGGGGCAGGTGTGCAGACCATGGCAGCAGTTTTTGATCCCGTGCCCATTATCCCAGCTGTCAACACGACATTCATGGGTGCCACAAGCGAACCAGGTGTCTGGCAGGAAATGTGTAGGGGCTGCGGGGACTGCATGCTGGCCCACACTGGAGGGATATGCCCTATTGCCAGATGCGCGAAGAATCTTTTCAATGGACCTTGTGGCGGCACAAATAACGGCAGTTGTGAGGTGCGACGGGAAACACCATGCGCTTGGTCAATGATTTACTACAAGCTGAAAAAAACCAACCAACTTCATTGTATGCATAAAATGCGGCAACTCAGAGACTGGCGTTCCGCCGACGGAAAAGGGCCACGGAGCCTGGTCCGGCCCTTCAATAAACCGTTATGAGGATATGTCGATGGAAGTTAATGCAATCGAGCTGCTTAGTGTTGGGATTGATGTGGGGTCGTCCACGAGCCATTTGGCTTTCGCCAATCTCTTTTTGAGAAGGGATGAGAAATCGAAGACCCGCCGGTTTAATATCGCTGAGCGAAAAGTTGTTTACGAAAGCCAAATTATCAATACGCCCCTATTGGATCAGGACACGATCGACATCGAGAGTTTGACCGGCTTTTTTAGGGGCGAGTACCAGCGTGCAGGCGTTGAACTGGATGATGTCCATACCGGTGCGGTGATCATAACCGGAGAAACAGCCAAGAAACAAAACGCAGAACAAATCGTTGCAGCACTGGCCAGTGATGCGGGGAAATTTGTTGCAGCCACCGCAGGGCCCAACTTCGAGAGTGTTATTGCCGCAATGGGTTCAGGCGCCACCGATCGATCAAAAAAAGCCGGCAAAACCGTACTTTCCTGCGATATAGGGGGTGGCACATCCAATATGGCCATCTCGATCGATGGTAAGATCGTATCAACCGGCTGTATTGCCGTGGGCGGTAGGTTGCTTGCCGTTAATACGCAAGGGCAAATATCGCGAATGAGTCAACCGGCCCATAGGGTTATAGACCATTTAGGCCTGCACTATAATATCGGGGACAAAATTCCCCTGAAGGTGCTTGACCAGATCGCTACAACACTCGCCGAAGCGCTCATCGAGGTGATCACCGGCCCTGCCGTTTCAGATCTGCCTAAAATGCTAATGGTGACAGATAATCTGGATTTTTCCAAACCAATCGATGAATACATTTTTTCGGGTGGCGTCTCAGAATATATGTACTGCGACAATGGTAAGCACTGCGATCTTTTTTCGGGCGCCGTCACTGAATTGAAATACGGCGACAATGGCAATCACGGCGACATCGGCCAACTTCTCGCGGCCAAGTTACTTTCCCAGATACCCCAGCTGACCATTCCGCTCGTTGAACCGACGAACAAAATCAGGGCCACTGTCATTGGCGCGGGTGTGCACACCTTGTCGATCTCAGGATCTTCGGGATTCATGGACGATCAATTGACCTTCCCAATCCGGAATGTACCGGTTATCAGGGTTGATGTGGAGCAATCCAAACTGAGCCACGATCACGTGGTCTCCAAGGTTGCCGACGCATTTAAAAGATTCGATCTGGCAGAAGGCCAAGACATGGTGGCCCTTTATTTCAAGGACCTGGTGGGCAACTCCTATCCTAAGCTGGAGTTATTTGCGCATGCCATCGAGGCGGCGCTGCCTAACGCCATTAAAATGCACCTGCCGATTATTCTCATTTTTAAAAGCGATATCGCCTGCGGCGTCGGGAACGTCATCCGCCGGGAAACAGATCTCAAAACCAATCTGCTCACCCTTGACGAATTGGATCTTAGAGAGGGAGACTGGATCGATATCGGTGAGCCTTTGGTGAAGAATCAGGTGTTTCCGGTGACGGTGAAATCCCTGGTGTTTCACAGCGATTAAATGGCCTGGGATGGTCCAACGACCATCCTCATTATTTTCGAATTCATGGCAGACGCTATGCAATTATCCGGATAGCCGGTACTTGGTTTACAGCTACGGCGTGGGGTCAATTTCGAGGAAATGGGCCCGGTTTGCGTGCTGGCGTCTTTTTCCGCGTATGTTGCCCAACTTTGAAATTCAGCATCTGCCCGAATTAGCATGCGTTGAACGCAATCTTACCGGCATCCATTTCAGATAGAAAAAACCCCCACAACATGGCATTCCGTCGGATGCAGGTGAAATGCCAGATGCGGTTAAACCCTATAAACAGAAACAGCAGCAGCCGACAACCATCCGATTGGGCCCGGCTTGGGTTTACGGTGCGGCGCTTTATAGTAAAGGCATACATTTGTCGAAAATTGACCAGGTCGAAAAATTAGATTAGTTGTCGTTGATTACCATTATAGAAGGGGGTCCAGATGGTTTTGGGTGATTATGGCTCACAGTAAGCATTATTCGGGTAGCCGTCTCATATTGATGAATGCGGCACAGCCATTGCCAAAAAACGTATTCACCAAACAGTAGGAGGAGCAAAATGGAGGTTAGTGGTGATGAAGACAATTGTAATTATTGCAGCACTTGATACGAAGGGGGAGCCGGCCAAATTTTTTAAAGCGTGTATTGAAGCAAGAGGTTTCAACACGGTGCTGATTGATGTCAATATGGGTGGCGAACCATCTATTCCTCCCGACATTTCGGCGGCAGAGGTAGCCGCCGCAGGGGGTGGCGATATTCACAGCATTCGAACCTCGAAAAACACCGGCGAGATAACCCCGCTCATGATTCGCGGTGCCATCGCCAAAGTGCAAGCGCTACTTAAGGCGGGACAATTGGATGGCATCGCCGCCTTCGGCGGCGCATCGGGCACGACAGTTGCCACAAGTATTATGAAATCCTTGCCCTTCGGCATCCCCAAGTTTATGGCCTCCAGCGCGGCTTCAATCCCGGCCTATGCAGCCCATTACATCGACACCAAAGACATTACGATGATGCATTCGGTGGTTGATATTGACGGTTTAAACGATCTATCGATCAGTGTGTTGGAAAGGGCGGCGGGCGGTATTTGCGGCATGGTTGACGCCAGTAGGGGAGCCGTCCAACCAAAAGGGGAACGGCCGTTAATCACCATGACCGAGTTTAAATTTTGCGGCGAGTGCAGCCACTACATTCAGGATATGCTGCGTGAAAGAGGGTACGACATTATCCCCTTTCACTCGCAAGGCGTGGGCGACCGGGTGATGGATGGGCTGATCGATCAGGGCATGTTTGACGGCGTTATCGATTTAGTGCCGGCGGGAATCAGTGAATACCTTTTCGGCGGCAATCGAGCAGCCAATGAAGATCGGCTGGAAGCCGCTGGGCGGCAAGGCATCCCGCAAGTGCTAACGCCCTGCGGCTTTGACATTATTAGCTGCGGTCCCCTGGAGCGGCAAGAGCAAAATGATCAGCTGTGGCTCAACCGCCGCATTGCCGAACGCAAAATGTACATCCCGGACAAATATCGGGTACAGGCCCGAACAAATGCGGAGGAACTGCGTGAAATTGTGGCGGTGTTGGCAGAAAAATTGAACAAAGCGCAAGGCCCCGTCATCTTCTTGATTCCGACCCAGGGATGGTCGGTCCTTAGCGGCAAGGGTGAACCTCTGTATGAACCGGAGACGAACGCAGTTTTTGCACCATATTTGCGTGAACGACTAAAGCCGGCGATTGTGGTGGAAGAGGTTGACGCGCATATCAATTCGCGGATGTTCGCATCGGCCGTTGTTGATGCACTCGACAAAATGATCACGAGATAAACGGTTGCATGTAAAGTGAGGAATAATAAAAGATACCAAACGAGTTCAGTCAAGGCAGAAACGTAGAAGTATACCAGTGACCCTTACCGAATTTACCCCCATAGAGCTGAGTCGTTATGACCGCCAGATGTTGATCCACCAGGTCGGTCGCGCAGGTCAAGAGCGGCTTAAGCAGGCTCGTATCGTCATTGCCGGCGCCGGCGGGCTGGGATCGCCTATCGCCATGTACCTGGCGGCAGCCGGCGTGGGCAAGCTAAGCTTGATTGATTGTGATACGGTGGAAACCGGAAATCTGAATCGACAGCTACTCCATTGGCAAAAGGATATCGGCCGACCCAAAAGCCAATCAGCTCTTGATAAACTTGTCCGCATGAATCCCGACATCCGGGTTGAGGTCAGCAGCACCCAAATAGATGCAGATAACGCATCCAAACTGGTAGCCGGATATAATGCCGTTGTAGATGCCTTGGACAACTTGAACACCCGTTATATCCTGAATCAGGCAGCCATAGCTTGTGGCATTCCCTTTTTCCACGGTGCCGTCAGTGGATTCGAAGGGCGGGCCATGAGCATTCTTCCCGGCAAGTCCGCCTGCCTGCGGTGTCTGCACAAAGGACCGGTCCCGGAAGCCGTCACACCGGTTATCGGCGTCACGCCGGGGATCATCGGCAGCATTCAGGCCACCGAAGTCATCAAGTTTCTGATCGGCAGGGGGGAACTGTTAACAAATAGGATGATTCATTATGATGGCCTGGCCATGGTCTTTCGTGAGTTTCGAATCCAGCGCAATCCGGATTGTGACCATTGCGGACATCTGCATTAGCAACGAAAGGAAGCGGTCGTGGCTGTCGTCATAATATACCGCTGATTCACTGCTAATGAGGGATGATTCTGGCCCGGTGAGACCGATGCGGAACCAAACATGGCGGTCGATGCAGGGGATCCGGCTAAGTGCGGTAACCACCGGCATGCCCCTGGAGGTCGACAAACCGGTCGACCTAAGCATACAGAGCTTTTGCGTGGTGTGTAAAAAGTGTGCCGTATGCTGCCCTTCGCAATCGATTCCCGAAGATGATGATCCCAAGGAGGTCAATGGCACCTTGCGCTGGAAACTTAAAGAGGAAAGCTGTTTTGATTACTGGGCTAAAGTGGGCACCGATTGCAACGTCTGCATGCGCGTTTGCCCTTGGAGCCACGCGCGAACCTGGCCCCATAAATTGATCGTTTACCTGACCCAGCGCAACCGACTCAATCAGCAATTGTTCACATTTCTGGACGATGTTTTTTACGGGCGCAAACCAAAAGCCAAACGATACAACGGTGATTGGGCCGGCTACTAACCCTATCAAAGCAACGGTGGGATTTATTTTCCCTTGACTGGCAATCTGCCCTCTATTAAGTTTTCAAAACAGTCCTGCATATGACACGCTGAGCGATATCCGTCGATTTTGCACAGTAAAGGTTATTTGGCGTCACTGTACATCGGGCAGGCGCGATTGAATCTGCCAATGGGCTATCCGTTGAAAGTTGATTTTCAGCGGTTTTACACGATTAACTGATTATCAAAAGGAGGATTGAATGAGCGAAAGTATTTACAAAGTCATCGAATTGGTGGGGACCAGCACGACATCATGGGAAGATGCGGCTAAGAATGCAGTTGAAACAGCGGGCAAATCCTTGAAGGATCTTCGAATTGCCGAAATTTCCAAGTTGGATATGCGTGTGGAGAACGGCAAAGTTACCGCATATCGTGCCCGGGTAGATTTATCATTCAAGTATGCAACAGAATGATCGGGCAAACTTATTGTCACGATCTAAATTGATTTAAGTGCATGGCAGGAGGGCTTGGCCCTCCGCCATGCATCCTCTCTGGATCAAGATCAACGGGTGCCTCATAACTACCCGCCGTCGAAGGTTGCGCAATAATACGAGTTTATTTTTGCGCTAATCCTTGTTCCAAAAGAAATTGGCAATAATGGGGGTATGACGGTCTACCTTGAAATAAGAGCTGATTGGATGGCATTTTGATAGAAGCATGAATGTAATTTTCAATTGGTTTGCTTTAAAAAAGGATAACTCCTCTTCCAGGCTGTCAAAATTTCCGGTGCCTTTGGCAATGATCAAGTCTGAAGTGAGAACCCATTTATTCACCTGAGACGAGCATCTTTTGAGAACAGTTCCTGGCAATGGCCCGTCAATGCCATTGTCGATAATTGTAGCGACCTCATCAAGCCCCACATCGTAAGCTTCTCGCAATGTTGCGTCGTTCATTGTGGGCAGGCGTCTAACCACATAGGTAAAATCGATATTATAGTGTTCTTTAATGGTTTTGATGAGTAATCTATCGAAAATGATTTCTCCGCAGTTGTCGCCAAAGATTAAAATCCGTTTAGTCTTTGGCAGTTGTCGACGAAACGCCGCAAACCCCTGCTCTGAAATCGTTGTTTCCAATTTATTAATGATAAAATCTTCTAAAGTGGAGATGCCTTCCGGCATCATGAAATCAATTGAATTTCCAAGTATTGAGATCTTTACGGCGGTATTTAAGGGCTCAGGTGAGTCTTTCACCAATTTTTCGAGAAACGGATAGATCTTTAATACGCGTCTGTTCAAATCGATTTTTTCTTCGTGAAAGGGATCGGGATTGTTAACCGCAGCACTGATTTTTTTCATTATAACCTCAACGACAGCGGGGCTGGTCCGGTTCCACTCGAGCCCCCTTAAGCCAAAAATCTTTAATATATCGGTGAACAAATTCTTGGCTTCGGTATCATCAAGTCCAAGCTTTCTGATTGCGCCAACTGACATGGTTAGAATACAGGGAATACAGTCGGGCTTAAGCTGCATGACAACGGCTCCTGCGCTTATGATTGTTTACGCGGCAGTTAAGAACCCACGCAAAAAGGGGTAGCAATTGAGGTCTCAGGCAAAAAACGGGAGAAGATCCGCAACGCTGTCAAGGATCATCATGGGCGTTTCCCGCATTAGAGTATCGCGATCATCCAGCCCGGTCAACACGCCGATGGTCAGCATACCGGCGGCCTTGCCCGCCTGGATATCGATTCGGGAGTCACCGACGTATAGACAGCGTTGCGGCGGAACCCCTAATTGACTTGCGCACACCATTAACGGATCGGGGAACGGTTTCTTTTTGGGGGCGTCTTCTATGGCAATCACTGCCGCCAGCGCTTCTTTAAGTCCTCTGCGTGCCAGCGGAATCAATTTTAGGTCTATGTTGAACCGATGTGTTGAACTGACCACACCAATGGGGATTTTTAGACGTATCATCAGCTTAAACAATCTGCCAACACCCGGTATCAAATCAACCTGATTACGAAACATATTTTGCAGCATTTTGCGCCCCTCAGTGATACACTTTTCGATCAACTCTTTCTTACGGTCATGCATCTCTGCGGGAATCATGTCGACGATGGCATCACGCCCCTGAAGCATGAATTTAGTCACTGCCGATTTGGGTGCGGGCGGCAATCCAACGACTTCAAGAATGGAATCCATCAGGTGATAGTACCCCGGTACGGAATCGATGAGGGTGCCGTCCAAGTCAAATATCACAGATTTTATTGTCGGGACCCCGTCCTTCATGACAATAATCGACACCTGCCAACTCCTCTTTCAGCCGGACTCAATATCACATTGCTTTAATGGCCTCGGTCATTTCGGGCAGAAAATCAAGGATGTCGGCTTCAATGCCCACATCGGCCACCTGAAAAATAGGCGCCTTGATGTTTTTGTTGATGGCGACGATAAAGGGCGATCCCTTGATACCGCCCATATGCTGGAAGCTGCCGCTGATACCACAGGCGATATATACTTTGGGCTTGACGGTCTTGCCGGAGGTGCCGACCTGACGGGATTTTTCCAGCCATTTGGCATCCACGATGGGCCGCGAACAAGAAACCACGGCACCCAGCGCTTCGGCCAGATCATCGGCGATCTCGATGTTCTCCTCGTCCTCGATGCCGCGACCGATGGAAACCAGAACATCGGATTTGGTGATGTCCACATCGCCCATCTCAGCTTCCACCACTTCCAAAAAAGTCCGTTGGACCTTTAGGTCACTATCATCGACAGATTTGTCTTCCACACTTCCGCTGGCCGATTGACTTTCATCCGGGGCAAAGCTTCCAGGACGCACATTGATCACCGCGCCCTTGGCGATGTCGGCGCTGATGTGGGTGCTGACCATTCCGGCGTACTCTTGGCGAATCAGCTTCAGATCGCTGCCGTCCAGAGCCTCGATATCCACCACGTCGGCCACGAAGGTCGAATCCAGCTTGATGGACAGCCCCGGTGATAGATCCATGCCAAAGGTGTCGTGCGGAACCAGAACGACGGCATTGGCAGGCAGGATATTGACCAATAGCTTGCGGACTACTTCGGCGTTGGGATAAGCCAATGCAACCTGGTTGAATTTCAGCACTTTTGGATAGGAGGCGGCCAGCGCATCAGCCACCTTGTCCAGATCGGCCCCCGATCCGGTCACGATGGCCGTGACAGCTGCACTTGCGTCTATTTTATGGGCCGCAGCCAACAGTTCCAAGGCCGAATCATCGGCCACGCCGTTTTTGTGTGTAATATATACATAGATATCAGCCATTATTTCAACCCTCCTTTGGCCTTCAAGAGTTCGATCAGCTTGGCAATAATCTCTTCGTTGCTGCCTTCGAGCATTTCGGCACCCTCGCCCAGATCAGGCACGAAGTAATCCAGGCGTTTGACCCTGGCCCCGATCGCACCCACCATCGCAGCGTCAATTCCCAGAGTATCGACGCCCTGTTGGGGGATCTCCACAGAAGCCACCTTGCGAATGCCGCGGATGCCGACGTAACGCGGTTCGTTGATGCCAGTCTGGATGGATAGGACGCATGGCATTGCGATGGCGTTCATCTCCTGGTTGCCACCTTCGATTTCACGGCCCACTTTGAGAGTATCGCCATCCACTTCGATTTTGTTTACCAATGACGCATAGGGGTAATCCAGCATGGCTGCCAGCATGCCGCCCACCTGTGCCGCCCCGTCGTCAGCTTGGGCGCCGGTAAGGATCAGATCGTATTGACCTTTTTGTACGGCAGCCTTGAGCACGGTGGCAATGCCTCTGCCGTCTGAACCGTCAAAGGCGTCATCGTGCAGCAGCAGACCGTTGTCGGCACCCATGGCCATCTCCCGCCGTAAGACCTCTTCAGTCTCTTCGTCGCCCACGGTGACCACCGTGACGTTGCCGCCTACCTTGTCGCAGATCTGAATAGCTTCTTCCACTGCATAGTTATCCCACTCGTTAACCGAATAGACCAAGTCGTCGCGTTCGATATCGCTGCCGTCACGATTGACTTCGATCTCGTTTTCAGCCGTATCGGGTACCCATTTGACACAAACCAAAATCTCCATGATTTTCTCCTATGAAGTAATTAGCTGTTGTTAAGCTAAAAAATGAAGGCCTCATTTCAAGCAAGCTACGAGGTGTCAATGATAAAAATATGGCCCGGCAGGGAAGGGGATCGCAGCTTGCATGAAATCTTTCCATAAATCAATTTACTGTGTTTTAGCCCAATTTGATGGTTGCCTATTTTAAGTGTTGCACAATTAATTCGCACAGGTCGATAGCCTCCATTTTGCCTTCCATACCGGCCACCTTGACGGCGTCTTCTATGTTAACCAGGCAAAACGGGCACGCCGTGACGATCACATTTGCGCCGGCCTGGGCGGCCATTTCCACCCGCAGCACGCCCATACGCTGTTCCTCTTCGGGTTCGTAAAAAAGCATCAATCCGCCGCCGCCACAGCAAAAGGAGCGGTCGCGGCAGCGCTGCATCTCCACGCGCTTTACTCCGTCAATGGCATCTATGGCCATACGGGGATCCTCGTAGAGATCGTTGTGGCGCCCCAGGTAACACGGATCGTGGTAAGTATAGACCTTACCGTCGCCGTTGGCACCAGCAAGTGCAATGTCGCCGGATTTGATCTTGCGAGTAATAAACTGGCTGATGTGTTCGACGGGCGGCAGTCCGTTGTACTCATTTTTTAAAACGTTGTATGCGTGGGGGTCGGCGGTGATAATGCGCTGGACGCCGGTGTTAATAATAGCTTCGGTATTCATCTCCTTCATGATCTGAAACAGCATCTCTTCGCCAAATCGACGGATCTCGTTGCCGCTGTCTTTTTCTTTTTTACCCAGAATGCCAAAATCGGAACCGGCCTTGGACAAAATGGTTGCCGTGGCTTGACCGATCGCCTGCATGCGATCATCATAAGAGGTAATGCTGTCCACAAAGTACAGGTCGTGAGCGCTATCTTTATCAAGGTCCTTGATTTTGATATCTTCGGGTAGATCTTTAGTCCAGTCAGCGCGTTTTTTTTCCATCTTTCCCCAGGGATTGCCGCGTTTTTCAAGGGCGCGCAAAGGTTTTTGCAAACTCTGCGGCACTATGCCCTCATCCACCATGCCCCTGCGTAGGTCCACGATCTTGTCAATGTATTCGATACCGATGGGGCACTCTTGTTCGCAGGCGCTGCAGGTGGTACAGGACCAGATTTCGTCCTCTTCGTAAGTGCGGCCGATCAAATCTTCACTTTTTTTGAAGGGACGGCCGTAAGGGTAGATCGGGTAGTTTTTGAAGGTCAGGTCACGTCCTTTGATGGAGATAAAGCGTGGCGACAAAGGCCGTCCCACCGTGTTAGCCGGACAATTATCCGAGCAGCGGCCGCAGTCGGCGCACGAATAAAAATCCAGGATATGCTTCCAGGTAAAATCCTCCAATTTTTTAACGCCGAACGATTCCAGATCGTCCAGGTCTTCATCCCTGATGCCGTGCCGCACCGGTTTTACGCTACCCCGGTCGATGCGCATGAAAAAGACATTGAATAAGGAAGTAATCACATGGAAATGTTTGCCCATGGGTAAAAAACAGAGGAAAAAGAAAAAAGTCACATCATGGATATAATAGGAGGCCACGTGGATACGCTGCAGACTCTCCACCGATATGGGAAGCAGCGCAATTTTACACAACCACACCAAGCTCAAGGGGACAAGGAACTCTGTGGGCCGTCCTGCATGAGTGTCGGCTGCTACAGAACTGGCCTCAAAGAGACTCTCGGAAATCATCAGCGTCGAAATCAGGCCCAGCACGATGAGGGCTTCGGCAGTGTGTTCCTTGCCGTATTTAGCCGGCACGGCGTAACGCTCCGGTTTGACCACGACCCGTCGGTAGGCGGCCACGCCGCAGGCAATCAGCACCATGGTAGCCGCATAATCTTTCAGATAATTATAAAAATGCCCTATCATCCCTTCGAATCCCGGCATAACAAAATCTTCGGAAATGCCGATGATAACAAGGGAGAAGGAGCGAATACTCAGGATCAAAAAACCGGCAAAGATGACAATATGTACGACGCCCGCCACCATGTAGCGCGGCTGGCGATACTGGGCCAGCCAGATCTTGAGCACATTACCGATGCGCTGGGGGATGCGATCGAGGCGGTTGTCTGGAGCCGCCCTGACAAGCGGCGCCATACGCAACGCTATGATGTAGGTAAATACGGCGACGCCCACTAGGGGAATCAACCAAGAAAAAATAATGGTTGGAATTCCAAAAAAGGTCGCATTGGCCGGTGGTATTAGTCCGGGTTGCATTTTATCTTCATATTCCTCTTTAGTTTATGGTATGTTGTGCTAATCTTTGCAAGGCCAGACTGTTTTAAACACGGTTGTGCATGTAGAAACCGACTGGCGGTCGCGGTTTTCGATTAGCCCTTTATGCTTCTGGGAAGCAGCATCTGGTGCTGCGGACAGATCGATTGGGGATTCTGATAGACAGCGCCGGCAAACGCCAGAAGATACTTGCGCAGCGCGGTCATCTCAACCACCTCATCCACCAAACCATGCGCGGCGCAATAGATCGGTCTGGAGTTGTCATGATACTCCTGCGCCATCTGGTTCATCTTGTCGATGATCGGTTGCAGGGGACGTCCGGCATCTTTCTCCTTGACCAGCCGCCGTGAAAAACTGGCCGCTGCAGCGGTTTCGCCGTGCATGACGTATATTTCGGTTGTGGGAATACCCAGGGTGAAGGCGTTGTGCCGGTTGGCCGTCGGTCCGCCCATCACATAGTGGGCCGCAGCAGTCCCCTTGCGCAGTACCACCAGCATCTGAGGTACATCGGTCTGCTGGATGGAGTAGATCAGGCTTTGGCCCAAGCCCAGCAATTCAGCCTTTTCAGCAATATCGCCAACGTCGATGCCGCTGGTATCCTGGAACCATATAATCGGCAACCGGTCGCGGCCGCAGAGGGTCACGAACTCGTTCATCTTGACCAAGCCCTGGCGATAGAGCTTGCCGCCGATGCCCGGATAGTCGGCATACTCGGGATAACCTTCGCCCAACCACCCCTGCCGATTGCCGATACAGCCCACCAAAAAACCACCCAACTTCACTAGTCCGGTATACACTTCCGGGCCGTAATCCGGTCTAAATTCCATATGCTCGCTGCTATCAACCAGGCGGGCCAGGACTTCATCAAAGCTATAGATCTGCTTCTGATTGAAGGGCATCAGCCGATAGAGATCATCAGCCTTGAAGGCCGGATCCTTGGGAGTCGCCACTCTGAAAAATTTGGGGTGGTAGGTCGGCATCTCGCGCATGTAGTCCTTGAGGCCGTCCAGCACACCCGTTTCATCTTCATAGGCGTAGCGGAAAAACCCGGTCTCATTATGGTGAATGCTCACCGATCCGGGCGGCTTGGCTTTGTATTGCTTAGCCGCTGAAATGAGCGCCTCGGCACCCTCTTCATCGAAATAACCTTTGGGGGACATGCCGCTTAAAATGCCGCCACCGCCCACGGCGATGTTGCAATTTTTGTGGGCGAACAAGATGGTGGGGCTGATTCCCTGGTAGCCACCACCGGCTGGATTCGTGCCGTAAATACCGGCCAGCACCGGTATGCCCAACTGGTTCAATTCGGCATGGCGGAAAAAGGTGGTTCCTGATCCGCGTCGGCTGGCATAGAACTTCTCCTGCTCGGTCAGTTTGACGCCGCTGCAGTTGACCAACCAGACCAGCGGAACATTCAGCCGTTTGGACAGATTGGTCACTCGCAAAATATTGTCCGGCTGGCCGGCCACCCAGGCACCGGCCATGACCTTGTTGTCAAAGCCGATTACCACGCACCATTTGCCGGATATTTTGGCCAAACCGTCAAAGACATTGGTGTGGCCCTCGGCATTGCCTTCGGGATTGTACAGGGTGTGCAGGGGGCACCAGGTGCCCGGATCCACTAGATAATTGATCCGTTGCCAGACCGTCATTTGCCCGCGGGCATTGATCTTTTCCTCTGGAAAACCGGAGGCCTTGACCTTATCCATGGCCGCCCGCACCTCGCCTTCCATTTCTTTGATCGGGCCAACATTTGATTCGGTGCTTTTGAGTTGTCCTTCCGTCAATTCACTGCCAAAAGGGGTCATCTTTTCAAAATAGTTTTTCATTTTGCAATCCTGTTACGTTTTAGTGCAGGTGGCACGGTTAATCGGCATCCGGATCCGGCATAAGACGTCAACAAATACTATTTACCGGTTGGCTTTGCGATACCCCAACTGATCCAAGGCGATGATCCACTTGCAGATGTTGGCCGAGCCCTCCACCATGTAATAGGTGGGCGTATCCCGGTATATCCGGGCCACCGGATACTCGGTGGAATAGCCGTAAGCGCCCAGAATGCGCATAGCGTAATTGGCGCACTTGTTGACCGTTTCTCCGGCAAAGTACTTGGCCTTGGCCACATCAAGACCGTTGTTGAGCTGTCCCTGATCTTTGGCCCAGGCGGCCTTGTAGACCAGCAGGCGGGCCGCATCGATCTCAGTGGCCATTTGGGCCACCATGTCCTGGTTCATCTGGTACTGGCCGATGGATTTGCCGAACTGTTTGCGGTCGTTGCAGTATTTGGTTACTTCTTCCAGGCATGCCTGGGCAACACCCACGGCGCCGGCGGCAGCCGAGAGCCGGGTCTGGTTCAAAGAACCGAAAACAATCTTGGCGCCCATACCCGGTTCACCTAAAATGTTCTCTTTGGGGACCTTGGTGCTGTCCAGGAACACCTCTCCGGTGGGCGAACAAAAAGAACCCATTTTGTCCAGCCGGGTGGTTTTGACGCCGTTAAAGTTTTTAGGCTCGATCACAAAAGCGGAGAGCCCCTTGGAACCGGCTTCGATGTCGGTATAGGCATAGTAAATCAGCACATCGGCCACATCGGCATTGGAGATCCAGGTTTTGGAGCCGTTAAGCAACCAGTGGTCGCCCTTGTCTTCGGCCGTGCTGGTCATGGCCATCACGTCCGAGCCGGCGTCCGGCTCGGTGATGCCGAAGCCGCCGATGAGATCGGCGCTGCACAGCCCGGGTATGTATTTTTTCTTCAACTCCTCGCTGCCGTATGTAAAAATGGTGTAGGCACAGCCCAGAACCTGCATGTTGACCTGCACTCTGAGCGAACTGCACACCCTGGCAATCTCTTCGGTAACGATCATGGCGGCCATCCACCCCATTTCTTCGCCATCATACTCCTCGGGGATCACCGTGCCCCAAAATCCCAGCTCGCCCATGGGTTTGATGGCTTCCTTATAAGGGAAGTAGTGCTCTGCGTCCCACTGATCCACATTGGGTGCGATTTTTTTATTGGCAAACTCGCGCACGGCCTTGCGCAACATCTCGAGTTCTCTTGAAAGTTTAAAATCCATTTTCAGCAACTCCTTTGGGCAAACACAGGCGATGTCGCTGACATCGGCTATGCTTTTTTAAAGATATAATTGAGTTGACCATTGGGCAGTTCATTGACCACGGTGGTCATCTCCATGCCAATTTTCACGGTGTCGATATCCAGGCTGCTGTCGAGACGTCCAAAGACCTGGTAGTCGCCATAGTCCAACATCGCAATGCTGTAGGGCAAGTCTTCGTCGAAGCCCACCGGTGCATATTTGAGCTGGCTATAGGAAACCAGCTTGCCATTGCCGGTTACTTCTTTCCATTCCGTGTCGCTGGAAAGACATCCACCGCAGTCGGCCCGCGGGGGAAAATAGTTTACACCGCAGGTTTTACAATGGGTATACATCACTTTGCCGTTTTCCAAGTAGTCGATGAAGTCGTTGACCCGCGTCGTTTTTGTAAAGCTGACGGTGCCGAATTTGCCAAAGCGGACATCTTCCTGTTTTTTTGCTTTGCTCATCTTTTTACCTCCGATTACTGATTACCTAAAATGGTCACATTGCCGTAGATGCCGACTCCGCCGATATTGTGTACCAGACCGATCTGCGGATCCTGAACCTGCATGTCGCCGGCTTCGCCGCGCAGCTGCAGTACGATCGTGCGGATCTGGCTGCCACCCGTGGCGCCAATGGGGTGACCTTTGGATAAAAGTCCGCCATCTACGTTGACAGGTATGCTGCCCTCTTTGTAAGTTTCTTGGCCCTGAATCAGTTCTTTGCCTCCGCCGGGGTCGGCAAATCCCAGCGCCTCATAGGCCAGCAATTCTGCAATGGTAAAGCAATCGTGGACTTCGGCCACATCGATATCTTTGGGGCCGACACCGGCCATGGTATACGCTTTTTGAGCCGCTTGTTCGGCCGCCAGCAACCCATGCACTCGATCGCGCCCGGTCAGATTGACACTGGCGCTGGCGGTGCCCACGCCCAGGATCCAGATCGGTTTTTTGCAAAACTGTTTGGCTTTTTCTTCATTGGCCACGATAAGACATGAGGTGCCATCCGCATTGGCGCAGCAATCGCCTACCCGCAATGGGCTCGAGACCGTACCGGACATCATGTTGTCCGGATCAGTGAACATCTCGGGGGTGACCGCTTTGCGATAAACCGCACGATCATTGATCTGTCCATAGGTGGCCGCTTTGACGCGAATGGCTGCAAGATCTTCCAGGGTTGTGCCGTATTTGTCTATGTGGGCCTGGGCATGCATGGCGTAATAGGCCGGCATCATGGTGCCAAAAGGGCTTTCCCACTGGATGTCGGCTCCGCGGCCCATGCGCTCCTGGGACTCGGCCGAAGAGATCTCCGACATCTTTTGCAATCCAATTATCGCTACCACATCATGAAGACCTGAGGCCACCATGGAATAGGCGAGCTTGAGTCCTGTACTGGAAGATGAGCACAATGTTTCCACGTAAAATGTGGGTTGCGGATTGAGCCCCAGATATTCAGCCACAACAGCTGAAGGTGAGCGCTGTTTATCGTATTCCGGTGCCGAACAAAAAACTGAGGCGTCGATCTCATTGTTGGTAATTCCCGCGTCAGTAATCGCCTCTTTAAACCCCTCGAAGGCAAGCTCGCGCAACGATCCCGGATATTTGCGGACAAATTTGCTTTGTCCCACACCAATTATAGCTACTTTTCCCATGAGTCATTCCTTTTTCATCCAAGAGTTCAAGTCACGTTTAAATGTACTGACCGCCGTCTACCTTGATCACTTCTCCGGTGACATGTTTGGCCTTGTCCGATGCCAAAAATGCGATCACGTTGGCCAGATCTTCGGGCTGCCCCACACGCTTGAGCACGATTTCGGCCATGGCCATATCGATGATCTTGTCCCGGGCTTCCGACTCTTTGAGCATGGCGGTTTCAATTAGGCCCGGAGCTACGGCATTAACCGTAACGCCAAAGGCCCCCAGTTCCTTGGCCACTGCTTTGGTATAGCCCACTATGCCGGCTTTGGAGGCGGAATAGTTGGTTTGGCCGAATTTGCCACGCAGACCGTTGATGGAGGTAACATTGATAACACGGCCATATTTTTGCTCTTTAAACAAAGGTGCGGTATGACGGGTGAAGTTGAAATATCCTTTCAGGTTGACGTCCAACACCCGGTCCCACTGTTCTTCAGTCATTTTCCAACACACGCCATCCCAGTTCATGCCGGCATTGTTGACCAAAATATCCAGTTTGCCAAATGCTTCCACAGTGGCTTTCACCACGGTCTCCGCCTCGGCAAAAGAGGAGATATCACACTTGATCGCCAGCGCCTTGCGCCCCATGGCTTCGATCTGTTCCTTAACCGCCTCGGCCTCTTCCTTATGTTTGCGATAGGTCAGACAGACATCGGCCCCTTCCTCAGCCAGCATCAGCGATGAGGCCGTACCAATGCCCTGCGACCCTCCGGTAACAATTGCACTTTTTCCTTCTAACAACATGATTCGCCCTCCATTTGATAATTCTATTAGTCTTTGGGTTTTCCCAATACGGCCGCCATCAATGCGGTGTCCATGGGATCTCCGGCTGCCAGGCGTTTACGATACTCGATAAAGTCGATGGTATCCTGACCCGTAATCTTTTTGGTGTTGAAGGCATTAAAGCCCAAAAAGGCTTCGCCGGCCATATTGGCGGCCAACCAGTGACGGTTAATAACCTTGGCCTGATCCCAGAAGAATTTTTTCTTTAAGCGAATGCCCTCGACACTCTTGATCAGGCAGCCGGGGAACAAGTTGGTGTAAGTCCACAAAATTTTGTCCACTTCTTTATCTAGCAGTTCAAAATCGGTTTGGGCGGTTTTGAGGTACGCCCGGGCCTCTTTGGCTGCATCGCCGGTTTTATACTCACCATAGACCAGGTCGCCGTCGGCCACATATGCATCGGTAATCACACCGGGATTGCGCACCCATTTGCCATCGGCCTTTATCACCGGCACACACTTGGAAATCAGGCCAAGGCGGTACATCTTGTAAGCGCTCCACATCTCACAGGAGACACAGTTCCACATGGCCAGTTCCATGGGCAGCATCCAAGGCAGAAAATCACTGCTACCGCCGTCCGGTGCGCTACCGTGCTTGGGACCGGCCTGCCCGAATATGGCCAGATCGCTGGAGATGGCGATGTCGCAAGCCATGCCGATCTCCTGGCCACCGGCCACACGCATGCCGTTGACCCGGCAGATGGTCGGTTTTTTACAAAACAAGATGGTGTCCACCATGGCATTGAACAAATCCATGTAAAGACCGTATTCGTTGGGTCGGCTGGCATAATATTCGGCATATTCCTTGGTGTTGCCGCCGGTACAAAAAGCCTTGTCGCCCATGGCGGTGAAAACACAGGCCACCACCGAGGAATCGGCCGAGGCCCGGTGAAAACCGGCGATAATCGCTTTGACCATTTCCGTGGTATAGGAGTTGTACTGTCTGGGATTATTCAGGGTGACCCAGGCCGAGTAAAGTCCGTCGACCGTGTTGCCCTGAGGGTCGCTAATCGGTTTTTTTTCATACATCACTCCGGGAGCTTCCGTGGAGAACATGTCTTCGCTCCACAGGTGATGATCCTTGAGCCCGGATTCTCGTGGCAGCCAGCTTAAATCGCTCATTTTTTCCTCCTTTTTGGGCCGTCGGCAATAGCCGACAGCGGAATTTTCCTTTCAATTCGTTGCTAAGGTACCATAATCGGTCGTTGGTTAATTTTGCGCTGATGGGCCATCTCAAATACCTCATTGATGGAATCCAGCGGAAAGGTTTTGACGAAAGGTTTCAGATCCATTTTTCCATCCAGGATCAAATCCACCACCGGGCGATAGTATTGGGGGAGGCATCCCCAATTACCCCGGGCCGTGGCATTGAAGGCCATCAGGTTGGACAGGCGGATATTGACTTTGTCCAGGGTAAATCCGATCACCGACAGATGGGATCCGAAAGTCATCAACCCGAAAGCGGTCTCCTGACCGGCAGCGGTACCCGAGGTTTCAAAAATCTTGAGATTGGTGCGGGCCCGGCCGGTTTCTTTGGCCGTACCATACACACCCTTGCGCAACTCTTTAAAAGGAATCTCTTTGACATTAAAGGTCGCATCCACGTAGGTCGCCAGGTTGTCGAGCTTTTGTTGGTCTACGTCGATGGCTACTGCGGCGGCCCCAAAACTTTTGGCCAGCAGGGCACCGAATCCACCCACACCGCCGACGCCGACAAACACAGCCAGGTCTTTTTCGGTGAGATCTGCTTCAATGATGGACTGGTAAGGCGTGGTGATCGCATCGGCCACCACGGACAGTTCTTCCAAAGAGACATCCGCATCACCGACGGGTTTCATGTTCGCGTCCACGGGCACCTTGCATAGTTGCTTGGCAGGCACCACGATATGGCTGGCAAAGCCACCTTGTATATCATTGCCGGGCATTTTCTGGCCCATGCAGATATTTCCGCATCCATCCTTGCAGACATCACAGTCGCCACAGGGCATGACCGCCGGAACCACGGCGGCGCAATTGTTCCACTCCTCGGCGCCGGGACCTGCGGTCTGGACGATTCCGCTGATTTCGTGCCCCAGAGTAAGTGGCAGCTCCGATTTGATCGGAACCCCGTCATAGAAGAAGCCAAGATCCGTGTGGCACACACCGCATCCGCTGACTTTCAACAAAACCTCTCCGGGACCTGGTTCGGGAAGGTTTGACTCCACACGTTCCAGTGGCTGGTTGGGTTTCACCATTTGCCAAGATACCATTGTTGTCATGATAACCGCTCCTTATTTTTTTAAGTTACGTTTTAATTTTGACCCCTATTTGCGTCCATTGTCGGTTTTGATATTGGTCACCAGTCGGATCACGCGTCATGGATAAAATGATCGTGCCCGTTGAAAATGAGAAATTTACTGCCTTTTACGCGAGCGATCATGGTGATGCCCAGATCTTGGGCAAGTTCAAGGCCCATATGGGTTATGCCTGATCGGGAAATTAGAACGGGTATTTCCATCAGTGCCGCTTTCATCACGATTTCGGAAGTCAGGCGGCCGGTGCTGTAAAAGATCTTGTCTTTCCCGCTGATACGTTCCAGCCACATTTTTCCGGCAATGGTGTCGGCGGCATTATGGCGTCCGACATCCTCCACGAATATTTCCACCTGTTGCGTACTGCAAAGCGCACAGCCGTGTACAGCCCCGGCAGCCTTGTAAATTTCGTTGTATTGGGTCAAATCCTTCAAAATTCTGTTAACCGTCAACTGGTGCAGTTTCATGGGTGTTATGTTGGATTCATAGAGTCCGTCGATGGTGCAGCTAAAGACCGTTCCCTGTCCGCATCCAGTGGTAACAGTCCGCTTGATCAGTTTGCTTTGCAAAAGCTCCCCGGTGTTGCCGCCGATGGTTTTGATGTAAGCCGATTCTTTCGCCCAATCGACATGCACCGATTCGACGGTTTCGATTTTTTCGATTAATCGTTGATTATGCAGGTAACCGAGGGCCAGCTCCTCAGGGTGCGTACCCAACGTCATTAACGTCACTACTTCCTGATCGTCGACAAATATGGTCAGCGGCAGCTCACCGGCGATTTCGACATTCCGCGGATCTCCGTTTTCATTGACGGCTGCCACAGGATATGTCGGCTTCAAACCGGCGTAGCTCATCAAAGGATAATAAGCCGGCGAATCTTTAGCTAGCGGCATCATCCCATCATCAACAATTCTTCCATTCAGGCCGCCGCTTTTCTTCAAAGCTCTTGATGCCTTCGAGGGTGTCTTCGGTTTTCATCAATTGATTGAGGAACAGATCGCTGACGCTCTCCATGGCCGCATTGATATCCAGGCCCAGGTGCAGATTGACGGCCTTTTTGTTCAGGCGAATAATCAGGGGGCTGCAATGGCCGATTTCCTTAATTAATTTGGTCAGACCCTCTTCAAAAGTTTCAACCTCCAGCAATTCGGCCACAAGTCCCATATTGTAAACGGCTTCGGCACTGTAGCGCCTTCCGGTGGTGCAGATTTCAATGGCTTTGGACGGACCTACCAGGTGCGGCAGGCGAACCGCTGCATAGGGCGGCAGAAAACCGAGTTTGATCTCAGGTTGGCCGAAAATGGCGGCCTTGGAGGCCACGATCATGTCGCAGGCAATGGCCACCTCCATACCGCCGCCCAGACAGGCGCCGTGCACCGCGGCGATGGAAGGAACCGCCAACGCGTGAATCTGCTTGAGCAGCGCATCGAAAACCCGGATCATCTCTGGTGCCAATTCCGGTTTGTGATCAGACACTTCCACCCCGGCGCACCAGCTTGCTCCTTGGGCGGCGATGAGCACACACTTCAGCTCAGCGTCATCGTTGAGCTGCGCCAGCAACTGGGTCAACTCCTGCATCATATCGATATTAAAGACATTGTGTTTGGGGCGGTTGAGGACAATCCGGGCAACCCCCTTTTCCTTGGTCAATTGGTGGAATTTAAGTTCCGTCATAAATCCTTCCCCTCATTTTTTGAAAATTGTTACAAACAATACTGCGGCGGCCTATGCCTTTGAAACGGATTTGGCCGACGACGAAGGAAACGCCAGCGATTCGGTTAAAACAAAAGCAGCTTGGAGATACGATGTCGGGCAGAGCGGAAAGCATTCTTTGCACGCATTGCATTCCTTGGCGGCGATTTCGGGAATAAAACTGATCTCTTTGCGAATACCGCGGTCAACAAAACCCAGTGCGTCGGCCTTTTTTACCTCGGCACAATATCTGACACAAAGTCCGCAATGGACGCAGAATGAAGGATCTTTCTCATAACGGTCTTTATCTGCGCCGTATACCTGGGCATATTCCACCAATTGCGGTGCGTCCGGGGCGTGGGCCAGCAGCAGTTCCAGGATGGTCTTGCGGAGTCGATCCACTTTGTCGGATCTGGTTCTGACCACTAAATTTTCTTCAACCGGATAAACACAGGAAACCACCAGCTTGGTCCAGCCACGCGATTCCACTTCTACAATACAAAGCCGGCATCCTCCAAAGGGTTCCAATTTTTCGTGGTGGCAAAGCGTGGGTATGGATATCCCCATACCCTGGGCTGCTTCTAAAACAGTTGTGCCTTCCTTGGCACTGACTTCTTGGCCATCTATCTGTAAAGGAATGTCGCTCATTTTAGTTGCTCTTTCTGGCTATGTTGCGTTCTTCTTCAGGGATGGGGGGCAGGTCTAATTCGCCTGAAACTATTTTTACCGCACCGAATCGGGAGGGACAGACCTCAAGACAGGTTCCGCAATTGGTGCATTTTTCCTGGTCAACCACATGAATCTTTTTCTTGCCGCCGATGATTGCATCGGCCGGACATTTCCGCAGGCATATCATACAGGCCTGGCACTTGTCCGGGTCGATCACATACGAAACCAAATCCTTGCAGGACAGTGCCGGACATCGTTTGTCCCTGATGTGGGCCTCATACTCATCCCTGAAATAGTTCAGCGTACTCAAAAACGGATTGGGGGCACTTTTTCCTAATGCGCAAAGGGAGGCTTCAATGGCCGTTTCGGACAGCTCCTCTAAAAGCTCGATATCACCTTCTTTTCCCTTTCCTCTGGTGATATTGGTTAAAATTCTGTGCATCTGCCGCAAACCTTCCCGGCACGGGATACACTTGCCGCAGGATTCATCCGTGAGGAATTCGATGAAGTACCGGGCGACATCGACCATGCAGGTATCTTCATCCATAACGATCATCCCGCCGGAACCCATCATTGAGCCGGCCTTGGTCAACTCATCAAATCCGACTTCAAGGTCCAATTGATCTTCGGGAATACATCCGCCGGAGGGACCGCCGGTCTGCACCGCCTTGAACTTCTTGCCTTCAGGGATTCCACCCCCGATATTGTAAATGATATTTCGCAGGGTGATTCCCATGGGGACCTCCACAAGCCCGGTATTGGTGATCTTGCCCACCAGCGAAAAGATTTTGGTCCCCTTGCTGCCGTCTGTGCCGACGGTGGTAAACCAGTCAGCACCGTTATTGATGATTAACGGCACATTGGCCCAGGTCTCGACATTGTTCAACACCGAAGGCCTTTCCCAAAGGCCTTTGATATTGGATCGAGTATACTTGGGCCTGGGCTCACCGACACGGCCCTCCAAGGCCGTCATTAATGCGGTTGATTCACCGCAGACAAACGCACCCGCCCCCATGTGGACGATGACTTTGAAATTAAATCCCGAACCCAGGATATTTTCCCCCAGAAAACCGTAAGCTTCGGCCTGCTTGATGGCCAGGTTGATGTTTTCAACCGCCAGAGGGTATTCCTGACGCACATACACATAGCCTTCTTGGGCGCCGACAGCGAAGCCGCCGATGATCAGTCCTTCGAGAATTGAATGCGGGTTGCCTTCCAGCAATGCCCGATCCATAAACGCGCCGGGATCACCCTCATCGGCATTGACGATCACATATTTGATCGGCTCGGCGGCATTGCGGGAGCCTTCCCATTTCCGACCGGCCGGAAAACCCGCACCACCCCTTCCTCTGAGGTTTGATTTTTTGACTTCTTCCAAAACCGCCACGTCGGTCATTTGGAAGAGGGCTTTGCTCAGTGCCGAGTAACCGCCAATGGCCAGGTAGTCATCGATGCTTTTGGAATCGATTTTAATATTGCTGCACAGAAGCGTCCGCTGCTGGTTTTTATAGAAGGGGATATCGGACTCCCGAGTTACTTTTTCACCTGTGACCGGATCTTCATAGAGCAGGCGTTCGACAACCTCATGCGCTTTAATCGTCTGGGAAACGATCTCGGGAACATCTTCAGCCTGCACCTGCAGATAGCATGTCTCTTCAGGATAGATCACCACAACAGGTCCCTGCTCACAAAATCCCGGGCACCCGGTTCCCTTGGTGTCAACCTTGGCGGTCAGGCCTTCTTTTTCAATCTCGGCCTGAAAAGCGGCAATCACCTCATCCGCACCCGAAGCGATACAACCGGCACCGGCACAGATTGAGATGCATGGCGTGTTGGGATCTTTTTTAGATAGCAACTCCTGTCTGAAGGACTCCAATGCTTCAGGCGTATTTAACCGCGCCATAATTTTCCCCTACTCATAAGTTTTAAGCACGTCTGTTGTTTGTCTCGGTGTCATCTTACCATGGGCTTTACCGTTAACTTCCATCACCGGCCCCAAGGCACAACAACCAAGGCAGTTGACGGTTTCCAGGCTGAATTTCAATTCCAGATCCGTTTCGCCGGGTTTGATTCCCGTCGCTTCCTGCACTTTGTCAAGTACGCGGGTTGCTCCGCGGACATGACAGGCCGTCCCCATACATATGTGGACCTTATGACGCCCCTTGGGAACCACACTAAAGGCTTTATAAAAGGTAGCGATGTGCTGTACCCGGGTTGCCGGAACTTCTAACTGTTGGCTAACCCTGTCCAGGGCTTCTTTAGGAAGCCAGTTGTTTTCGCTTTGAATATCCAGCAGTATTTGAATAAGTGCGCTGGCGTCGCTGTTATGTTTATCAATGATCCGGTCTATTTTTTCGATATCCATAATCCGTCTTTCCTCAGGCCAACGTGTAACATTTGTTGGCGGCATCGTACTTAACCAACCCGTGCCGTGATGAAGTGTTCATGTGTCGGGACACATCGGACGGGTTCAGGCCCAGCCTTTCAGAAATGTCTCTCGTCGAAAGGGGTTTCTCCTCTAAAAGCAACATGATCTGGCTGATCGCCCACTTATCTGATAAAAGGTCATCAACTAACCGGTCTGTCTCGTTGCTTTCAAAAAATTCAGTATACGCTTCTTTGGTCTTAACTGGTACTCTGAGCCGTTCTCTTTCCACCAGCCTGATGTAAGGAACCAATTTCCTGGCCGCTTCGAGACCAACCTTTAACGCCTTAGGGTCTAATCCTTCACTTTCACCGATGGGTCCCAGCTTTTTTAATTGCGCGGTAAAATCGTCGGTGGCTTCGGCCAGCAGATTCCCGTCGGCGCCGGACATAAAATCGATTCTCAGCCTCGCGGGGTTCAGGCCCATGTACGCTAATATCTTTTTACATAGGTAGGTATTGGCCCACGCATCGTAATTGCCGTGGGTGATATAGTTGCACTCATCTAAGCGGCAACCGCCGATAAACACGCCGTCTTGTCCATTTGCGAAAGCTCTGAGGATGAATTCCAAGTCGATGCGACCGGAACACATGATCCGAATAAGCCGCATTTCACTTGTATATTGTAGTCTGGAAACTCCAGCCAGGTCAGCAGCCCCGTAGGCTCACCAATGGCAGACAAAGCCTAAAACTTTAGGTTTAAATTCAAGGCCGGCACTCATCACTTTCACCCCCTTTGATCGCCTTTATGACTTGCCTCATGTATACACCCTTATTCATTTTCAGCCGCGGCATCAATTTGCTGTATTATCTCTTCACTTGTGGTGGCCGCATCAATTTGGCTCCAAATTGCTTCATCGGTAAAGTGCTTCAGGAAAATCGCACTGGTGGGGCACTTTGCCGTGCAAAGACCGTCGCCCTTGCAGAGAATCGGATTGACCCACGCTTTTTTACCTTTCGGTGTGTCGATAAAATCTATAGCGGCATAGCTGCATGCCGTAATGCAGGCACCGCATGAAACACAATCGTTTTCGATCACCTCGCAAACCGACCCCGAGGCGGTAACCGTATCGTTAGAAAGCAGCGTCAGGACCCGACCGGCGGCGCCGTAGGCCTGGTTGATCGTTTCCTGGATATGCTTGGGATAGTGCGCCGTTCCGCATAGAAATACGCCATCAGTGGCAAACTCCACGGGCTTTAGCTTGACATGGGCTTCTTTAAAGAAGTCATCCGGGCTCAATGTCACCTTGAACAACCCGGCGACCTCTTTGGTCGATGCAGAAGGAATGACCGCCGCCGCCAGCGAGAGGATATCGGCATCCAACTCAAGCCGCTGGCCCAGAATGGTATCCGGCACGGTGACCCGAATAATATCTTTGCCGCCCTCTTTGGCTGTTTCCACCAGCGGCGGATCTTCCGGTACGTAGCGAATAAACCTTACATGTTTGTCCGATGCTTCGCGGTAATAATCCTCTCGCAATCCATAGGTACGCATGTCCCGAAAGAGGATGTAAATATCCATCGCAGGATTGGTCTCTTTAAGTTTCAAGGCATTTTTTACCGCGTGGCTGCAGCACACCCGACTGCAATAATTTCTGTCCTCGTTTCGACAGCCGACGCACTGGATCATCACCAGGCTTTCGGCATTAAGAACGGTTTCATTTTGCTTGGCGATTTCTTCGCCTAATTCGATGTGGGTAAAGACCTTATCATTTTCGCCGTAAAGGTACTCGGTGGGTTTGTACACGTCCGCGCCGATGGCAATGACCGAGGCGCCATGTTTGATCTCTTTGATCCGGCCTTCGGCCTTTACCGTGGTAACAAAATTACCCAGGTAGCCGGATACGTCGGTGATGGTGGCTTCATGGGATACGTGGATAAGGGGATTATTGTAGACCGCCCGTATCAGATCATTCAAATATGCTTGAACATCCATCCCTTCGATGGTGGTATGGATTCGGCGGACTATGCCGCCTAAGTCTTTGGCTTTTTCAATCAGGTGAACCTCATGCCCCTGTTTGGCGATGGAAAGCGCGCAGGTCATACCGGCGATACCGCCGCCGACCACCAAGGCCGTTTTGTTCACCGGAAGGTCGAATTCCTGCAAGGGTTCCAGATGGCCGGCACGGGCAATCGACATTCTGATGATATCCTGCGCCTTTTCCGTGGCCTCTTCCTTTTCTTTGGAATGCACCCAGGAGCAGTGCTCCCGGATATTGGCCATATCCAGGTAATATTGATTAAGACCGGCTTCGCGCAGGGTGTCCCGGAACAACGGCTCCAGGGTTCGGGGGGAGCAAGCTGCGATCACCACCCGATTCAGTCCTTTTTCCTTGGCCAGATCGGATATTTCCTTGGCAGAATTGTTGGCGCAGGAAAAGAGCTGTTCCTGGGCGTAGACCACATTGGGCAGGGTCATGGCATATTCTACGGTGTCGGGAACATTTACCACACTGGAGATATTCGCCCCGCAATGGCACACAAAGACGCCGATTTTGGGCGCCTCTTGGGAGATATCGCGTTCGGGCGGATAAACCCTCTCCGTAGACAGCTTCCCACGCCGGTAGTCAAGCATTTCGCCGCACTGGGTGCCGGCCGCACTGGCGCTAAATACCGATTCGGGTATATCGGTAGGTCCCTGAAAGGCGCCGCTGACAAAAATGCCGCGTTGATTGGTCTCCATGGGATTGGAGTGAATGGCTTTATTGAATCCGTGAGAACTGAGTTCTAAGCCGAATTTATCCGCCAAGACCGCATTGTCCGCCGGAGGATTCAATCCCACCGACAAGACCACCATTTCGAATTCTTCTTCTTTGACGCCATCATCATTGGTCGCATATCTTACAATGACGTTATTGTTTGCCGGGTTTTCTCCGACGATGGAGGTGTAGCTTCTGATGAATTCTACGCCGGGCAGTTGTTCCGTCCTTTGAAAGTAGCGTTCAAAATCCTTGCCGTACGAGCGAATATCGTTATGGAAAATGGTGCACTGGGCGTCGGGTTCATGATCCTTGGTCAGGATCACCTGCTTCTGGGTATAGGTGCAGCATACGCCGGAGCAATAACTGTTTTCATCCTCGAGCACCCGTCTGGATCCGACACATTGAATCCAGGCGACCTTCTGGGGATGCTTGCGGTCGGAACCGCGCAATACCTTGCCGCCGTATGGGCCGGTGGAGGAAAGCAGCCGTTCATAATCCATGCTGGTGACCACATTCGGCAGCTTGCCGTATTGGTATTCATCTTTGGTTTGCGGATCGAACGGTTGCATGCCGGATGACAAGATGATGGCCCCGACATTGACTTGTTTTTTCTCTGTGGTTTGTTTGAAATCGATGGCATCGGCCTGACACACGCCTCGGCAGATATCGCACTTTCCCTCTTTCAGAAAAAGACAGCTTTCGTCAATGTAGGCCACCAGGGGAATAGCCTGGGAAAAGTATACATGCACAGCCTTGTTGTCCGATATTTCTTGATTGAAGGGATCGGGGTATTCTACCGGGCAGTACTTTACGCAGGTGGTGCAGCCCGTGCATTTGTCCTCGATAATGTATCGGGGCTTGGTGGTCAGGGTGACTTTGAAATCACCTGCTTGTCCCTCTACACCGTCGACTTCCGTGAATGTCAAAATTTCTATGTTGGGGTGCCGGCCGACCTCGACCAGTTTGGGCGCCAGGATTCACATGGAGCAGTCATTGGTTGGAAAGGTCTTGTCAAGCTGGGCCATATGGCCGCCAATGCTTGGTCCTTTTTCAACCAAATAGACTTTAAATCCTGCCGTGGCCAGATCAAGAGACGCCTGGATGCCGCTGATGCCGCCGCCGACAACCATAACATCTCCGAAATTGGCGCCTTCAAGGCTCCCGGAAAATTGTTGAATGACTTCCTTTGGCAATACTTCGTTTTCCACTTTCGATCCCCTCATTATATTTTCAGGCCATTGAATCTTAGATCGGCCGGGTTAGTCCCAATATGGGCTAGATAATTTCCTGGATAATTTCCGTGATATCCTTAATTTCTATGACGTCATCATACTCGAGGTTCAAGCGGCTTTCCTCGAAGTTGGTGATGCAATAAGGGCAGGCCGTGACCAGCACCTGCGCCCCCGAAGCTTTGGATTGCTGTAATCTAATATCTGAAAATCTTTCCTCCTTGGGCGTGTCCATCCAAATTCTTCCGCCACCGCCGCCGCAGCATAAGCTGTTAGAGCGAGAATCCACCATCTCGACCAGCTCCAACCCGGGAATTTTCTGAAGTATGTCGCGGGGCGCATCATATATGTCGTTATGTCGCCCTAGGTAACACGGATCATGATAGGTTACTTTTTTGTCATAGGCATTGCTTATCTGAAGTCGCCCTTCATTGATCAGCTCAGATATATACTGAGCGATATGAATTACCTCAAAGTTCACCATGAATTCAGGATATTCATTTTTGAAGGTGTGGTAGCAATGCGGTGATGAAACAACGATTTTTTTCACACCCGCATCGATAAAAGTTTTGATGTTTTGTTTGGCTAGATCCTTAAATACATTCTCACTGCCGATTTTGCGGATGCTCTCGCCGCAGCAGTTTTCTTTGTTGCCCAGTATGCCGAAGTCAACGCCGGCCTTGTTGAGGATATCGGCCGTGGCCACAGCCACCTTTTTCATTCTGGGATCGAAACTAAGGTAACAGCCAGCGAAGTACAATATCTCCATTTCCTCGCTGAATGTTTTAACCGCCAGACCCTTGGCCCAATCCGCACGCTTGCTGCGTTCCACCTGCAGAGGGTTACCTTCGGAGATGAGGCTGGCTCTGGCCGTACGCGCGGAGCGTACCGAGGCGGGAAAAACTTCATAGGCTGAGGCGACCCGTCGCAGAGAAACTCCGACCTCAATCTGTTTCACGCCTCTGGGACAACGCTCAGGGCATCTTCCGCAGGTCGTACAGCGCCATATATTCTCGCCTTCGATTTCGGTCAATCCAAATGTCGCTTCACGAATGATCTTGCGGATGCTGAATTGCCTGACCTTGTTCCAGGGGCAAACCGTATCACATAATCCGCATTGAAAGCAGTACCTGAAGGCGTCTCCACCTGATTCTTTAATCTCATCAATGACTTCTTTGAAAGGGGCGACTGTTTCCACTGTCTTTATTGATCCTTTTTTTTGACCTTGCCGGGTTAATCCTTTTTAGAAATTCGGGCCATCGCGTCTTTTACCTTTTCCAAGCCGTACTTGTCAGCCAAAGCTTCCAATCCGATTTCCAACTCTTCCTGTTCATCCTCGGGCTCCGGTTCATCGACTTCTTCTTCTCTTTCTTCAAGAAGCAATGCGTCGTGCATGCACCACTTTACACACAAGGGCTCCTGTTCACCCTCGCACATATCACATTTGAGCGGGAGGCCGGAATCGGGTTCTTTGAATTCGTCCCTTGACGGGCACGATGCCCGACAGAAAGAGCACTCGTCATATTCTTTCCCGTCAATGGTGTATTTATCCCTACCCGCGCACTCGGCAACGGCATATTCACCTGCATAAACAGGAATGTATAGGTCGCGCAGTGGTTCGCGAATAATTCGAATCCTCGATCTAGCGGGATTATTGCTGCTGTATTTCGGTTCGGCGTGAAAAGCAGAGCAGATCATTTCACAGGCCCGGCAACCGTTGCATTTGTCCACATCGATTTTTATTGTTTTGATTGTTTTTTTGGTCTTTTGAGATTTCAAGGTTCACGCCCTCCACTCTAATTTAGCTTATGTTAGGCTGTTGCCTCTTCGGAAGGAACATCCTCATTAACCGTTAAGATCCCTCTCTTAACAAAATCTTCACCAACATAGTCGAGCCCCAATTCGTGTAAAGACGCTTTGGTGGGAATGCCGTCGTGGTTCCAGCCCTTGAATTTGTAGTAGGTATCCAACAGCTCCTTTTCAAGTTCGGGAAACCTTTTCTTCCAATGGTTTTCCGGCGGCGTCTCATCTTTTCTTCGCATACCCCTTCTAATATTAATCGCTCTGACCAGGGTTCGGTATCTTTTGGCGGCCTTGCTCAACGAGTCTTCATCCATCTCGATGCCAGCGCCTGCTGAAATAAACTTGGGGTAATTGTGGATATGGTAGGGTGGTTTCAGAGGGAAGGATGACAAGCCCGCACACTGACCGAGTGCGTCATCGATGTAGTGCATCATCTCTTGCCAGTCGACAATATCGCAACACATGTCAACGGTTGGATAAAAGGGCATTGAATTCTCTCCGCGCGGGTTCCAGTCCACAAAATATTGTTTGAACTTATCGTCCGGAACCTGGTGCCAGTCCTTCACAAACGCTTCCCGGTGCTCTTTCTTGGGGTAGGGCGCCTGGGGAAACTGGCCTTCAATCTGGGTAATGTTGATCTTTTCGCCCGTGCAGTACATCAAATAGTAAATCGGATTGAGCATGGAAAGTTTGAGCGGTAGCTGTTCGTGCTTCTTGATGTTGTTATGGGCATAATCTTCGGCGCCGTTGCCGATCTCTTTGGCCGCCCAATAAGTGCCGTTGGCCAGGATGTCTCCAATACCTTCACGTCGAACAATTTTGTCCAGCAGATAATAGAATCGGCCCTCGGTATCAGCCGGCATTTCCGGGAAATCATCATCGGTCAGAATTCCGTTTTCGAGCAATTCAAGGGCGAAGGCCATCACTTGGGGGGCGGAAAATCCGTCCAGGCCGTATTCGGTGGCACGCTGGGCAATCCTCAAACCGAAATCGAGGTCGGAATATGCGGCCATTGTATAGGTTAGTTTGGTAAAGCATTTCATCATATAGGTCGGCAGGCCCGGCATGGAAATGGTTGCGCCGCAGGTCATCGGGCAGTTATAGCAACTAATCAGCCGCGTGCGGGCATTGTCCAGTGTTTCCATCCACTCAAGGGCAATTTCATCGGTCCAAAAGCCTTTGCGCCGGGTTCGGGAATTTCCCCAATTGAAGTTTTCAGTGTGCCACTTCTCATCATGGACCTTCATCTCCTGGGGCGATCCAAGCCCAGCCAGAATCGGCATGACCCCCGGAATGGGATTGTCATTCCGGAATTGTATATAATCCATTACTTCGTTAGTGAGTTCCATAAACGCTTCAGGCTGGGCAACATTGATGTCCTGAGTGCCGCGGACAACAATGGCCTTTACCCCTTTGTCGCCCATGACGGCCCCGATACCGCCGCGACTGGCGCTGGAGCGGCCCTGCTCAATGGACGCATAAAAAACCCTATTTTCACCGGCCATACCGATAGCGGCGACCTGGGCTTTGGGCTGCTTCAGTTCTTTGCGGATAATTTCCGCCGTTTCAATGGCGCCTTTGCCTTTGAGATGAGCGGCATCCCGAATTTCAACCTTGTCGTTGTTGATCCATAAATATACCAGGGATGGGGACTTGCCGCGAAGGATCACTTTGTCGTACCCGGCATACTTTAATTCCGGTGCAAGAAAGCCTCCCATCATTGAAAATGCCATCAGCTTGGTCTGGGGAGAAATGGTGGTGACAATTGTACGATTGCAACCGATGGCAGGCGTGCCGCATAATAGTCCGGCTGCGAATATCAATAGATTCTCGGGAGAAAAGGCCTCGACTTCGGGAGGTACCCTGTCCCATAATATCTTGGCATTCGTACCCAGGCCGCCCAGATAGAGTTCGGTGTCTTTAGGGTCAGTTGCTACCTTTTCAATGTTTCCCCGGGTTAAATCAACTTCTAGATTAAACCCCGTTTCTGCATACCTCATATTTAGGCCCCTTTGTAATCATCTTTATTGCATAAAGTATTATTTGTTAACTTGTATTTTGTTAATATGTTAACAAGATTTGCTTGTCAAGCTTTTTTTAGGCCGGAAGGCAATAATTTCAGGCCCCCACGGTAAAATCAAATAGATACTTTATTATTTAGAATAACAGTAAGTTATAGTATTTTACATTAACCCGCAATGCTTGCAACCACCTCATTGCTTCTGCTGCTAGCTTTAGCAACGATTGATAAAATTTCATTTTGATGCGTTGCCTGCAGGGGGTTTAATCGGCCGAGCTGATGCACAGGGACTGCGTATCTTTTTATTTAACCACAATTTTTATATATATTTTTAGATTGTTATTGAAATAATAGCGTGAAGCTAAAATATATATTGTATTTTGAGAAGGTGTTTTATATAAGACATGTGTAAATAACTAATTACGTAATAACGGTAAGGTTAATGCGATACTTAAAAGGTTGAGGATGCTGCCATGCCTGATGAATCCGAAAGACCCGATTGGGGTGCCTATAACTATAAAAGCGGTCTGAAAATTGATGAGAAAGTATTAGTGGCCCTGGTCAAAGCTTCCGAAGTATATAAAAAAGATTGCGATACCATCTATAAAAACTATGGGTTGACCTTTTCACAATACAATGCCCTGAGGGTTTTACATAACTCTAAAGATGGTCAAAACTCAGTGACGATTGCAAGCAAAATCATGCTGGTGTCGGGACCCAATATGACCGGTGTCGCCAAACGATTAGAAAAAAACGGGTTTATTCTTAGGAAACATGATTCAAAAGACGAACGCATAACAATTCTTGAAATTACGCCTAAAGGAAGACAGGTGATAAGAAACATACAGACGGCGCATGATGAAAACATAGGCAACTATTTAAGAAGCTTTTCAGAAGAAGGGAAAAAAAGACTGTTGGGCGACTTAAAACAGTTATATAGCAACAGCCCCTTAAAAAAATAACGGTCCTCTAGCCCGGATTCAAGTCCATGGCGGCTTTGGCCGTCATAAAAACGAACAGACTACCGCAGATATCACCACATATCCGCCTGATACAGACGGAATGAAATCTAGTGCCCATGATATTATTCCGGTGACGGTACACAGATTCTACCTTTCTATTAAACCCTCCTGTCAAATCCTGCTCTGTCTGCAGGCTGTCAATCCGGCGCATATCATTTTGCAAATGATATGTCATCAAATTTTCGCAAAATACGGCTCATCTTCACAGACGGAAGACCTATCTAATGAAATATTTTTTTCTAAAAAAACACTTGACACCCAATATTGCTTAACATATTAATAAAAAACAAGTTACGTTTTAACTCCAATTTCCTTATTTTTTTCATAAATCAGGCCTGGTAACCGAACCAACGAAACAAACAAGAGCGGGAGGGCAAATTGAAAATTCTTACCACGATCAAAAAAGTAGTCGATGTGGAATTAACCATCAACGTGGAGGCCGGCGCCATTGTAGAGGATGGCTTACAGTATGTCATGAATGCCTGGGATGAAAATGCAGTGGAAGCCACCGTCCAACTAAAGGAAAACAACAATGCGGAAACAACCATGGTCAGTATCGGCGGTGGTGAAGACAATACCAAGATTATCCGCCGAGGCTTTGCCATGGGGATTGACAACGGTATTCAAATCGATGATCCAACACTGACCGAAGCGGATTCGTCTGTATTCGCCCGAGTTTTGCAAAAGGTCTACGAGAAGGAGGGTTATGATCTGATTATCACTGGTAAACAAGCCCAGGATACGGATAATGGTCAAACCGGCATTATGCTGGCCGAGTATCTGGCAATACCTTGTGTCAGCAATGTGATCGCAATCGAGGTATTAGACGACCAGCACATCAGCGTATCCCGTCTGGGTGATAATGGGACTGAAATTGTTGCTTTGGAGTTGCCGGCCGTCGTCACGGTTACTGATAGTATTAATGAACCGAGGCTACCCGGAATGCGCGGCCTCATGATGGCCAAGAAAAAGAAAATAGATGTGATGGATCTATCGGCGCTTGGTACCTCTTTTGAGGAGGTCGGAGGTACCGCACTGAAATCGGAAATTGTCGAATTTATGAAATCGGAAACGCGCGAGGCCGGGCAGAAATTTGAAGGCGACGCAGCCGACATCACCGCCAAGGTCGTCGATCTTTTGGTTAATGAAGCCAAGGTGTTATAGGGCAACCAACCCATCATTCACGATCATCAGCAGACCCATATATTCATATAAGGAAAATATATTATGGCCAAAGTACTCGTAATCGCAGACATCAAGCAAGGGGCACTGAAAGGCAGCACAGCCGAACTTTTATCAAAAGCCAAAGCCATTGGAGCCGAAGCGGCCGTAGTGGCCATTGGCAGTAATCTGGAAGCGTTAATTCCCGAATTGGCAAACGCCGGTTCCGATACCCAATACATTGCCGATGATCCGGGATTGGAGCTGTTTTCGGCAGGCCCATACGCATCCTGTGTCGTCGATGCGGCCAACCAATTCGGTGCCGATCTGATCTGGTTCAGTTTTTCAGAAAGCGGCAAAGCCGCCTCTCCAAGAGTTGCCGCGCAGCTGGGCGCCGCATGCGCAACTGAAATTACCGATGTGATACTCAATGGCGATCAAGTTGAAATCATCAGACCTGCCATTGCCAATAAAGTGAAACAACGGGTGAAAATCAATGCGGAGAGGCTGGTGGCCGTGGTCCGCGCCGGTGCCTTTGAGGCCACCGAAGGAATTTCCGGAACCGAAAATGTCGTCCGGCTAGCAACCCCGGCAGCAGATGTAAAAGCCGTAATTAAGGAACTCATATCAGACGCCACCGGTGAAATCGATCTGGCCGATGCCGACATCGTCATTTCCGTGGGACGCGGGGCCAAGGATCAGACCGGCGTCGATTTGATCAGAGCGCTGGCCGACGATTTAGGGGCGGGCTTTGGCTCCTCCCGCGCCATGGTCGATGGTGGTTTTATGGCCCATAACAAGCAGGTCGGGCAAACCGGTAAAATCGTGGCGCCCACTCTTTATATGGCCATGGGGATCTCCGGCGCGATTCAGCACCTTGCGGGCATGAACGGCTCGAAAGTGATCCTGGCCGTCAACAAAGACCCTGAAGCGCCTATCTTCAACGTGGCCGACTATGGTATCGTGGGAGATCTTTTCGAGGTGGTTCCGCTTCTGCGCGAAGAAATTAAAAAAATAAGAAGTTAATTATTTCAGCAATCAGAAGTTTCGCTGTCATGCCGATGCAGCCCGGCATCCAGAGATGGTCCCTTACATAGAATTAGATTCCGGATCAAGTCAGGAATGACAAGCGTTGATGCTTGAAACTCCCTGGCGGCTCAATTATTAATTAAATAACGCAAGTGATAAAGTTGTTGAGGAAGCTATGAATCCCCTATTAATGGCGCTTTTACTTATCATTGCGCTGACGGTATTCGGGCGCACAATGTTTCGCAAAATTCAATTGTTAAAGGCGCTTGAGCCCGCCGATCGCGACATCCGTCTGAAAGACCGGCTGATCAATATGATCGTTCTGGCCATGGGCCAGAAACGTCTGGTCGGCCGGGCCAAAGAAAGAAGCTCCGGGATTATGCATGCGTTCATCTTTTGGGGGTTTTGTATCCTATTGATTCGCAGCTTGAATTTATATGGCGAGGGATTTCAGGCAGGATTTCAACTGCCGTTGCTGGGCGACAACGGCCTGCCCGGCTATCTGTACATGGCCCTCAAAGATTTTACCGAAGGGATCGTTTTGTTGATGATCATCTGGGCCATTTTTCGTCGCGCGGTTTTAAAGCCCGAGCGCATGCACAATACCTTCGAAGCCTATTTGGTCTTGGCGCTGATCGGTATTTTAATGGTGTCTGATCTGTTGTACGACGGCGCACGCTACAATTTGGTTCAATTATATAACAATCCCGGAGATCTTCATTATTTCAATAATCCGCAATACGGGTCCGAATTCGGGTGGACACCGGTTGCGGTGGGCGCCTCCAACCTGATTTCAGGATTTGGCCTTGAAGCCCACAACTACCTGATGGTCATTATGTTCTGGGTGCACATCTGTACCCAGTTGGTATTTTTAAATCTGCTGCCCCGGGGCAAACACTTTCATGTGATCACGGCACTTCCCAACGTGTTTCTAAAAAGCCTGGACTATCCGCATGAAAAGCCTAAATTGCTGGATTTGGAAGACGAAGAGGCCTGGGAGGATGAATCCCTGGGAATCAATCACATCCATCAACTCAACTGGAAACAGGGTCTGGACCTGTATACCTGTACCGAATGCGGACGATGCAAAGAGGTATGCCCGACCTTCACCACCGACAAGCCGTTAAATTTGCATGAATTCAATGACAATTTGAAGCATGAACTGAATGAGAATGCTGATCATATTGTCAAAAGAGCCAAATTGGTATCCACCCTCCAGCAAATCGAAGATGCAAATCAAATTGAAAAACTGAAGGAAGCAGCCACCGAACACAACAGCAAGAAGCAGTTGGTGGGCGATGTCATCGCCGAAGATACGCTGTGGGCATGTACCACCTGCCGTGCCTGCGAAGAGGTCTGTCCGGTAACCATTGAACATGTGCCCCGCATCATCGCCATGCGACAAGGGCAAACCTTGATGGCGGAGTCTTACCCCAAAGAGCTGAACCCTGCCCTGAAAGGACTCGAACGCAACGGCAACCCCTGGGGAATCGGCTATGATAAACGCGCCGATTGGGCTGAAGGCTTGGGCGTCACAACCATGGCCGACAACCCGGATGTCGATTATCTGCTTTGGGTGGGCTGCGCCGGCTCATTCGACGACCGATCCAAAAAAGTTTCCATTAGTCTGGTTAAAATATTGCAAAAAGCAGGCATCAGCTTTTCCATCTTAGGTGTGGAGGAAAAATGTACCGGTGATTTTGCCAAGCGCGTTGGCAATGAGATGATGTACCAAATGATGGCCGAGGAAAACATTGCAACCCTGAATGGCTACAACGTTCAAAAAATAATCACGGCCTGCCCGCACTGCCTCAATACCCTCAGGCATGACTATCCTCAAAGTGGCGGACATTACGAGGTGATTCATCATGCCGAGTTCATCGACGGGCTCATCAAAGCGGGAAAAATCAGTCTGAATAAAGCAACGGCAGGCGCGCTGACCTATCACGATCCGTGTTACCTGGGACGCTACAATAACATTTACGATCAGCCCAGATCCATCCTGCAATCCGTTTCCAATGGCACCGTTAAGGAACTCGATCGGCATGGCCGGGAAAGTTTTTGCTGCGGTGCCGGCGGGGGACGCATGTGGATGGAAGAGACCATCGGCAAACGAATTAACCTGGAAAGAACGGAGGAAATTGTCAATCTGAATGTATCCACCGTAGCGGTGGGGTGCCCCTTCTGCCTGACAATGGTCGAAGACGGGATGAAAGAGCTGGAGAAAGAAGAAACGATTAAGACAATGGATATCGCTGAAATTGTGGCACAAAATATGATCTGACCCAGACCTTTGCAAACAGCTGAAAGCGTGGCCACCATCTGATATCCATCCATCAACAGAAAGGATGTCGCATGAATGAAAGCACCATTAGAGTCAGGCTCATGAAGAATGACGACTTTGACGCTGTCGTAGAGATTGATGAAAAAGTCCTCAAGACTTCGCGACAGGAGTTTTATGAAATAAAATTTGAAAAGCTGTTTAAATCAAAAGAGTATTTGCCGACGTCACTGGTGGCTGAAAAACCAGATGGAACCGTTGTCGGGTTTATCATGGGACAACTCTTTATGGGCGAATATGGTATTTTCGAGGATGAAGCGAACCTGGACACCATTGGGGTTGATCCCGATTACCAGAAACAGGGTATCGGTGAAATGCTGGTGAATGAATACATGGACCATTTGAAAGAACTCGGTGTACGCAAAGTCAATACCTTGGTTGACCGCAATGATGCCAAAATGCTGCATTTTCTTAACTCGAACCAATTTAGCGCATCCACCACCATTGTTAGCTTGGAGCGAATCCTTTGATGACCTATTTTTCCATGCAAAACCGTCTTATTTCCTCTATTAAAATTGCATTATAAGTGCTGTAAATATCATAAGCGTAAAACGCTGCTACCACCGGGGATTCCGAATCCTTTAAGCATTGAAAGAAGCGCCTATCATAGATTTTTCTAATTGATATCAATAAAGCCACACGATCATTCTGTTTGTCATCATAAAAGGCGTCTAACTCTTTCTGAATAGCATCTGTATATCTGACGCTGCATTTCTTCAAGATCTTCATAAACGCGCGTTGTTCATCATCGATACCTTGGGAATTGCTTTCTTTAAAAATTGAGTTGGTAAACTTTCTTCGTCGATTAAATACATGATTGATAACATCGCGCTTTTCAATCACGTGGCTGCGCTTCCAGCTATTGCCAAAGTTTTTACACTTGTATGTTTTATCTTTTAATTTATTTCTGATAGTCATTCGCGTCGCATGATTATCCGCGAGGTTTGGTTCGTTTCGATCGGTTTGATACTCATGGGACGCATCAAGCTGTTTATGCGCTTGCATCGGCTTGCTGTCAGCGGCTCGCTTCTCACGTTTTTTTGCGATTCGCGTTAAATATTGATCACTTGTAATGGGGTCACCCTTGACCGCACAATGCTCACGAACCACGTCTAACGCGATCTCGTTACGATAATATTGTTTGAAATATGACTTTTCAGCAGCTTCCAGTATCCTGGATTGATGTGAGCGGTATAAGTTTTCAATACAAAAATACATTTCACGGAAATAAATTGCTTTGACCAAAAAGCCGAGAGCAACTTTCTTATTAGCGCCATCCGCATAAAGAAGGTCAATTTCTTTTAATAAGCTGTCGCTATACTCACGGCTGCACTTGTTAAAATATTTTTCGACGTCATGTCTATCTTCTTGGTTTTCAGTTATACGCCATAATTGATACGCTTCATTCATTGTCTTTTTAGAAATGGGGTAAATCTCGTCTTGAAGACAATCTCGTTTTGTCGGCAGGCTATAATTATTCCACCTGTCTGCATAATCCATACAATTATATCGCTTTAAAGTTCTACTCAACATGCTTTTGGTGTTTTCAGCCCAATCCCTATTAATCGAATTATCTTCAGAATGACATACATCCGTCACAACCAGAATGAGGACGACAAATGGGAAAGCTTTTATCATGTTATACGCTCACGGACTCAGGCAGCCTTCACTGTGTAAACCTTGAACTTCACTTTACCCAGACCGCCATGATCCAGCCCTTTATCTCTGCATTCGACATTTCCCAAAAATTCATCAGGTTCATTTCCCTCGACAACATTATCAAAAACCTGGCGGATAACTGCATCTATTGGAACCAAAGCGCCAATGCAAGGCGGGCAAGTAGATTCATTTGTATGCAGCAGCAGGGGGTTGGCTGTAAACACGAATTTTTGACCGACCTTGCACTGTACCTGGCAATACTTTGATTCGATGACCTCAGCGAATATCTTATATTTCCGAAGCTCGGGCAAATAGGAAAGTATTCTCTTTGCTTCCGGGGTCAGTTTATTCAAATCTTCATCGCTGATGCCAACCTCTTTCCTGAGCATGTCAACGATCGTCTTATCCATTTCGGCCTCCTTAACCGGACTTATCGAATGATGGAACCGTTACCGTTTTATTTTGGTCATCTGAAATTTATCCGGGAAACCTTGAATTTGTCAAATTGGGTGCTGAATTGAACAGGGTTTATTTGGAATAATTGGCTATTTTCTTGCGGTGATTACGATTTGAAATCACAGAAGTTTCTGGTAACTGATTATTGCCGAATTGTTGGATATCACAGGTAGACCATATAAATCCGCTAGTCGAATCTAACCATTTGAAAATAGAAACCTCTCTGTTTTATAGCTTTACATATCAGGACCAATATGTTGAAATTTTCTTCATGAATTTTGCTTAGTTGTTAAATTACTTCGAAGCATCAACCTGGAAACTATTACCGGACATGGATTTTAATAAATTAATCTCGGAACCTTAATGAGCTTGAACAGTGAAAATTCTAATTGTATCGGATATTCATGGAAATTATCATGCCCTAGATTGTGTGCTGAAGAACGTCAGGCATGATAAATTGATCTGTTGCGGAGATATTGCGGTTGATTATCCCTTTCCCGAACAGTGCATCGATGTATTGATGGATAACTGTGACCATATTTGTTTTGGTAACAGTGATTACATTATCGCCCATGACCAAAAGGCCTCTGATTACATCGGAGAAAGGTATGCACATCTGGCGGAGGATCTGAATAGAGTGACCGAATTAACAAGACGTCTGATAAGCCAAGATTCTATGGCTTTTTTACGGGAACTTCCGCAGGAATGCCGATTCGAGTTGGATGATATTTCATTTTATATGAATCATACAGGGCCCAACATGCCTTTTAACCACTACCTTGATCTTAACACCCCATACCCTGAACTGGCTGAGTATTATCAGGATATCCAGGCTGAAATAATTTTCACCGGCCATACGCACATACCTTATGTGAAAAAAATCATGGATAAAGTTCTCATCAACCCAGGAAGCGTCGGCGAACCGAGGGATGGAGACCCGCGTGCCAGTTATGCTACCTTTGATACTTCTACAGGCCAAATTGAATTGGGGCGATTGGAGTATGAAATCTCTAACACCTGGCAGGCTCTAAAAGAATTGGGTTATCCAAGTTATTCATTGCACTGTTTGAAAAACGGTGTATTGCCGGATAAATCCGAGAATGACAGCTCATAACCGGCGCATCTACCTGGCAATCTTGTCGGTATCTTGGGCGATTTACGCGATGGGCGCCAATCTAGACCGCAATAGGGCCGATTAACGACATGAGATAATCTAAAATTTGGCAAAATTGCAGATGTACAGTGGAAATCACAAGGTTTTTTACATCGGCCAATGCCACTGATTAGTTAGAGAAATCGAAAATTTTTAGGTTGGAAATTATTTAAGATTTCCAAAAGATTTAGACACCCTCCCG